>DATCPK010000154.1:0-3181 GCA_036570125.1 Candidatus Limnocylindria bacterium
GATGGCCGGGGGTATTCCCCTGTACATCGTCCACCTGTCGTCGTCGCAGGCGCTCGAGCAGGTCCGACTCTTCCGCGATCGTGGGCTACCGGCGTACGCGGAGACGTGTCCGCAATACCTCTTCCTCTCCATTGACAACTACGACGAGCCCGGCTTCGACGGCGCGAAGTACGTAATGAGTCCGCCGCTTCGCGAACGCTGGCATCAGGAGGAGCTCTGGAAGGGACTCGCGCGCAACGACCTCCAGGTCGTGTCGACCGACCACTGCCCGTTCTGCATGAATGAGGGCTACATGGGGCAGCCACGACAGAAGCAGCTGGGCATCGGCGACTTCTCGAAGATCCCGAACGGCGCGCCCGGCGTCGAGACGCGCATGGTCCTGCTCTACGACGGCGGGGTCATGCAGAAGCGGATCACGCTGAATCGATGGGTCGAGGTCACCTCGACGACGCCGGCGAAGATCATGGGCATGTTCCCGAGGAAGGGGACGATCGCGGTCGGCAGCGACGCCGACATCGTGGTGTGGGACCCCCGCACGACTTCGACGATCTCGGCGAAGACCCATCACATGCGCGTCGACTACAACCCCTACGAAGGGCGGCGGGTGAAGGGCAAGGCCTCGGTCGTGCTCTCGCGGGGCGAGGTCATCGTCGAAAAGGACAAGTTCACAGGCCGAAAGGGCCGCGGCAAATTCATTAAGCGCGGCAGTCCAATACTGCAAACGTAGCGGTGGGAGCTTCGCCGCTCGACCACATCCTGCGTCACAACACGTGGGCGACCGGTGCGCTCATCGATTTCTGTCGAACGCTCGATCCGGCGAAGCTCGATGCGAACGCGCGCGGGACGTACGGCACCCTCTATGGAACGCTGCAGCACCTGGTCGGCGCCGAGCAGTGGTACGGGCAGCTCCTCACCGGCGAGATCCTCGGCCGGCGCATTCGCCGAACGGACGCACCGCATTCACTCGACGAGCTGGCGACGATCGCGACGGCGACCGGCGCGCGGCTGCTGGAGGTGGCGGCCTCGGACGACCCGACGCGCGTGATCGTCACGAACGAGCCACGACGCTCCACCGTCGGTGTCGTGCTCGCGCAAGTGGTGCATCACGGCAACGAGCACCGCACACAGGTGACGACGATCCTTGGCGCGAACGGGATCGAGCCGCCCGCGTTGAGCGCGTGGGCTTACGGCCGCGCGATGAAGATCTCGACGACGGAGGAGTAGAAATGGCACCGATGAGGAGCGCCACATGACAACACCGCCGATGCTTCGTCAGCTGCGACACGACGTCTGGGCGACCGAAAAGCTGCTCGAGCGATGCCGCTCGCTTACGAGTGCGGAATGGCAGCTCACGGCTCCGGGAACCTACGGTTCGATCCAGAAGACCTTCGCGCACATCGTTCGCGCGAACGAGGGATACCTCAACACGTACGGCGTGATACCGCAGCCGTTCATCGAGCTCACCGCACCGCCCGACGAGATCGCGTCGCGTCTCGCCCGCGTTCGTGACGCAGTCGAGCAGCTCTTCAAATCGAAGGAGCTCGACTTCGACAGCAAGAAACATGACGAGCGGCGCAAGATGGATCTCGAGCTTTGGGTGCCGCTCGTGCAGTTCTCGCATCACGGCAGTGACCACCGGTCGCAGATCGGAACGATCCTGACGCTGAACGGACTCGAAGCTCCCGAGCTGGACGTCTGGGGATACGCGACGGCCCAAGGCGCGATCAAGGACTTTTAGGGGGTCGGCGGAGAATGTTGGCGTGATCCTCGACCTCGAGGGCGCGACGCCGCAGCGGTCGATCTCGCCTCGCCTTGGTGTCGTGCTGTCCGTCGCGTCGGCCGCTATCGCTACTGCGGCTCTCCTGATGAGCGCCGCACTTCCTCACGCCGCGCCGCCGCGCTTCGTCGAGACGGGGCCATCCGTCCTGGACCAGGCCTTCGCGAAGCAAAAGCTGCCGGTGACGCTCGACCTCGCGCTTCCGTCCGACGTCGCGGTCGAGGTCCTGCCCCAGCGCGTCGACGGCATCTACGGCCCGGCGCGACCCGCGCCGACCCTCCGCTCGTTCCGCCTGCGAGGCTCGAACGCGATCGTATTCGTCGCGATGCTGCCCGGCGTGCCGGCGATCGTTCCTCCTCCCGACGTGTCCGCCGATGCGCTCTCGGTTCGCGGGTGGTACGCCGCGAACTATTCCGTCGAGGCCACGTCGCTCAGCGCAGTGCGCTGGACCGAGAACGGCATGACGTACGAGATCGCATCGCGATCGCGACTGGTGCGCGATCTCGTCAGCCTCGCGGAGCAGGTCCGGTAAAGGCGGGCGCGCAGGCCCGGAACGCTAGACGCGCCGCGTCGAGGTCATTGCGGCGACCCGGCACTAGGCGAACCACCGCGATGTCGAGGCCTTCGGCCAACCGGAGGAAAGCGGCGCGCGCGCCATCGGGCTTGCCCCAGTAGCCGACTCGGCGGAGAAGCTCGTCGGGAAAGATCCGCGCGAGCTCGTCCTCGCTCGCACCGCTGTCGCGTCGCGATTCGAGATCCGTGAGCGCCGCGTCGAATCCCATCCGCGCGAAATGCGCGCGATAGCCTTTGGTCTTGTCGGCCCCCGGCCGCGCAACCGCATACGTCATCACTGTCTTCGCGAACGCGAGGGGCGCGGACTGTTCGTCGTCATCGATGCATACGCGGATGTACTCGTGGATCTGGACTGACGAAGGATCGCGACCAGCGGCGCGGGCCCCAGCGGCGACGCGTTCGCGGCTCCAGCGCACCTGCTCCGCGCTGCACCAGTTGAGCGCGGCTCCGTCGTAACGCCGACCGGCGAGTTGGAGCATCTGTGGTCCGAGCGCGCCGAGATAAACGCGGAGGCCCGGCACACGCGCGTGCAATGCGTCGATCGCCTCGCGCATGACGCGGATCGGAGCGTCGTTCGTTCGACCGGCTCCGATGCCGAGCGTGAACTTTCCATGGCATCGCTCGAGTGTTTCCTTGGATGCAGAGGAGAGCTTCTCGATGGGCCACGAGGAAATCGGCGCCACGGCGATGCCGGTCGGAAGGCCGCTGGACTCGGTCCGGATCGCGCAGACGTCGAACGGCTCTCGCGTATCGCCGATCGGTGTCCACACGCTGGTGTATCCGAGCGCGGCCGCCTCGCCCGCGAGCGCGCGTTGGTCGTCGTCGCTGAGC
>DATCPK010000155.1:0-66628 GCA_036570125.1 Candidatus Limnocylindria bacterium
CCCGACGCAGAAGACGATGCAATCGATGACCTACTACCTACCTCTGATCACGATCGTCTTCTTCCGGACGCTGGCATCAGGAGTCTTCATCTACTACATCACGACGACGATCTTCCAGATCATCCAGCAGTACTTCGTCATGGGATGGGGCCAGCTGCCGCGCTTTATCCCGCCGCTCGCGAACATCCCGACGCCCGCGGACAAGACCATGCGGGCGCGCGAGCAGGCCGCGATCAGCGAGGCCGAGCACGACATGGAGGAGCCTGATGAAGCCGTGACGGCGTCACGCCGGAACGGCAACGGTGGCGGACGCCGCCGCGGGAGGAGGAGGAAGCGATGAGTCCGCTTCGTGGGGAGGAGTTCACGGGCCGTTCCGTGGAGGAAGCGATCGAGCGCGGTCTTCGGTCACTCGGGAAAAAGCGCACCGACGTCGAGTACGAGGTGCTCGAGAAGGGAAAGCCGGCGAACGTCCTGGGCATCGGAGGTGAGGACGCGCGAGTGCTCATCACCTTCGTCGAGGAAGACGCGCCGCCCGAGCCCGAGCCGGTCATCGACGAGGCCGAAGTTCCGCGGCGACCCGACGCGATACGCGAGCGCGAGGAACGACGCGAGGAACGTGAGGACGCCGAGCGCGAGGAAGCGGCCCCTGCGCTCGCCGAAGACCTCGAGGCAGGCGTCGGCGTGCTGCGCGACCTGCTCGCGCTCATGGGCGTCGAGGCGGAGGTCGCACTCGATGAGGGCCCGCGTCACGAGGGCATCGAGGTTCTCGGGCCAGACCTAGGCGCGCTCATCGGCCGCGGCGGTGAGAACCTTGTCGCGCTGCAGCAGATCACATCCGCGATCACGTCGCGGCGGGTGGGGCGCACGGTCCACATTCCCCTCGACATCGAGGGCTATCGCCGGCGTCGCGAAGAGCAGCTTCGCGAGATCGCCCGGCGCGTGGCGTCGCGCGTCAAGACGAGCGGGCAGGCCGTGACGCTCGAGCCGATGCTCGCGTACGAGCGGCGGATCGTGCACCTCGCGGTGCAAGACACGCCGGGCGTGAAGACCGAATCGGTGGGCGTGGATCCGAATCGCCGAGTGGTCATCAGCTCGACCGCACCGGGGGCGCGCGGCCCGGCGCCATTCCGTCCACGAGCCCCCGGCGGTTTCCGAGGGCCCGGCGGACCCGGCGAACCCGGTCGCTACGGGCCGCGCCGCGGCTTTGGTCCGAGACCCGGTGGATACCGGCCGGGGTCGAACTTCGGTCCGCGAGATCGACCCTAAATAGCCCCCTCGGGGGCCTTTCGAAAGCGCCTCTTGGCGCGCTAGCGTTCGGTTCCTCGCATGGATGGCAACTGGTCGCCCTCGCGCGTTCGCCGTAACTTCCGGATCGACACATTCAGCGCGATCTGCGGCGGTGTTTATATCGCCGTGCTCATCACGTTCATGCCGATCGTGGTCCGCCGTCTCGGTGGTTCCACCATCGACGTGGCCATCGTGATCGCGGCGCCCTTCGTCGGACACCTGCTCTCTCCGATTTCGGCGTACCTGCTGATGGGCTTCCCTCAAGTGAGAGTCGTAGCCGGCACCGTGACGCTGGCGCGTGCTGTATTCCTTGCTGGGGTCCTGTTCGCCGCGACACCGCTCATGCTCGCGATGACGACCGTCGTCACCTTCATCATCAGCGTCGCGAACATCAGCGCGTACACCGCCCTCATGCACGGCATCTACCCGGACCGTGAGCGCGCTTCGGCCATGGCGAACGTGCGCATCGGCGGTGCGATCGCGGGCATCGCGGCCGCCGCGGTCGCGGGGACGTTCATCGACGTCATCCCGGCCTCGTGGGTCTTCGCGGCCGCCGCGCTCATCGGCCTGCCCGGCGCGATCGCGTTCTTCTGGGTCCGCTACGACGGATCGGCAAAGGTGGCGACGCGCCGATCTCTTGGGGTGATCGCGCGCGACGTCTGGGCCGACCACAAATACCGGCGGCTGCTCCTGTCGTTCACGGTGTTCGGGATGGGCAACCTGATGAACGTCGCGGTCTATCCGATCCTGCTCGTCGACCACTTCAACGCGTCGAACTCGTTCATCGGTGCGATGACCGCGGTCTCGTCGGCCACCATGATCGTGGCCTACCTGATCTGGGGCCGGATGATCGATCGCGGATCTTCGATCCGCCTCACGCTTCTGAATACCGTCGTGACGCTGCTCATCCCGATCGGCTACATCGCCGCAGCCGACGTGTGGCTCCTCATACCGGTCGCGATCGTCGGAGGCATCGTGAATGCGGGCGGAGAGATCACGTTCTTCACGAACATCGTCCAGATCGCCCCTCGCGACAAGATCGGCGAGTACGCCACCGCGCAGTCGCTGCTCATGGGCATCCGGGGCACCGCCGCACCGTTCGTCGCGGCGGCGCTTCTCGGCGTCGCCGATCCGCGCGTCGTTCTTCTCATCGGCGTGATCTTCATGACCGCGGGCTGCGCGATCATGGCCGGCGCCGTGCGGCTCATAGCGCCGACGGGCATGACGACCTCGCGCGTGGTGATCGAGAGCCCCGCGGACTAAGCCTTCAGCGGGATCCCGTTCGCGCGCATCGCGTTCGCGAAGCGGTCGGCGATCAGCTGGTAGCCGTCATCGGAAGGATGGAAGCCATCCTGGGATACCGTCGCCGTCGAGACGAGCGCCGCGCTGCCCGTGAAGAGATCGACGACTTTGACGCGATTTGGATTGCGCGCCGCGATCGCGGCGATCGCGTCGTTGTACGCCTGGATACCCGCGAAAAGGCGCGTCTTGTCGGCGCCCGCGTAAACCGGGACCGCTCGTAGGTCGGGAACGTTGCCGACGAAGATCGTCGCGGCGGTGTTCTGCACCAGGCCGTCGACGGTCTGCCCCAGCGCGTCGGCGAACGAGGCCGGCTCGATCGTCGCGTTCAGGTCGTTGACCGCGAGCCAGACCGAGACGAGCGTCGGTTTCTGCGCGATCGCCCCGGGCAGCTGCTGCGTCACGGCCTGCAGCGCGAGCGAGCCCGAAACGCCAAGATTGGTGTACGGCGGCGATCCCGCCGGGAGACGCGACGCGATGATCGCCGGCCACGACCCGTTCGCCGGATCGCTCGCGCCGACCCCGACGCTGTCGGACGCACCGATCGCGACGTAGCGGATACCGGGGCTGGGAGTCGCGGTTGCGGTCGGCGGGGCGGTGCTCGGCGAGGCGATCGGAGCCCTCGTAGGCGACGCCTTTGCCGCCGGCGCGGCCGAGCATGCGGTCACGAACGCAGCGCATATCACGCTGAGGACCACCAGCTCACCTTTCCACATCAAGCAGCTCGTCCCGTCGGCTTCGCCTCCGTGACTCGCCACGAGCTCACGGCTGACGGATTCGCTCCTCGCGAGTAAATCGCTCCTCGCTCACGCATCATCGGTACAATTGTCTGGCCCAGACGGGGCCACGGGGATGCGTGGTTTCGACAGGGCAGGCAGACGGACCGCCGCGAGCCGAGGAACGCCGTTCCTCCTCGTTAATCCGAACGGCAGGCAGACAACTGCCAACACTTCTTACGCTCTCGCTGCCTAGTCAGTGAGACGTCCTCCCGGTCTCCGCTCCGCGGGCCGGGAAGGGCGATATAAGCGGAGCTGCGGCCCGCCGATCGGCCGGTAGGCGGGCTCAAGTAAACCGACCTGGCGAGAACGAGGAGCGTGTCGGTGCGCGCCTCGTTCCGTGAGACAAAAAAACGCCGACTACGCTCGTAGAAGCGATCCGCGCGCAGGCCTTGGACGGGGAGTTCGACCCTCCCCCATCTCCACAGAACTAGGAGGCCGGCGGAGGGAGCCGCAGCTCACTCCGGCCGGCCGACGACGTTCTGGAAGGCGCGAAGCGCCTTACAGGGACGACCCTACGGCGGCTACAGAGCGACAGCCGCGAAGTCGCTACAGGACAATCCGCTCGTGCCGCTCACCCTTTTCATCTTCGCTCTCGTCGGCGGCGCTATCGCGGCGATCTTCGCGCCGCTCTACCTCGATTTTTTCCGTCGCGAGCTTTCGCGCGCTGACGAGATGAATGAGATCGCCACCCGTCTCGGTCTTCGCTTCTCGAGGACCGACCCGGCTTACCCCGGGTCGACTGCGTTCCGCTATCCGTTCGAGCTCTTCTCGAGAGGCGTCGAGCAGACTTGCGAGAACTTCATCACCGGGACGATCGGCGGTGTCGACCTGGTCGCGTTCGATTTTCTCTACCGGCTGCGCCTCGACTCAGACGACGAACCCAACGAACACGCGCGATCCGAACCCATTCGGTTCAGCTGCGCCGTCGTGACCGTGGATGGGCAGCGGCCGCACATCGTCGTCGAGCCGGCGTCGGCCGCGCTCCCCGCTCGTGCCGATGGCGACCCTGTTCGTCTGGAATGGGGCGACTTCAACGCGCGCTATCGCGTGATCTCGCAGGATCGCGGATTCGCGACCGCCCTGCTCGACGTCGATCTCATGGCCTGGCTGGTCGACGAGGCTCCGCATCTCGCGCTGACATGGGAGATCCAGCGCGACCAGGTGCTCTGCCGTACGACGAGCCTCGCACCGAAAGACTGTGCGACGCTCGTGACCGCCATGCCGGAGTTCGCGCGGCGGATCGGTCGAGGCGCCAGGGACTAGTCAGGCGTACGAGATGAGCTCGAGCAGGGTCCCATCGGGATCTCGGAAATACACACTCGTCCCACGGCCCTTCGCTCCGCCGCGGGTCATCGGCCCCGCCTCGATCCCCACGCCCCGGGCTCGGAGATGCTCGATCGCACCGTCGATCGGCCCGTCCCACTCGAAGCAGAGGTCGCTGTTGCCGGGAACGACCGGTAGACGCGCGACCATCGCCGGCCGCGTTCCCGGGCCGTGCACGTTGAGCTGCTGGCCGCCCACACGGTAGGCGGTTCGCCCATCGATCTCGACCACGTCCGCGCCGAGGACGTCACGATAGAAGGCGTTCGAACGCGCGAAATCCGTCACCGCGATCACCACGTGGTCCAGGCGCACGCACGCACGATACGAGCGAGTGGCGGAATAGACACTCGAAGCGGCTCGTTGTGGGATGTGTCGTGCCGCGTCGGCGGCGGGAGGCGTCTCCATGACCATCACGTCCGTTATCAGCACCGATCTCGCACTCGCGCTCGTCCGTGTCGTCGTGGGCCTCGTCATCGCTGCGCACGGAGCGCAGAAAGTCCTGGGGGTGTGGGGAGGTCCCGGCCTCGCCGGATGGACCCAGGGCATGAGCCGGATGGGCATGCGACCCGCGGCCTTCTGGGCGTGGGTTTCGGCATTCGCCGAGCTCGCCGGCGGTGTCGCATTCGCCTTCGGCTTCCTGCTGCCCGTCGTCGCGGCGGCGCTGACGGTCCAGATGGGCGTCGCGATAGCGCGCGCTCACTGGGGCAAGGGCTTCTGGAACTCGAAGGGCGGCATCGAGTTCCCGTTCACGCTCGGCGCGATCGCCGTGATCAACGGCCTCGCCGATCCGGGCGCCTACTCCCTCGACCGAACGCTCGCGCTACCAGCGATGGGCGCGGGCGTCTACGTCGCAGTGGTCGTGGTTGGCGTGGTCGCCTACCTGGTCGGTGCGCGGGCGATCGGGGCGGAACCCGCGAAGGTCAGTCGCGCGGCCTGATCCTCGCGCCAGGCGCGACCCGTCTATTCTCTCGGGCGGGGAGGCCGTCCATTGAAAGAAGCGCTTGTGCGGCTCGACGCGTTGATGAACCGCCTCGTCGAGGCGGACCAGACCGGTTCGGGTATCGACCCGCTTCGCATCGCGAACGAGCTCGGCCAGATCCGGCAGCTCCTCGCGGAGGCGCCCGCCGTCGTGCGCGCCAAGGGCGGTCAGAAGCACTTCCGCTGCGAGGCCTGCGGGACGATCTCGCATGGCGAGCGCGAGCCCGAACGGTGCCCCACCTGCGGCGGCCGGAAGTTCTTCGCCGCGGACATCGAGCAGCCGTTCGTGGAGTCAGGGGCCGGCTAGACCGCGCGTTCGATTCCAACTGCAACAAAGCGAACGTTGTGCTCGTTGGTTCGGTGTCCATATAGTTCATCTCCCTAACTATTCGGAGGACGAACATATGACGATCGCGCCGGAGCGACCGGCCTCGCGAGCGCCGACCACTGAGGACGCTCGTCTCGCAGGAATGCTGCTGTCGCTCCTCCCTCGGATCGGAAAGATCGCCGGGCAGGTCGCCCACGAGCGTGGCGCGATCACCCTCGAGCGTGCGCGAATCCTGTGGCAGCTCGTGGAGTCGCCGCGACGCAGCGGCGAGATCGCGCAGCGCTGCGCGCTCACGCCCGCATCGGTGTCCGAGCTCGTCGACTCGCTCGAGCGCGATGGGTACGTCCGACGCTCCGAGGATCGAAACGACCGCCGCGTGGTCGTCGTCGAGATCACCGCTCGCGGTAGGCGCGAAATCGAACGCGTCGGTGAGCTCATGACCGCGCCCGTCGCGAAGATCATCGCCAGCCTGTCGGCCGACAAGCGCTCGCGCATCGCGGCCGCGCTCGCCGATCTGCAGGAGGCGTTCGCCACCACAAAGGAGTCAACAAATGTCCGGTGAGATGACCCGCAACGCACGAATCCTCGCGACCGTGGGAGTTGGCCTCGCCCTCTTCCTCGCCGCTCTCGACCAGACCATCGTCGGGACGGCGCTCCCCCGCATCGTCGCCGACCTGAATGGTCTCGACTATTTCGCGTGGGTCGCGACGGCGTACCTCGTGGCATCGACCACCCTCACGCCGATCGCCGGGAAGCTCGGCGACCTCTTTGGTCGCAAGCCATTCCTCCTCGGCGGGATGATCGGTTTCGTCCTCGCGTCCGCGCTCTGCGGGCAAGCGCAGAACATGCCTGAGCTGATCGCATTCCGCGGCATCCAGGGCATCTTCGGCGGAGTGCTGTTCGCCAGCGTGTTCGCGACGATCGGCGACCTCTACGCACCGGCGGAACGCGCGAAGCTGCAGGGAGTCTTCGGCGGCATCTTCGGCATCGCTTCGGTCGTCGGACCGACCGTCGGCGGCTATCTCACCGACAACCTCAGCTGGCGGTGGGTCTTCTACGTGAACGTCCCCGTCGGCGTTCTCGCGATCCTCGTGTGCTTCGTGACCCTTCCCAGGGTCGCCCACAACGCTTCCTGGCGCGATATCGACTTTGCCGGCGCTTTCACGCTCGCCGCGACGCTGGTCCCGCTCCTCATCGCGCTCTCCATCACCCAGAACCACGACCTCACCTCTCCTGAGGTGCTGGGCCTTCTCGCGCTCGCAGTAGTGATGGGCGTGATCTTCTTCCTCATCGAGCGGCGCAATCCGCACCCGGTCGTCCCGTTCGACCTCTGGAAGAACCCGACGTTCGCCGTATCCACCGTCATCGGCTTCCTGCTTGGGTTCGCGATGTTCGGCGCGATCCTCTTCGTGAGCCTTCTCTACCAGGGCGTCCTCGGGATCCCGGCGACGAACTCGGGACTTCTGATCACCCCGCTCATGGTCGGTCTCATCAGTGCGAGCGTCCTTACCGGTCAGCTCATGGTGCGGATCAAGCGCTACCGCTATCTCGGCACCGTCGGCGCCGTGATCCTGACCGTCGGGCTATTGCTGCTCTCACAGGTCACCGTCGGAACGCCCGAGATCGAGGTCGTGCGCGATCTGGTCCTCGTCGGGCTCGGCGTCGGCGTCGGCATGCCGCTGTACCTGAACGCCACGCAGAGCGCGGTGGACGCGAGATTTCTCGGAGTCGTTTCGAGCCAGATCCAGTTCTGGCGGAACATCGGCAGCACCGTCGGCGTCGCTCTTCTCGGCTCGGTGCTCGGACACGAGCTCGGAACGAAGATCGCTGCCGCAGTCCCAACCCAGCTCGCGGGCTCGGTGGCCGCGAACGCTGGGAACGCTCAGGCCATCTTCAGCCCGGCCGCTACGCAGGGCATCCCCGCGCCGATCCTCCTGGCGATCCGAGGCGCTCTCGCCGCATCGCTCCATGATGTGTTCCTCATCGCGGCAGGCGTCGCCGCACTCGCGGTGGTCGTCTCGCTGTTCCTCCAGGAGGTCCCGCTTCGCGGTCGTACCCCGGTCCGTCTGACGGAAGGCGAGCCGACTGAGGCGGCGCCCGCCTTCGGCGGTTAGCCGTGCTGATCCGTCTGCTTCGGACGTACCTGGGGCCGTACCGGCGTCAGGTCGCGATCGTGACGGCGCTCCTGCTCCTCCAATCGGTCGCGAACCTCTACCTGCCCAATCTCAACGCCGACATCATCAATAACGGCGTCGCCAAAGGCGACACGGACTACATCTGGCGCACCGGCGCCGTGATGCTCGGGATCACATTGCTCCTCGGCCTTTTCGCGATCGTCGCGGTCTACTTCGCCTCAGAGACGTCGATGAGCGTCGGCCGGGATGTCCGAGCCGCGGTGTTCGATCGCGTGCAGAGCTTTTCGGCGCGCGAGATGAATCGCTTTGGGACGGCGTCCCTGATCACCCGCAACACGAACGACGTTCAGCAGGTGCAGCTCTTCCTGCAGATCGCGCTCACGATCCTCGTGAGCGCCCCGATCATCGCGATCGGCGGGATCGTGATGGCCGTTCGCGAGGACGCGACGCTCTCGTGGCTCCTCGTCGTGATCGTCCCGCTCATGGCCGCGGTCATCGGCGTCCTGCTCCTGCGGGCGGTGCCGCTCTTCCGACAGGTGCAGGTGAAGATCGACCGCATCACGCAGGTGCTCCGCGAGCAGATCACCGGCGTCCGGGTCGTGCGCGCGTTCATACGAGTCGACTCCGAACGCGTCCGGTTCGAGGTGGCCAACGCGGATCTGACCGACACCTCGCTCCGTGTGAACCGGATCTTCGCGCTCGCGTTCCCGGCCCTCCTCGCGATCATGAACCTGTCGACGGTCGCGATCCTGTGGTTCGGCGCCGGACTCGTCGATCGCGGCGACATGCCGATCGGCAATCTCACCGCATTTCTGCAGTACATCATGCAGATCCTGTTCGCGGTGATGACCGCGGTATTCATGGTCATCCTCATCCCGCGGGCTGAGGCGAGCGCGCAGCGGATCGTCGAAGTGCTCGAGACGACGCCGTCGATCACCGAACCGCTCCGTCCGGCCGCGCCGGAGCGACGGTCGGGCCTCGTCGCGTTCGCGGACGTCACCTTCGCGTACCCGCACGGCGAGCGGCCGGTGCTGCACGGTCTGACGTTCGAAGCGCGACCCGGCCGAACCACGGCAATCATCGGCGGGACCGGCTCCGGAAAGAGCACGGTCGTGAGCCTCGTGACACGAAGCTTCGACGTCACCGGGGGCGCCGTGCTCGTCGATGGCCTGGACGTCCGCGCGCAAGCGCTGGACGCGCTCTGGTCGCGGATCGGGCTCGTCCCGCAGACCGCGTATCTCTTCAAGGGCACGGTCGCGCAGAACCTGCGCTTCGGCAACGAGAACGCCACCGACGCAGAGCTCTGGCGCGCGCTCGAGGTCGGCCAGGCGCGGGATTTCGTCGCCGCGATGGACGGCCAGCTGGAGGCGCCGATCGACCAGGGCGGGACGAACGTCTCGGGGGGACAGCGTCAGCGACTCGCCATTGCGCGCGCGATCGTGAAGCGCCCGGCTGTTTACCTGTTCGACGACTGTTTCTCCGCGCTCGATGCGGGTACCGACGCTCGGCTCCGCATGGCGCTCAAGGCGGAGACCACAGATGCGACCGTGATCATCGTCGCGCAGCGCGTGAGCACGATCCTGCACGCCGACCACATCGTCGTGCTGGACGAGGGGCGGGTCGTCGGAAGCGGCACGCATGCCGAGCTGATGCGGACCAGCGCGGAATACCGCGAGATCGTCGAGTCGCAGCTGGGGGCGGCGGCGGCATGATGATGGGTAGGCCGCAGGGTCGTGGTCCCGGAGGCCGGCCGCAGGCGGGCCAGCGTGGCGGACCCTTCATGGGCCTCAGCGCTCCGGTCGAACGCTCCAAGGATTTCCGCGGCACGCTCCGAAAGCTGCTCGCGCGCCTTCGTCCCGAACGAGCGGTCATCGCCCTCGTCGTCGTCCTGGGCTCGCTCAGCGTGGTCTTCAGCGTCGTCGGACCGAAGATCACGGGAAATGCCATGAACATCATCTTCGATGGCGTCTTCGGCAAGACCCTGCCGGCCGGGATATCGAAGGAGCAGGCGGTCGAGCTCCTGCGGGGACAGGGCAAGGGCCAGATCGCCGATGTTCTCGCCGCCACCAACGCGATCCCCGGGGTGGGCATCGACTTCACCGCGCTCGCACAAGTGCTGGCGCTCGCCGTGTTCGTCTACGTCCTCGCCTCGCTGCTCGCGTGGGCGCAGGCCTACATCATGGCCGGCGTCGCGCAGCGGACGGTGTACGGCCTGCGGCGAGAGGTCGAGGAGAAGCTCGCACGGCTGCCGCTCAGGTACTTCGACAGCCACGCGCACGGCGATCTTCTGAGCCGCGTGACGAACGACGTCGACAACATCGCGACGACTCTCCAGCAGGGCCTTTCCCAGCTGCTCACGTCGGCGCTCACCGTGATCGGCGTTCTTGCGATGATGCTGTGGATCAGTCCGCTGCTCGCGTTGATCTCGATCATCACCATCCCGCTGTCGTTCGCCGTCACGATCGTGATCGCAGGTCGCTCGCAGAAGGAGTTCATCGCCCAGTGGGCGGAGACCGGCGCGCTGAACGGGCACGTCGAGCAGATGCACAGCGGGCACGCGCTCGTTCAGGTGTTCGGCCGCCGCCAGAGTGCGATCCGACAGTTCAATGACCAGAACGAGCGGCTCTACCGAGCGAGCTTCAGAGCGCAGTTCCTGTCGGGGATCATCCAGCCGGCCATGCAGTTCCTCTCGAATCTGAACTACGTCGGCGTTGCCGTGATCGGCGGGTACCGCGTCGCCTCGGGGGCCATGAGCCTTGGTGACGTGACGGCGTTCATCGCGTATTCGCGGCAGTTCACGATGCCCCTTCTGCAGATCGCGGCGCAGATGAATCTTCTGCAGTCGGGCCTTGCGTCTGCGGAGCGCGTGTTCGAATTCCTGGGCGCCCCCGAAGAGACGCCCGACCGCGTCGGCGCCGCGGCGCCACGGACAACGAGCGGTCACGTCGAGTTCGACCGCGTCTCGTTCCGCTACCTGGCGGACAAGCCGCTCATCGAGGACTTCTCTCTCGACGTGCGCCCAGGAGAGACCGTCGCCATAGTCGGCCCCACCGGCGCGGGAAAGACCACCATCGTGAACCTGCTCATGCGCTTCTACGACATCGACGGTGGCGCGATCCGCCTCGACGGGACGGACACTCGCGAGCTGCCGCGCGACGCGGTCCGGCGAGCGGTCGGCATGGTGCTCCAGGACAGCTGGCTCTTTGCCGGCACGATCCGCGACAACATCGCCTACGGCAAGGAAGGCGCCTCGCTGGACGAGATCGTCGCCGCCGCGACCGCCGCGCACGTCGATCCCTTCGTGCGCACGCTTCCCGACGGCTACGACACGCTGCTCGAAGAAGAGGCGTCGAACATCTCGGCGGGCCAACGGCAGCTCGTCACGATCGCGCGCGCGTTCCTCGCCGATCCAAGCATCCTCATCCTCGATGAGGCGACGAGCAACGTCGACACGCGCACCGAGGTGCTCATCCAGCAGGCGATGGCGCGGCTACGTCAGGGCCGGACCTCCTTCGTCATCGCGCACCGCCTTTCGACGATCCGAAACGCGGACGAGATCGTCGTGATGGACGGCGGCCGGATCGTGGAGCTCGGCGATCACGCCGACCTCCTGCGCAAGAAGGGCTTCTATTACGGCCTCTATCAGAGCCAGTTCGCCGAGACCGTCGGTGTGGACGCGGCCAGCCGCGCGAAGCTCCCGATCCTCGAGCCAGCGGGCTAGCCTCTGCCGACGCGCCTCTTGATGGCGGCGTCCATCTCGCGCGTGGCCTCGCGTTCCTTGATCACCTGCCGCTTGTCGTATCGCTTGCGGCCGCGAGCGATGCCCAGCTC
The DNA here is from genome assembly GCA_036570125.1 of Candidatus Limnocylindria bacterium. GTDB lineage: Bacteria > Chloroflexota > Limnocylindria > P2-11E > P2-11E > 3-1-20CM-2-70-9. The sequence goes on from DATCPK010000155.1 coordinate 11,961, forward strand.
GATCTTCGCTCTGCCGTGCTTCACGTACATCCGCAACGGGACGAGCGTGTAGCCCTTCTGCGCGATCGTGCCGACCAGCTCGCCGATCTCCAGCTTGTGGAGCAGGAGCTTGCGCGGGCGCAGAGGATCGTGGTTGTCGTGCGCTGAGTTCGCCCACGGCGCGATGTGGACGTTGCGCAGCCACACCTCGCCCTTCTCGACGCGCGCGTATCCGTCGCGCAGGTTGGCGTGCCCCGCGCGAAGCGATTTGATCTCGGTACCGCGCAGCGCGATGCCGGCTTCGAGTCGCCGCTCGATCTGATAGTCGAAGTGGGCCTTGCGGTTCTCGGCGAGCTGGACCTGCCGTTCGGGCTCAGCGGGCGCGGCTGTCTTTTCGGGCTTTCGGGAGGGCATGGCAGGAGATTAGGCCGTGAAAACGAAGAGCGGCGACATCTCTGCCGCCGCTCTCCTTTGCCGGGTCACCAAAGACCCAGTGAGTTAGTGCGCGTTCACCTCAGATCGATTCATTACGAAAGGCTGAAGTGAGCTCACATGGGTCTTTGGATTCCCACTGGCATCGCCCACTCCACATCACCTCCTTTCTTTCGGAAATGATGCTCACATGCCGCCCTTAAACCGTCAATGTCGCAGCGGATTCACTGGAGAACGGCGCGTGTGTGTCTGGGTGCGGACCTCGCGCTAGCGAAGAGTGGCGCCCGTAATCCGTCTGCGGCGGATTACGGGAGATAGCCCATTGGGTTGACTGCGCGGCCGTTCACGATCGTCATGAAGTGAAGGTGTGGGCCCGTCGTCCAGCCGGTCATCCCGACGTACGCGATGATCTGGCCGGCCGACACGGTCTGCCCGACGGTCACGATCGGCCAGTGCAGGTCGTCGAGGTGCCCGTAGAGCGTCGAGAAGTTGAAGCCGTGGGCGATGATCACGACGACCGCCGTGTCACCGTACGCGAGGTACGGGCGGCCGACCGTCACGACCTTCCCGGCCGACGCGGCCCGGATCGGGGTGTACTTCGGTGCCGCGATGTCGATGCCGTTGTGGAAACCGCCCCACCGCGCGCCGAAGCCCGAGGTGATCGGTCCGCGGAGCGGCCACATCGAGAGCGTGGTCCCGTTGAACGCGCCGAGCCCGCTGCCGCCGGCGGCCTGCGCCGCAAGGGCCTCGTATTGCGCCTCGGCCTCGTCGAGCTGCCGCGTCAGAGTCGCGGTGGTCTGATTGGTCTGGCTCACCTGGCCCTGCGCCGATTGCCGCTGCTGCGCCGCGACCTGCGCTGACGCCGCCTCCGCGTCGATGGCGGTCTGCGCCTCGGCGACGAGCTTGTCGTACTTCGTCTTCGCGGTCGCGAGCTGTGAGCGCTGGGTCGTGATCTGGTCGGCGAGGCCGAGGATCTCCTTCTCTTTGGTGGAGGCCTGATCCTGCTTGTCCTGCGTGTCGGCCCGGAGCGTGCGGATCTCGTTCGCGAGCTGCACGTCCTGCCGGTTGATGACGATCATCGCCTGCAGGCGATTCGCGAACTCGGTGAGCGACGAGGATGAGAGAAGCATCTCGAGGGGGCTGACGAGTGCCTGGCGGTAGGTCGTGCGCAGGTGGCGTGCGTAGATGTCTTCCTGCGACGCGAGCTGCTTCGTCTCCTCGGTGGCCTCGGCCGTCAGCGAGTCCGAGAGCGCCTTCGTCTCGTCCAGCTGGAACGTGACGAGCGCGAGCTGCTCCTCGGCGATCTGGATCTGGTAGAAGAGCTGGTCGGCTTCGGACTGCGCGTTCGCCTGTTTCTCGGCGAGGTCCGAGATCCGAGCGTTGGTCTGGTTCACGACCGCCTGGAACTGGTTGGCGACGGCCTGGTACCGCTCGGCGTTCGCGCGGGAGATCTGGACGGCGCGCTCGAGCTCTTCCTTGCGCTTCAGCGCGGCCGTGATGGGATCGTCGGCAAAAGCAGGCTGCGCGAAGGAAGCGAGGACCGCGCCGACAACGAACGCGACCGTAGTCGCGCGCGCGGCGCGCATCCTCCAAACCCCACCTCCCCGAGCGATCCGGGGAGTTCCCATGCGTGACGCATCGTCGCACCGCTCGGAGGTCGGGGTCAAGGCTCTTCCGAGTCTCATTTGGCGAGGTGCGTCCGCACCGACAGCATTGCCCCGCCGCCGCCGACGAGGAGGGCGAGGGCGAAGACGCTCCCGACGAGCTGCCAGACGAAGGTCGTTCCGAACGAGAGCGGAAGGATCTCGATGAAGTTGACCATCGCTCCCATCACCGGTCCGGCTGCCACGAGAACGACGGCGGTCGCGGCAACGGCGCCGAGGGCGCCGACGAGCATTCCCTCGAGGATGAAGGGCCACCGCACGAACCAGTCGGTGGCGCCGACGAGCTTCATGATCTCGATCTCGTCGCGCCGAGCGTGGACCGCGATGCGGATGGTGTTCACGATCACGAAGAGCGCGACGATGAGCATCATCGCGAGCACGGCGAGCCCGCCGACCGAGAGGACCCGCGTGATCGTCAGGAGCTTGTCGACGACCTGGGGGTTGTCCACGACGTCGCTGACGACGCCCTTCCCTATCTCCTCGCGGAGGGAGGCGGCGACCCGCTGCGCGTCCTGGGCGTGTGCCAGCTTGATCTCGAGCGAATCCTGGAGCGGGTTCGACGACGTGTCGACGATCTGGATGTCCGGTCGCTTCGCGGCGATGTCGACGAGGCGGGCCATCGCCTGATCCTTGGTGACGTAGTCGACCCGCGAAACCGCCGGGTCAGCCTCGATGTGTGCACGGAGGGCGAGGACATCCGAAACGCGGGCGTTGTCCTCGACGAAGATGGCCAGCTCGACCTTCGACTCGAGGACGCCGACGGCCGCCTGGAGGCCGCGGTCAGTCGCGAGGAAGAACGCGAACAGCAGGAGCATCAGGCCGATCGTGAACGTCGACGCGATGCTCATGACGGGGTTCCGCCAGAAGCCCTGCGCGGCTGTCGTGCCGATGTATTCGAGCCGCCTCATGCCGCGTACTGGCCCTCGCGCTCGTCGCGCACGATCGTCCCGTGATCGAGGTGGACGACCCGCCGGCGGAGCGCGTTGACGATCTCGGCGTTGTGGGTCGCCATGAGCATCGTGGTCCCGAGCTCGTTGACCCGAACGAGGAGCTTGATGATCTCCCAGCTCGTGACCGGGTCGAGGTTTCCGGTCGGCTCGTCGGCGATGAGGATCTTCGGCCGGCTCACCAGCGCTCGCGCGATCGCGGTGCGCTGCTTCTCACCACCCGAGAGCTGATCCGGGAAGTGTTCGCGGCGCTGTGAAAGTCCGACGAGCGCGAGCGCGCGCTCGGTCTCCTCGCGCACCTCTTCGCCGGAGTGGCCGGTGACGAGCAGCGCGAAGCCGACATTCTCCGCGACGGTCTTCCGCGGGAGGAGCTTGAAGTCCTGGAACACGACGCCGACGCGGCGGCGCAGCTTCGGCACGGCCGATCGGCGCATGCGGACGACGTCCTGACCGTCGACCCATACGCGTCCGGAGGACGGCAGCTCTTCGCGAATGAGGAGACGGATGAGGCTGGACTTCCCGGCACCCGAGGAGCCAACGAGGAACACGAAGTCCCCCGAGTCGATCTCGAGGTCGACATCGCGGAGGGCGTCGGTGCCGTTCGGATATCGCTTGCTGACGTCGTCGAGCGTGATCAGTTCGTTGCCCCTCCCAAGGAGCGCCACCATACCGGTGCGTTCTCTTGGAACAACGTCAAATCGGTCGAAGAAAGTACCGTTGGGGTTTCTTTGCTACGCACCCCTGACAAGCATGCGCCGCGATTGCAACCCGCCTGGCTGCGTCTCGGCAGCCTGCGGCGTTCAGCGGGGCAGGTCGAGCTGCGTCTGGGCCGGACGGGTCATGGTGAAAGTCGCTATTGACGCGATCTTCGTTTCTCCTACCGCCATGACCTTCACCCCCATCGTCGCGCGGCCCAGAGCGCGCACCTGCTCGAGCGGGGTGCGGATCACGACACCGTTCGAGGTAATGAGAAGGATCTCCTGGGTGCCCTCGTCGACCATCTGGATCGCCGCGACATTCCCGGTCTTCGGCGACAGCGCCGCGAGGATCACTCCCTGACCGCCGCGGCCCTGCGTCGGGAACTCCGCGACCGCGGTCCGCTTGCCGAATCCGTTCTCGGTTACGGAGAGCGCCTCAGTGCGAGGCCGGGCGATGCCCATGCCGACGACCTCGTCGCCCTTCTGAAGCCGGATCCCGGTGACGCCCTGCGTCTGCCGACCCATCGGCCGCGCGTCGGTGGCCTTGAAGGTGATCGCCTTGCCCTTGCGGGTGGCGAGGAGGATGCGGTCCTGCGACGTGCACGGCGCGACCCACGCGAGCTGGTCGCCCTTGCGCAAGGCGATCGCGATGAGTCCGGCGCGGCGGACGTTCGCGTATTCGGAGAGGGGCGTCTTCTTGATGAAGCCTTTCCGCGTCGCCATCACGAGGTGCTCGGCCGAGCTCGTGTCGCGAAGAGCCACGAGTGCGGAGACGCGCTCTCCGGCCTGCATCGCCTCGAGGATGTTCTGGATCGGCGTCCCCTTCGCGGTCCTGCTCGCGTCCGGTAGCTCGAAGACCTTCAGCGCGAAGACGCGGCCGCGGTCGGTGAAGACGTACAGGCGATCGTGGGTCCGGGCGACGACCAGGTAGTCGACGTCGTCCTCGTCGCGCGTGCCCATCCCGATCACACCGCGGCCCCCGCGGTGCTGGGCGCGATACGTCGAAAGCGGCATCCGCTTCACGTAGTTCCGGCTCGATACGGTGATGACGACGTCTTCGTCGGCGACGAGCTCCTCCGCGGAGAGCTGCCGCGGTGTGTCGTCGACGACCTCGGTCCGGCGATCGTCGCCGAATTTCGTGGCGATCTCGTCGAGGTCCTGCTTGATGAGGGCGAGGATCCGCCGGGGGCTCCCGAGGATCGACTCGAGCTCGGAGATCAGCTTGATCGTTTCGCGGTAATCGTCGTCGAGCTTCTGGCGCTCCAGTCCGGAGAGGCGACGGAGCTGCATGTCGAGGATCGCCTTGGCCTGCAGCTCGGTGAGCCCGAACCCATCGCGCAGCTTGCCGACGAGGAGGACCTCCTGGCCCTTGTGCGCGCGGATGAGCTTGATGATCTCGTCGATGTGATCGTGCGCGATCTTCAGGCCCTCGAGGATGTGCGCGCGCTCCTTCGCCTTGCGCAGGTCGTGGTCGGTCCGCCGCCGGATGACCTCGCGCCGGTGATCGATGTGGTGCTGAAGGATCTCCTTGAGCGACAGCGTCCGTGGCTGCTGGTCGACGAGCGCGAGCATGTTGAAGTTGAATGCCGACTGCATAGCGGTGTGCTTGTAGAGGTTGTTCAGAACGAGGGTCTTGTCGTCGTCGCGCTTGATCTCGATGACGATGCGCATGCCCTCGCGGTCGCTCTCGTCGCGAATGTCGGAGATGCCCGCGAGCTTCTTGTTCTGAACGAGATCGGCGATCTTCTCGATGAGTGATGCCTTGTTCACCGCGTACGGCAGCTCGGTCACGATGATCGCGTCGCGGTTGCCACGCAGCTGCTCGTTGTGCGCCTTTGCCCGCGCGATGATCCGACCGCGGCCTTGCGCATAGGCCCGGCGGATCGCGTCGACTCGCTCCGCCGCGCCCGTTTCGACGTTGCGTTGCTCGTCGAACCGGTAGATGACGGCGCCACCGGGGAAATCGGGTCCGACCACGGTCTCGCAGAGGTCGTCCGTCGTCAGCTCGGGATCGTCGATGAGGCGCTTCGTGGCGGCGACGATCTCGCGCAGGTTATGTGGCGGGATGTTGGTCGCCATGCCCACCGCGATGCCGGCGGACCCATTCACGATGAGATTCGGAACGCGCGCGGGCAGCACGGTGGGCTGTTGATGCCGGTTGTCGTAGTTCGGCATCCAGTCGACCGTTTCCTTCTCGATGTCGGCGAGCATCTCGGTCGAGATCGCGGCGAGGCGAGCCTCGGTGTAGCGCATGTGGGCCGGCGGGTCGTCGTCGATCGAGTTGTGGACGAAGACGCCGGCGGCGAGCGCGAAGTTCTGCGTCAGGTCGACGGTCAGGTCGTAGACGTCCGCGCGCCCCGCGGGCTCGACCTTGCTGACCTTCTGGGTCAGGCTGGCCGGGATCGGGAACGCGCCCGTGCGGTGCAGCCGCTCGGGTATCGCGGTCCGCGAGAACGGCATGAGCTGGTCCTTCGCTTTGAGTTGCTGCGCCTCGCGGTAGGTGCCATCGCGGAGCATGAACCGGTGATCCGGCGTGCACACGATCTCCGCACCTGACTCGAGGGTGACCTTTACGACCGGGTCGTTGCGGCGCACGAGACGAGGCGCGCGAAGCGGCTTGATGCGCACATTGCGGTGCGGATCGACGGTGAAGATCTCGGCGCGCAGGCCCTTGTGCGCCATCTCGACGAGCTCGGTGAACGGCTTCTGATCGCCGTTGTAGAGCTCGACCTTCGTCTCGCCGGTGAAGCACCCGAAGTTCCCCTGGCCCTGGACGAGCGGATATCGCGCAGCGAAGTCCTGCGCGAGCCGGACGAGAGCGTCGTAGATCGGAACATCGCCGTGCGGGTGGTACTTCGCCATGACCACGCCGACGACGTTCGCCGACTTACGGAACGGGCGATCGTTCCGCAGGCCTTCTTCCAACATCGTGAACAGGATCCGGCGCTGCACCGGCTTGAGGCCGTCGCGAACATCGGGAAGCGCGCGCGAAACGATGACGCTCATCGAGTAGTCGAGATATGCCTGACGCATCTCGTGCTCGAGTTCGACGGCGATCACGCGGTCGTTCGTTGGTTCTTCGATCACTTCGTTACCTGCTCAATCTCTCGGCTGCGCCTCGCGACACGCTCAATGTTGGTCGTCTTGCTCCTCGCGAGTCATTCGCTCGTCGCTTGTCTCGTTTGGTCGTTTTCACTCTTCTAAGTTCTTCCGTGTTCTCTCGCGCGTTCCTCGTCCTCGACCGCAGCCTTGACTCGCGCGAACGCGCCGTCGGTGCCCGCGTAGCGCTGCTCGAGCTCGCGGCGGCGGCCTTCCGGCATCCGCAAGAACGTCGCCTCAGCCTCGGCCAACACCACACCGTCCCCAGCCCGCGCCACCGTACCGTGCGTTTCGATCAGGCGCCCGCGGTCGCGAGCGATCTCGCCGACGACACGCAGGTCCTCGCCGATCGGAACCGGCTGCCGGAAGGTAACGTTGATCTTCGCGGTCACACCCCAGATGCCCTGGTGGAAGATCGCCCAACCCATGGCCTCGTCGAGGAGCGCCGTCACGACCCCACCGTGAAGCAGGCCGTCGTAGCCCTGATGACGCTGGAGCGCGGTATAGCGCGCCTCGGCGCGATCGCGCGCGACCTCGAACTCTAGGTGCAGCCCGCCGGGATTCAGCTGGCCGCACGCAAAGCACCAGTGCTGGAAATCGACCCCGAGCTCCGAAAGCTTTGCCACTAGATGTCGAGGGCCGCCTTGTTCGCATTCGCCATGATCCACTTCTTTCGACCCTCGACCTCATTGCCCATGAGCTCGTCGAACACGAGGTCCGCCTGCTCCGCGTCTTCGAGCGTGACGCGTCGGAGCGTGCGGGTAGCTGGATTGAGCGTCGTGTCCCAGAGCTGTTCCGCGTTCATCTCGCCGAGTCCTTTGTACCGCGCGATCGCCGGCTCGCGGCCGCCTTTGCCATCGTCGGTGCCTTCGTCGGTATTCGTCGAGACGACCTCGGCCTGCTCCTCGGCCTCCTCAGCGGCACGCCGACGCGTGCGCGCGGTCGACTTGTCCCCGTCGGCAGCGGCCTTCTCGCCCGCGGCCTTCTTTCGGTCGTCCCGCTTGGTCTTGGCGTTGGTCTTCAGTTCCTTGATCGCCTTGTCTCGCTCGTTGTCGGAGTACGCCCACCGGACTTCTTTTCCGAGCTGCAGTCGATAGAGAGGTGGCTGGCCGATGTAAATGCGCCCGTCTTCGACCAGGGGCCTGAAGTGTCGATACAAGAGAGTGAGCAGGAGTGTCCTGATGTGCGACCCGTCGACGTCGGCATCCGCGAGGAGGATGGTCCGGCCGTATCGGAGCTTCTTGATGTCGAAGTAATCCCCTATTCCGGTCCCGAGCGCGGTGATGAGCGCTTTGATCTCCTCGTTGCCGAGCATCTTGTCGGCGCGGGCCTTCTCGACATTCAGGATCTTCCCCCGGAGCGGCAGGATCGCCTGAAACCGCCTGTCGCGACCGCCTTTGGCGCTACCGCCGGCGGAGATGCCCTCGACGATGATCAATTCACTCTTCTCGGGGTCGCGCTCCGAGCAGTCGGCGAGTTTGCCCGGGAGCGAGAATCCATCGAGCGCGCCTTTGCGCTGGACGAGGTCGCGCGCTTTGCGCGCGGCCTCTCGTGCGCGGAACGCGGTGAGGCACTTCTCGACGATCCGCCGCGCGTCCGAGGGGTTCTCCTCGAGATACTGGCCGAGCGCGTCGTTGACCGCGGTCGCCACCTGGCCCGCGACCTCGGCGTTGCCGAGTCGCGTCTTGGTTTGACCCTCGAACTGCGGCTCGCGGATCTTGACGCTGATCACCGCGGTCAGCCCCTCACGCACGTCGTCCGAAGTGAGGTTCGGGTCCGAGTCCTTCAATGCTCCGCTCTTGCGCGCGTACGCGTTGATCGTCCGCGTGAGGGCCGTGCGGAAACCGGTGAGGTGAGCGCCTCCGTCGATCGTGTTGATGTTGTTGGCGAATGTGTAGACCTTCTCCGCGAAGGTGTCGTTGTACTGGAGCGCGACCTCGGCGATGGTGTTGTTCTCGAACGTGCGCTCCACGTAGATCGGTTTCGGATGCAGGTTCTCGTGCGTCCGATTTAGGTGTCGTACGAAGCTGATCACGCCGCCGTCGAAGTAGTAACTCTCTTCGCCGCCGGTGCGCTCGTCGTGCAAAGACAGCCAAAGACGCTTGTTCAGGTAGGCCGTTTCCCGTAGCCACTGCGTGATGATCGTGGTGTCCCACTCGATCACCGGAAACATCTCGGGGTCGGGCGCGAAGCGCGTGACCGTGCCGGTGACGCGGCCGGGATTGCGCCACGGCAAGGTGCCAGGGGGCGGCAATTGCGGCTTGGTGATGGCGCGGACCGCGCTCGTCGGCTTACCGCGCTCGTACGACTGGGTGAAGAGCTTCCCGTCTCGGTGGACCTCCACGACCATTTCGGACGCCAGGGCGTTCACGACCGAGACACCGACCCCGTGCAGCCCACCGGTGACCTTGTATCCGGTCCCGCCGAACTTTCCACCAGCGTGGAGGATCGTCATGACGACCTGGAGGGCATCCATCGGTTTGCCCTTTGCGTCCTTCTGCGTCGGGTGCGGCCCAGTCGGAATTCCGCGTCCGTTGTCGGCGACGGTGATCTCGTTCGTCTTGTGAATCCACAGATCGATGCGGTCGCATGTCCCGTTCATCGCTTCGTCGATCGAGTTGTCGAGGACCTCGCGGACGAGGTGATGAAGGCCGCGCAAATCCGTCGTCCCGATGTACATGCCGGGCCGGCGGCGGACTGCCTCGAGCCCCTCGAGGACCTGGATGTCCTTCGCGCTGTAGGACGGAACGGGAGCGGTCCGGCGCTTGCGCTCGTCGGGTATGTCCTTCCTTACGGCCATCAGGCCTTCCCAGCCCGGAGGAGGAGCTCGAACAGTCGCTCGAAGTCCTCGTCGGAATAGAACTGGATCGCAATGCGGCCACCCCTGCGACCACGGAGGATCTCCACTTTTGTGCCCAGCGCCGCCCGGAGCTCGGTCGTCACCTGCGCGAGGTCAGGGTCGCCGCCGCGGAGTCGCGGCCGCGCTCGTCCCCGGCGAGTCGGGTGGACCATCTTTCGCGCGAGCGCTTCGGCTTCACGGACCGAGAGGCCTTTCGCGATAACGGCCGCTAGGGCCTGGAGTGCATCCGAAAGAGGTAGCGGAAGGAGAGCGCGGAGGTGGCCCTCTCCGATCTTGCCCTCGATCACCGCGTCTTGGAGAGCCTGCGGGGCGGTGAGCGTTCGCAACATGTTGGCTACGGAGGAACGGGACTTTCCGAGTCGTTCGGCGAGCTGCTCCTGGGTGAGGTCGTACGTTTCCATCATGAGTTTGTAGGCGCGCGCGGTCTCGATCGCATTCAGGTCGGAGCGCTGCAGATTCTCGACGAGCGCGAGCTCGAGACGGTCCCCCACCTCCTCGCGGACGACCGCCGGAATGGTCGTCTTCCCGGCGAGGCGCGAGGCAAGGACTCGCCGATGTCCGGCGACGAGCTCGTACCCGTCTCGATCGGCCGATACCACAATAGGTTGCAGAACGCCGTGGCGGGAGATTGACGCGGCGAGCTCCGACAGGCCCTCAGGGTCAAAGGCGGTCCGGGGCTGTTGCCGATTCGGCCGCACGAGCTCCAAGGGAATCTCGCTCGTCGAAGGGCGTTCGGCTATCGCCTTACCAGGAGAGTCCGACTGACCGAGCAGGACATCGAGGCCCCGACCCAAACCGCTTCTTGCCATCAGGCGATCGCTCCGCCGAGGGCGATTGGCGCTCGCGACTTCAGACGAGCCGAGAGCTCGCGCGCCAGATCGTCATACGCCTGCGCCGCGGCGGATCGGCGGTCGTAGACGGAGATCGGAAGTCCGTGGCTAGGTGCCTCTGCCAGGCGAACCGCACGGGGGATTCGCGCGTCCGCGACGAGGCTGGGGAAATGCCGTCGAACCTCTTCGGTGACTTGGAGGGAGAGCCGGTTTCGGCGGTCCTCCATCGTCAGGACGATCGCGAGGACCTCGAGCTGCTCGTTCAACCTCATGCGTACCGCGTCGATGGTCGAGAGTAGCTGTGCAAGGCCCTCGAGCGCGTAGTACTCGCACTGGACCGGGATGACGACAGCGTCGCCTGCCGTAAGCGCGTTGATGGTGAGCAGCCCAAGCGACGGTGGGCAGTCCACAAGGATGGTGTCGTAGCTCTGGGTGGATCTCAACGCGTGCCTGAGCCGGTACTCCCGCGCTAGGAGCGGAACCAACTCAACCTCGGCACCGGCCATGTCCGGGCCGGATGGAATGATGTCGAGGCCTGGGACGCACGTCGGAACGATCGAATCGTTGATTGGCAACTCCTTCAGGATGAGACCGTAGATAGGATTCGGCGGCGCCTTGCTTATCCCGAGGCCACTGGTGGCATTGGCCTGCGGGTCGAGATCGACGATCAGAACTCGTTCTCCGTGTTCGACGAGGGCAGCTCCGACGCTAATAGCCGTCGTTGTCTTACCCACGCCACCCTTCTGATTGCTGACGACGAGAATCGTCAACGCGGCCGTCTTGTCACACGTGAAACACGGGCCGAAAACGGGGTAAAACTGGGGGCAGTGGGGGAGTGTTTCGTGCCCATCATTCTAGCCGAGAAGAGGCCTCTCGACTACCTCGGGATCGGACCGCGCGACCTCCCGGAGCGCCTGTGGTCGCTACCATTTTAGATAGCGAGGTAGCGACCGATCGGACCCCATAAAGGCGAGCGGCGGCCTGATAATCCCAAACGCAGCATGGGAGCCCGTTGGAGCAGCACGACCAAGCGCGTCGTGATCGCCCTTTTTGCGGTCGCCGCGCTCTACATCGTGTATCGCGCGGGAGACATCGTCCGGCCATTCGTGTGGGCTGGAGTGTTGGCTTTTGTGCTGCTTCCAGTGGTCGGACTTCTCGAGCGGCGCCTCTCGCTCCCTCGGACGGTGGCCGCGGCGATCGTGTTCCTCGGTCTGCTCGCAGCCATAATTGGTGGCGCCCGGATTCTCGTTCCACTCGCGCTCGATCAACTCCGAGACCTGCAGCGCACTCTGCCGACCCTGGTCGCCAACGCGCAGAACACCCTCACTGAGACGGCCGACCAGGTCGGACTTGAGGATCTCGATGCATTGATCGTGAACTTCGCCGGCGTCGGCGACCTCACGCAGATGGTCGCTCGCGGGGCGGTGCCATTCATCGTCGGCATCGGTCACTTCCTACTGGAGCTCTTGGTCTTCCTCATCGCGACGTTCTTTCTTCTGCGGGACGCGCCACGCCTGTTCCAGTGGTTCCGGCGGATCCTCCCGGCGAGCCAGCGCAACGAGCTCATCCCGCTGTTCGCACAGGTCAACACCCTGCTCGGCCGCTACGTGCGCGGGCAGATGTTTCTTATCGGCGTGATGTCGGTAGCCACGTTCATCGGTCTTTCGATCCTGCAGGTCCCGTTCGTTCTGCTTCTCGCGATCATGACCGGCGTCCTCGAGGTGATCCCGATCGTGGGGCCGATCACCGCGGGCGCGATCGCATGCCTCGTCGCGCTCGGGCATCCCGCGCCGTGGGGCCTCTCACAGATCGGGTACGTGGCCATCGTTGCTGTGATGTACACGGTCCTGCGCCACGCAGAGGACTATTTCGTGATCCCGCTCGTGATCGGTCGGATCGTGAAGCTGCACCCGGCGGTCGTGATCTTCGCGCTGCTGACCGGGGGCGCGCTGTATGGCCTATTGGGCGTTCTCGTCGCGGTGCCGGTGGCGGCGACGCTTCGCCTCGTCTTGATCTATCTCGGCGCGAAACTCCGGGACGAAGATCCGTTCCCGCAGCTCGAGCAGGAGCTCGAGGTCCCGCATCCGGCGGCCCCGGCGGCGACTCGCGCTGTTGGTCGGCGCGCGCACTCCTGAGCGGACGAGCCGAACGAAGGTATGTCCACCGCAGTCTGGTCCCGGGAGGGGGGAACGATGCGCTTTCTGCTCGGCATCTTGATCCCGTTGACCGCGGCGCTGCTTCAGGGGACCGTGGCCCCACTGATTGCCGTGGGGGGCGCGCGTCCGTCGCTACCGATACTGGTCGCGGCCTCCTGGTCGATCGCCGCAGGGGCGCGCGAGGGAGTCTGGTGGGCGTTCCTCGGCGGGATCGCGTCGGATCTCATCTCGGCGGGACCCCTCGGGGCCTTCGCGCTCGCCTCTCTCCCGCCCGTCGCTGCCGTTGGCCTTCGTGACGCCGGTCCCGGCCGTCCGACGCCGATCCTCGCCGGGGCCGTTCTCGTCGGACTCGCGGCGCTCGCGGCCGGCCTCATCTACATCGGCATCCTCGCGATCACCGGAGAGGCGGTCTCGTCGCTGCCGCTCGCTGCGGGGACGACGGTGGCCAGCGCCGTCTACACCGGCCTCCTGGCTCTCGCAATCTATCCCGTTGCGCGACTTTTGCGCCGCGCCACCGAGAAGCAGGGAGCGTTAGGGATCTGGTGAGACAAGACGATCGCGCCTTCGTCCCGATCCGGCGCTTTATCGCGTTCGGGGTCTCGATCATCGTCGTCTTCTCGGCTCTGACGGTGCGCCTTTACGACCTGGAGATCGTGCGGGGGGACTACTACCACCAGCTCTCCGAACAGAACCGGATCGTGCGGCTGCCCGTGCCCGCCGAGCGGGGCGGCATCGTTGACCGGACGGGGTATGTGTTGGCCCGCAACATCCCCGGCTTCGCTGTCAGCGTTATCCCGGTTGACCTGCCCCGTATCCGCGAAGAGGAAATCTCGCAGCGGCTCGGCTCGCTCCTCGATGTCTCAAGCGAGTCCGTCGGCGACGCCATCCGCGCCCAGCGGATCCGCAATCCGTACGAGCCCGTTCGCATCTCGAAGACGCCGGTGCCGCGCGAGATCGCGCTCGCCGTCACCGAGCGCGCCGAGCTCTTTCCGGGCGTGCGCGTCGACCCCGAGAGCATCCGCTTCTACACGGACGGCACCCTCTACGCGCCGGTGATCGGGTACACGGGCCCGATCACCGAACAGGAGCTCGCAACGCTATCGGCTAGCGGCTACCTCGCCGACGACGATCTCGGTCGGACGGGCATCGAGGACGTCTACGAGCAGTACCTGCGCGGCACCTATGGGTGGCGCGAGATCGAGCGCGATGCCGCGCAGCGCGAGATCAAGACGCTCGCGCTGCAGCGACCGACCGTCGGCAACACGGTCGCGCTCACGATCGACGACCGTCTCCAAAAGCTTCTCGACGCCGAGCTTCGCAAGGGGGTCGAGGAAGATAAGTTCACGCAGGCCGTCGGCGTCGCGATGAACCCGCAGAACGGCGAGATCCTCGCGATGGTCTCCATCCCTGGATACGACAACAACATGTTCGCTCGCGGGATCACGACGGCGGAGCTGAACGCACTCAATGCGGACGATCGCCATCCGCTGGTGAACAAGGCCATCGGCGATCGTTATCCGGCCGGCTCGACCTTCAAGATGGTGACCGGTCTCTCGGCGCTTTCCGAGGGCACCGCGACTCGAAGCACTGTTGTGAACGTGACCGCGAGGTCGTTCACGGTCAGCGGGACGCCATTCTTCGACTGGACGGTGCACGGGAGCCTCGACTTCGTGACTGGCTTCGCGCACTCGAGCGACATCTATTTCTACACGCTCGCCGGCGGGAGCCCGATGGCGCCGAACGTCAAAGGCGTCGGGCCGGACGCGATCGCAAAGTACGCGCGCATGCTCGGCTTCGGTGCGCCGACCGGTATCGACCTCCCGAACGAGAACGGCGGAATCATGCCGGACCCGGCGTGGAAGCTCGCCACCTTCGACGAACCGTGGACCATCGGTAACACGTACCAAGAGGCCATCGGACAGGGCTTCGTCGCCGTGACACCGCTGCAGCTCTTGAACGCTTACGCGGCAGTCGCCAACGGCGGCACCCTCCAGACTCCGCATCTGCTCAAGTCGGTCACCGATGCGGCGGGAAAGGCCATTCCGGTCGCGCCGCCACAGCCAATCCGGCAGCTCGACATTTCGGCAGACAACCTCCGGCTGCTCCGCGAAGCGGCGCGGAAGGTGGTCACCAGCGGTCATGCCTACATGCCGAATGCCAAGCTGCCGATCGCCGGCAAGACCGGCACGGCGGAGTTCGGTGACTCGGCAGGCAAGGACAGCGCGGGTCGCAACAAGCTCGGGTTCCACAACTGGTTCGTGTCGTTCGTCCCGCAGGCCGACAACACCGATCCGACGGCGCAGATCGCAATGGTGATCTTCACCTACGACTCTTCGAAATCGCTCTGCGAGCTCTGCCTGAACCCGGCGGTCGGTATGACGCAGCGGATCCTCGAGCAATACCTCGGGGCGAACAAATGAGCGTCCGAGCTATGAACATGGCGCGGCCGGCGACGCCGCTGCACGACCGTCCGGCGCCGCGACACTGGACGCAGATCGATCCGATGCTGCTGATCGTGACCCTGCTGCTCATCGGGTACGGGCTCGTCATGACCTACTCGACGACCGCCGAGACCCGGACGTTCACGGGTGATCCCATGCAGTTCGTCGTTCGCGGCGCGATCTGGGCCGCGATCGGTATGGCGGCGATGGCCGCGATCGCGCTCTTCGACTACGCCTGGCTCGGGGCGTTCGCACCCCTTCTCTATGTCTTCACGCTTGGCCTCCTGTCAGTGGTGCTCGCGATCGGGACCTCGAGCCTCGGCGCGCAGCGATCGGTCAACATCGCCGGCCTCTCGTTCCAGTTCAGCGAGGTCGCGAAGGTCCTGATGATCGTCGTTCTCGCGAAGTTCTTCGCCGACCGGCGCGCCTCGATCGGCTCTCCCGTGACGATGCTGCTCGGGCTCGGGTTGCTGGCGCCCGCGGTACTGCTCGTCTACCGGCAGCCCGACCTGGGGACGAGCCTCGTCTTCATTGCGATCTTCTTCGGCATCGCGTTCCTGGCCGGCGCGCGGATCTGGCAGCTCGTCGCGCTGGTCGCTATCGCGGCGGCGTCGTTCCCGGTGGTCTGGTCTCTCCTCAAGGACTACCAGCGCGCGCGCCTCTCGGCGTTCCTCGACCCGTACTCCGATCCGCAGGGAGCCGGCTGGAACATCATCCAATCGCTCATCGCGGTCGGATCGGGAGGCGCGACGGGGAAGGGCCTCACCGCCGGCACGCAATCGCCGCTCGGCTACCTACCGATCGCGGAGTCCGATTTCGTGTTCTCCGGTCTCGCCGAGGACCTGGGCTTCGCAGGTGCCGTGATCCTGTTCGCCCTGTACATCGTGCTGCTGATCGCCGCATTGCGTGTGGCGCTCCGTGCGAAGGACCCGTTTGGGATGCTTATCGGCGCGGGGATCGCGACGATGCTCCTGTTCCAGATCATGGTGAACGTCGGCATGGCGATCTCGCTGATGCCGGTGACCGGTATCCCGCTTCCGTTCATCTCGCACGGCGGCAGCTCGCTCGTTTCGATCTGCTTCGCCCTCGGTGTCCTGCAATCGATCTCCATGCGGCGCGAGCGCGAGGGCCCTTAGTCCGTATACTTTTCGCGAACGGCCACGAACGGGAGCAGTACGCGCATCCCCTCGACGAAAGAGAGCCGGCGGCAGGTGCAAGCCGGCGTCGCGGGAGCGCGGAACTCGCCCGGGAGCCGCGGGAGCGAACCGTCTAGACGCTAACTCCCGCCGGGGTCACGCCCGTTATCAACGTGCTCGAGCGGAGAGCATCGGGGCTGTGGCGCAGTGGGAGCGCATCACACTGGCAGTGTGGGGGTCGCGGGTTCGAATCCCGCCAGCTCCACCAGCAAGCGAGGCCGAGACAGGAAGTCGGAACTTCCTGGTGAGGACGAGCGCTGCTGGTATGCCGCGAAGCGGCAATACAAGCTTTTGATGACTCTCAATTGGGGTGGTACCACGGAGGTCTTTCGTCCCCTAAGCGCGTAAGCGCAGGACTGAAGGCCTTTTTGTTTGCCTGAAAGGAGGTCGATATGACGAGCGAATTCGGAAAGAAGATCGATCGCTACACGCCCGCCGCCATCGAAGAGAAATGGCGCGACCGCTGGACCTCGTCCGGCCTCCACAACACCCCGGACACCTCCGACAAGCCGAACTTCTACTTCCTGACGATGTTCCCGTACCCGTCGGGCGAGATTCACGTGGGTCATTGGTACGCGTTCGCCCCGCCGGATGCCGCCGCCCGTTTCCTGCGCATGCGCGGGTACAACGTGCTCTTCCCGATGGGCTTCGACGCTTTCGGCATCAATGCCGAGAACGCGGCGATCGACCGCGGAATCCATCCGGCCGTATGGACCGAAAAGAACATGGCGCACATGCGCGACCAGTTCAATCGCATGGGTGCGGCGATCGATTGGCGCCGCGAGGTCGTGACCTGCTACCCCGAGTACTACCGCTGGAACCAGTGGATGTTCCTGAAGCTGTTCGAGAAGGGTCTCGCGTATCGCGCCGACGCGCCGGTCAACTGGTGCCCGCGCGACGAGACCGTCCTTGCGAACGAGCAGGTCATCAACGGACGGTGCGAGCGGTGCGACACGGTCGTCGTGAAGCGGCAGTTGACGCAGTGGTTCTACCGGATCACGCAGTACGCCGACGAGCTCCTGAAATTCGAAGGGCTCGACTGGCCGGAACGCGTGCGCGTGCTGCAGACGAACTGGATCGGTCGCTCGGAGGGCGCCGAGCTCGCGTTCCCGGTCGATGGGCACGCTGGTGACGAGATCCGCTTCTTCACCACGCGGCCCGACACGATCCATGGCGCGACCTTCATGGTGCTTGCGCCGGAGCACCCGCTGGTCGCCAAGATCACAGCACCGGCCAAGCGCGCCGAGGTGGAGCGATACGTCGAGACCGCGCGCAACATGGCCGAGATCGAGCGCACCTCCGCGGAGCGCGAGAAAACCGGAGTCGACACGGGGGCGTTCGCGCGGAACGTCTTCACCGGCGAGCGCATACCGATCTGGGTCGCGGACTATGTCCTCGCGACGTACGGGACCGGCGCGATCATGGCCGTCCCCGGCCACGACGAGCGCGACTTCGCGTTCGCGAAGAAATACGGCCTCGAGATCCGCGAGGTCATCTCGCCGGACGGCGCCGAGCACGAGCACCTTGACGCGCCGTACACGGGCGAGGGGATCATGGTCCGAAGCGGACCGTTCACCGGCATGCGCAGCGAGCAGGGAAAAAAAGCCGTCGCGGATGAAGCGAAGAAGCGCGGGATCGGCGGCCCCTCGGTCATCTATCGACTGCGCGACTGGCTCGTCTCGCGTCAGCGCTACTGGGGCACACCGATCCCGATCGTGCACTGCGAGCGATGCGGCGCCGTCCCGGTGCCGTACGAGCAGCTCCCGGTCGTGCTCCCGCGTGACGTTGAGTTCACGGGACGGGGTGGCTCGCCGCTGAGCCACGTCGCGTCGTTCGTGAATACCACCTGTCCGAAATGTGGAGGGCCCGCACGCCGCGATACCGACACGTTGGACACGTTCGTCGACTCCTCCTGGTACATGTACCGCTACGTCGACCCGAAGTACGACGCCGGCTTCATGAACAAGGAGCTCGGAAAGAAATGGTTGCCCGTGCAGCAGTACACCGGCGGCGTCGAGCACGCGATCCTGCACCTTCTGTACATGCGCTTCATGACGAAGGCGCTGCGCGATCTCGGCGAGATCTGGTTCGACGAGCCCGCGCTGCGCTTCCGTTACCAGGGCACGATCGTCTTCAAGGGCCGCAAGATGTCCAAGTCGCGCGGGAACGTGGAGACTCCCGACGCGTACGTCGAGAAGTACGGCGCCGACACGCTGCGCCTCTTCATGATGTTCATGGGGCCGTGGGTCGACGGAGCGGACTGGGACCCATCCGGCATCGAGGGCGTGCATCGCTTCCTGCGACGCGTCTGGGAGATGGCTCAGGCCGAGGCGCCGACCTCCGGCCCGCGTGACGCCGACGTCGATCGAGCCGTTCATCGCACGATCGCGAAGGTCACCGCGGACCTGCAGACGGAATCGTTCAACACTGCGGTGGCGGCGATGATGGAGCTCTCGAATGCCCTCCAGCACGCGACCGGCCCCAGCCGGGACGAAGGCGTGGCGACGTTGCTGCTCCTCCTCGCGCCGTTCGCGCCGTACATGACCGAGGAGCTCTGGGAACGCCGTGGCGGCCGTGATTCCGTGCACAGGCAGAGCTGGCCAGCGTTCGACCCGGCCATCGCGGCCGCGAAGGAGGTCACACTGGTCGTCCAGATCGATGGGAAAGTCCGAGAACGGATCACCGCGCCAGCCGGCATCTCTACTTCGGCCGCCGAGGAGCTGGCACTCGCCAGTTCAAAGGTGAAGGCTGCACTCGAAGGCCGCTCCATCGAACGGAAGATCGTCGTGCCGGACCGTCTGGTGAACATCGTCACGAAGCAGCGCTCATGACGGCAGAGATCCGCCTCGCGGCCCTCTGCGACCACGCGCTCGTCGGTCAGGACGGCAAGGTCAGCCTGATGGGGATCTTCCGCAACATTTCCGTGAGTGGGCTTCCGGCCCAGCATCCACGGATGTTCGTCGTGGCGATCCTCGGGCTCGAGGTCGGCGCGCACACCGTGAAGGTCCGGCTTCTGCGGCCGGACGGGCAGCAGGCCATGCCCAACCCGCCCGAGATATCCGTCCACGCTGTCGCCGGCCAGGACGTCAACGTGATCGTCGAGCTCAACAACATGAGCTTCACCAGCTACGGGACGCACAAGTTCGACCTGGAGGTCGATGGCGCCTCCATCGGGGGTTTGCCGGTCGCGATCGTCCAGATGCAACAGCAGCAACAGGGCCGCCGCACGAATTGACGACAGGCTGTCGTCAAAAATGACGACAGCTTTGGCGCGTTGCGCATCTATGCACGACGCCGTGCGCCGCTCACGCTCCGCGCATGCGCAGACCGATCCTCATCCTCGTCGCGATCGCGGCCGTCGCCGTCGTCGCGCTCACGCTGGCGCGCCTGCACGGAGGCGACGGTCAGGCGATCGTGGTCGTCGAAGACACGCCGGCGCCGACTCGGTCGCCGGAACCCCCGATCGTCGTCGACGTCGCGGGCGCCGTCGCCCACCCGGGCGTCTACCGACTGGCGGCGGGCTCGCGCATCGCCGATGCCCTCGCCGCGGCCGGGGGCGCGACCGAGGACGCCGACGCGGTCGCGCTCAACAGGGCTGCGCCGGTCCGCGACGGCCAGCGCGTCTACGTCCCGCGGCCCGGCGAGATGGTCCCCGCGGGGGCCGCCGGTAGCGATGCCCAGCTCAAGATCGACGTAAATCACGCCACCGCGGCGGAGCTCGAGGCGCTTCCCGGGATCGGGCCCACCATCGCGGCGCGGATCGTCCGATCGCGGGGCAGTCATCCCTTCGCGCGCATCGAGGAGCTCCAGACACGAGGCTTGGTGACCGCGCGAGTGTTTGCCGACATAAAGGACATGGTCACGACGCGGTGACGCCGGTCCTGCGGGCGCCCCTCCTTCCCGCCGCGACGGCCGCGGTCTGTATCGCGCTCGTGGTGCAGCTCTCGCCGCTCGGCGGGATCGCGCTCGCGGCGCTCCTCGCCGCCGTCTTCGCGATGCTCGCGGTCGCGAGTGCCGATCGCACGCGTCGGCTGTGCTGGTGCGCGGCGGCGATCGTCGCGGGCATCTCAGCCGCCGCAACGCTCTTCGGCCCGCTTCCGGGTTTCGACCTGCGCCACGCGGGTCCTCTCGACGGCCTGCGCGAGGCACTTGCGGATCCTCTGCGCCGCCTGGTCCCGGAGCCGGAGGGAGGGATCGTCCGCGGGATCGTTCTCGGGGAGCGCGCCGCGGTGGACGCCGACCTCGCGACGGCGTTCGCGCGAAGCGGCACTTCCCATCTCCTCGCCATCTCCGGTTTCAACATGACGCTGGTCGCGACCGCGGTCGCGCTCCTCGCGCGTGGCCGGCTGCGTCCGCCGATCACGGCCTCGCTGACCGTCTCGTGCGTCCTCGCGTACAGCGTGCTGGTCGGGCTCGCGCCGAGCGTCGCGCGCGCGGCCGTCATGGCGGTCGTGGCATCGCTCGGTCTGGCTTTCGGGCGCCGGCCGGCGACCGACAACGCGCTCGCGCTCGCCGTCGCGACGATGGTCGGGATCGACGCGTCCGCTATCGGCGATGTCGGTTTTCTCTTGTCGGCCACAGCGACCGGCGGTCTCCTCTACCTCGGCGATCCAATCTCGCGCCGGCTTGCCTTTTTGCCGGGGGCGATCCGGCAGGGGCTGGCCACGACCCTCGCCGCGACGCTGCCTACGATCCCGATCATCGCGGCCGTCTTCGGCCGGGTCTCGCTCGTCTCGCCGCTCGCGAATCTGGTCGCGGTGCCGCTGTTTCCGCCGCTCATGCTCGCCGGGGCAGCGACGGCCGCTCTCGGCACCGTTTCATTCGATCTCGCGCAGCTCCCCGGTCTGCTTGCCTACGCGCTCGCATTCGCGTTGCGGATCGTCGTCGAAACATCAGCGGCGCTTCCGCTCGCTTCGCTCGCCGTCCCCGACGGACCGCTCGCCGGCCTCGCGTACGGTGCCGTGGTCGCCGCGGGGCTGTTCTTCGGTCCGGCTGCGATGTCACGCGTCGCGCGCGCTATCGGAGCGCGGATGCGATGGCCGCGCCGTCCGCAGGCCCGGCTCGCATGGAGACCCGGCCTCGCGCGGCGAGCGTTCTGGGCGAGCGCCGCTCTCGTATTCGTCCTCGTTGCCGGAACGGCGGCCGCCGTTCTCTGGCCGGCGCCATCGGGGATTCGCGTGCGGGCCCTCGACGTGGGACAGGGCGACGCGTACCTCGTCGAGTTCGACGGCACAACGCTCCTCGTGGACGGCGGACCGGATCCGGCCCGGCTCCTCGCTGAGCTCGGAGCGAGCCTTCCGCCATGGAAGCGACGGATCGACCTCATCGCGCTCACGCACGCGCATGCCGATCACGCCGCCGGTCTCCTCGGCGTGCTCGATCGGTACGAGGTGGGACTCGCGATCGAACCGGTCGGCCTGAACCCCGGCACCGTCGCGACCGCGTGGGCCGACCGCATCGCGCGAGCGCACGTACCGCGGCGCGCGGTGTCCGCGGGAACGCGGATGCGAGTCGGCGATGCGACGCTCGCGGTCCTCGCCCCGGACGGCGATCCGCGCGTCGACGTCCCCTCGCTGGTGCTCCGCATCGCGCGCGGCTCTTTCTCGATCCTGTTCATGGGAGATGCGACCGAACAGGCCCAGGCCGACCTTCTTCTCAGTCCGGGATCGCTGGCGGCCCGCGTCTACATTCCGCCACATCACGGCGCTGCCAGCGCGTATGGCGGGCAACTGGTCGAGGCCGTGCGTCCGAGCGCCGCGGTGATCTCCGTCGGCGCGCAGAACCGGTATGGTCATCCCACGCCCGAGACGCTCGCGGCGCTCGGCCGAATCCCCACATACCGGACCGACCGCGACGGCACGGTGGAGCTCGATCAAAGTGGCAATGCCCAGCTCGTCATCCGTACCCACGCGAATGGTCTTCCTCCTCCACGGGGAGGATCCGTTCCGTTCGCGCCTTCGACTCGGTGAGCTCGCCGCCGCCCTTCTCGCCGGCGCGTCAACCGGATCGACCGATCTCTCGACAAAAGTCGAGCCGCGTCTCAGCGCGCTACTCGGCATCACGCGCCACGACGCGCGATTCGACACGCCGGGAGCGATCATGCTTTCGGGTCAGTCGCAAGGTCTGTTCGACGCCGTCGACGAGGCGCGCGTTGTGATCGTCGACCACGCCGAGGCGCTCAAGGACCTCGAGCTCATCGCGTCGTTCCCCCGCGAAGCCGCCCTCGTTCTCGTCGCCGTCGAGCGCCTGGCAGCCGGCCGCTCGCGCCGAGGACAGCGCGTGAAAGCGCCGAACGTTCCTGCGGCGAATCTGCTCGAAGCGGTCGAGGCCGCTGGTGGCACGGTCGAGCGCATCGAGCGGCTTGCGCCGGTCGACGTCACCGGTTGGATCTCCGCGCGCGCGCGCCTTCACGGGATCAAGCTCGATTCGGAGGCCGTCGCGACGCTCGCGTCGGCGGCCGGCAGTGACACCGAGCGCATCGAGCAGGAGCTCAAGAAGCTCGGCGCCTACGCGGGCAGCGCGACGGTGACCGCCGCGGACGTGCGGACACTTGTGAGCGGCGCGATCGAAGCCGATGTGTTCGAGCTCACGCAGGCGGTGGTGAGGAAGGACGCCCGGACCGCCGTGGCCACCCTCGAGCGCCTGTTGGCGGACGGCAATGCGGTGCAGCAGATCCTCGCGCTGCTCCTCTGGCAATTCCGCGTGCTGCTATTCGCATCGGCCATGCGCACTTCTGCGGATGCGGAGCGCATGGCTAAGGCGATCCGCTCCAGTCCGTATGCGATCCAGCGCGCCACCGCATTCGCGCGACGCGTCACGCGTGCGGACGTCGTTCGGGCGTACGAGGCGATCTACGCGGCGGACCAGGTCATAAAGACGGGGCGGGCAGAGTCGGACATCGCGGCGTTGACTCTCTGCGTGCTCGACCTATGCGGCGTCGTGAATGCGGACCTGCGCGACATGTTGCTCGTCGAGGCGCCGCGCCGCTAGCGCTTGGTCGCGGCCTCCTCGGCCGTGTTGCGCACCGGCTTCGCTTCCTGCGTCTTGCGATAGTCCTCGAGGAATTTCTTCTGTCCGGCTGCAGTGAGCGGGTGCTCGAAGAGCATCTTTAGAACGCCGAACGGCATCGTCGCGATGTCCGCACCGGCGAGTGCCGCTTGCGTGACGTGCATCGGGTTGCGGATCGACGCCGCGAGCACTTTCGTCTTGATGTCCTGCTGTCGGTACGCAGCCACGATGTCGGCAACGACGCGCATCCCGTCTTCGTTGATGTCGTCAAGACGACCTGCGAAGGGGCTCACGATGTACGCGCCGATCGCGGCGGCGAGGAGCGCCTGGTTGACCGAGAAGCAGAGGGTCACGTTGATGCGCGTGCCCTCCCCTGCGAGGACCTTCCCGGCCGCGAGGCCGTCAGGTGTGAGAGGGACCTTCACGATCACGTTCTTGTGCCATGCGGCGATCCGGCGGCCCTCGACGATCATGTCGTCCTTCTTCTCCGACACGACCTCCGCGGAAACGTTGCCGATGATCTGGCAGATGCGCTTGACCTGCTCCTCGTGATCCTTGCCGGCCTTGGCGATCAGGGTCGGGTTCGTGGTCACGCCGTCGACGACGCCCCAGGTCACGCCCTGCTCGACCTCTTCGTAGATGGCCGTGTCGAGGAAGATCTTCATGTGGTTGGCAACTCCTGCAGCCGGGATGCCGTTTCACTGGCGCGGCCGTTCGACCGTGCGAACGATAGAGCCGCATCGATGAATGAAATGAACAGCGGATGGGGCCGGTTCGGCCGCGATTTGAACTCCGGGTGGTATTGGGTGCCGAGATAGAACGGGTGGTCTGGCATTTCCGCGATCTCGACAAGGCGCCCGTCCGGCGAGAGACCTGAGAACCGCATGCCGTGGGTCTGGAGGAGCTCGCGATACGCGTTGTTGAACTCGAAACGATGCCGATGGCGCTCGAGCACGATCGGTTGTCCGTACGAGCGTGCGGCGACCGACCCAGGCTCGAGTACGCACGGATAGCTTCCGAGGCGCATCGTCCCGCCCTTGTCGCCGATGTCACGCTGCTCCGGCAAAAGATCGATCACCGGATGAGGCGTGAAGGCGTCGAACTCGGTGGAGTTCGCGTCGTTCGTGCCGAGAGCCGTCCGCGCGAGCTCGATGACCATGCACTGCATGCCCATACAGAGACCGAGCGTGGGAACTCGCCGTTCGCGTCCGAAACGGGCTGCCTTGACCTTGCCCTCGATGCCGCGGTACCCGAAGCCACCCGGGACGACGATCCCGTCGAGGCCCACGAGCGGCTCGACATCATCGGACCGCTCGAGGTGCTCGCTGTCGATCCATTGCAGCTTCACGTCGCAGCCGGCGGCCCACGCAGCGTGGCGCACCGCCTCCGCGACCGAGAGATACGCGTCCGGCAGCTCGATGTACTTCCCCACGAGGCCGATCGTCAGCGGAATGCGCGCCTCGCGGATGCGGTCGGTGAGCGCCTTCCATTCCGTGAGGTCCGGCTCCTTCGCTGCGGAGAGGCCGAGCTCCTCGACGACGATCTTGCCAAGGCCGGCCTCTTCGAGCATGAGCGGGACGCCGTAAATGGACCAGGCGTCGGGCTCGCTGATCACGTTGTCGAGCTTGACGTCGCAGAAGAGCGCGATCTTTTCTCGGAGGTCGTCGTCGATCGGCTCGTCGGCGCGCGCTATCACCACGTCCGGCTGGATACCGATGGCGCGGAGCTCCCGAACGGAATGCTGGGTCGGCTTCGTCTTGAGCTCGCCGGTCGCGACGCGAGGCAGGAGCGTCAGGTGGATGTACAGAACGTTCTGCTTGCCGACGTCCTTTCGGAACTGCCGGATCGCTTCCAGGTAGGGGAGCGACTCGATGTCGCCGACCGTGCCGCCGACTTCGACGACCACGATCTCGGCCTGTTGCTCGCGGGCGACGCGATGGATCCGCTCCTTGATCTCGTTGGTGACGTGGGGGATGACCTGCACCGTCGCGCCGAGGTAATCGCCGCGTCGTTCCTTTGCGATGACCGAGTTGTAGATCTGGCCGGTGGTCAGGTTCGACGCGCGAGTGACGTTGCGGTCGATGAAGCGCTCGTAATGACCGAGGTCCAGATCGGTCTCGGCTCCATCTTCGGTGACGAAGACCTCGCCGTGCTGATACGGCGACATCGTTCCCGGGTCGACGTTGAGGTAGGGATCCATCTTGAGTGACGCGACGCCAAGTCCTCTCGCGGAGAGGATTCGACCGAGGGAAGCGGCGGTGATGCCTTTGCCCAGCGAGGAAGTGACCCCTCCGGTCACGAACACAAACTTCGGCACGGGCTGGACCTCCGGGGTTTTTTCAATGATACAGAGGTGGCGATGCTCAGTCCAGGATGGATTGAGCACTCGCCGGAACCTCAGCAGACCCCAGCAGCGAAGCTGCGAGGACTACTGCGAAGCAGCAGAGCGCAGGGGCGTTAGCCCCCGAGCACTACAGGACGAGGACGAGCACTTAGCCGAGAGATTGATCAGGTCATGAGACGGGGAAGGGAAGGCTGTTCAAAAGAATGAGCCTGGGTCGATCGCTCGCCGTGTGCGGTGGATAGGACGGGACGTCGACCGGCTCATCGCGGCGGCAATCGTCGAGATGTCCATCGAGTCGCAGACCGCGGAATCGCGCGTCGCGAAGCTCGCCGTTCTCGAACCCGGCATGCTCGACGATCGCGACCAGACGCGGCCGTAAGAAGCGAAGACCCTCGCGCACGGCGACGGGCGTCGCGAAGCACGATGCGTCGGCCGAGAAATCGCGCGTGGCCACGTCGAGCCAGTCGCCGAGGTACGGCGGGACATACGCGTCGCCCGCGAAGGAGATCGCGCCATCGTCGCCGCGCACTCCGCAGAGAAGCGTGCGCGCACCGCGCTGACCGTCGATGACGACGGCGCCCACGACCACGTCGGCGCGCGGCGTCACGTGGCACTTCAGCCAGTCGGCCGTCCGCGTCCCTGGGATATACCGCCCGTCGCGTCTCTTCGCGACGATTCCTTCGAGCCCGTACTCCGCGACGACCTCGAGGAATGGCTCGCCGTCGTCGTCCAGATGCTCCGGCACCGCGAGCAGCCGCGAACCAAGGCTTAAGCCCATAAGGCGCGCACGGCGTTCGGCAAGCGGCCGCGAGATGACCGGCCGCCCATCCGAATAGAGGAGGTCGAAGGCGACGAAGATCGGTCCGCGCCCGCGTTTGGCGGCCTTCGGCCCGAGCCTCCCTGCCAGAAGGTCATAGCTCGGACGACCGCGCGAATCGCAGACGACGATCTCGCCGTCGAGGACGGTCCCTGGCGGGAGGCGAAGATCGCGAAGCTCGGGTACGGCCGGGAGAAGGTCGCCGCCGGTGCGGTCAGTAACGCGAAGTCCTGTCGCATCGTGCGACGCGAGCGCGCGGATCCCGTCCCACTTCAGCTCGAAGATGTAGTCGGGTGAGTTGAAGGCGCGGCGTGCGAGGCGTGGCCGCATCGGAATGAGCGCACGCGGCAGCGCGCTCGTCGCCTCGTCCACATCGATGAGGGTCGGATGCGCGCCTGCCTCCGGTCGCTGGGGCTCGCGCGACGGCACGTGCCGAGGATAGGTCCTAGGACGCCTTCTTCCGCGCGGTCCGCGAAGAAGATGAACCGGACGAGGCGCGCTTGGTCTTCGCCTCGCCCTTCTTGGCTCGTTCGACCGACGCCTTGAGGGCCGACATGAGATCGACGACGGTCGTCTCGGCCTCCGGCTCGGGAGCCTCGATGACCTCTTTCTTCTGGACCTTCGCCTCCACGAGCTTGAGGATCGCCTGCTTGTATTCGTCTTTGTATTCGGACGGTTCGAATGCGGTCGCCATCATTCCCACGAGGTTCTCGGCCATCTTCAGCTCGGCCGGCGACACCTTCACGTCTTCGGGCACGTCGAGATCCTCCGTCGATCGGATCTCGTCCGGCCAGTGGAGCGTGTTCATGAGGAGAGCGCCGTCCTGTGGACGTACCGAGACCAGGCGCTCGCGGTCACGCAGCGCGAACTTCGCGATCGCCACGCGTCCGGTCTTCGCGAGAGTCTTGTTCAGGAGGGCGTACGGCTTCTCGGCCGATTTCTCGGGCTCGAGGTAATAGGCCGATTGGTAGTACAGCGCGCCGGGCAGCTCATCGTCCTTGATGAAGCCGGTGATATCGATGGCCTTGCTCGAACGGAGGGGGAGCTTCTCGAGATCCTCGTCCGTCAGCTCGACGTAGTTGCCCTTCTCGTACTCGTAGCCGCGAACGACATCGCCCCACGCGACCTCGTGGTCGCCCTCGACGCAGTAGCGCTTGTTCTTGATGCGGCTACGGTGCTCTGGGCAGAGCAGGTTGAACGAGACCTTGCTCGAGCTCTCCGTGGCCAGATATAACCGCACCGGGATGGCGACCATCCCGAAGCTCATGACGCCCTTCCAGATCGATCGCGGCATAGCCAATCACCTCGCGGCCGCTTTCCCCTTGCGCGCGGCCAGCCGCGCGAATCGTAACGGCCCCGTCAAGGAAGCGCACGAGGCGAGCCACCCCCGCCCCACAAGACGAATCGGAGCAGCCGCTCGAGAGTGGCCGGATCGCCACGCCAGTGCTCGCGAACAATGGCGCCGTCGGTCGTGCGGAGGACGAACCGCAGCGCGAGGGCCGCGACAACTGCGTCGTCGAGCGAGCCGACGATCGGGATGAACTCCGGAATGAGGTCGATCGGCGACGCGAGCCAAACGCTGGCCACTGCAAGGACGATCTTCGCGCGCAGCGGTACGCGCGCGTCGCGCAGCAGGCCTCCGAAAAGCCTGATGAGGTTGGGAAGAAGAAGCGCAAGCTCGCGCGCAAGAAGGGCACGACCGACGATGACCAGCACCACGACGACGACGATCCAGAGCGCGATGACGACAAGGAGGATGTCGGCCCAGAGCGGAAGATCCACGTCCGCTAGTTGGTGATCGCCCGCTCCGCGAGTGAGGTCGGGATCGAGCCGGTCGAGGTGATCGCATCATGGAACGCGCGCAAGGCCGCGCGGTCAGCCGAGCCTCGCTTGGCGAGCCAGCGCGTGCGGATGTCGATGATCTCGAGCATTCCCGTGAGATAGCTCGAGGCCTGCGTCGGCCACGAGCAGTACCGGCCCACCTCGGCTTTCGCGTTCGGCGGAGTGAGATTCCCGTTCTTCACCATGAAGTCGACGGCCTGATCGAAGGTCATCTCCTTCGTGTGCAGTGACGTGTCCACGACGATGCGCGCGGCACGGAAGAGCGTGGCCTCGTACTGGAACAAGAGGTGTCTCGGATCGGTGAAGAAGCCTTGCTCGCGCATGACGCGCTCCGCGTAGAGACCCCAGCCTTCGGCGAAGTAGGAGGTGAAGTGCGTGCGCCGGATGTCCGAGCGGTTCTGCTTGGCCATGACGAGGTGCCAGTGATGACCCGGATACGCCTCGTGCACCGCGGTCGTCGGGATGCCGGCGCTGCAGTTGCCCTCGAGGCGCTTCTGCACTTCCTCGGGCGGCGTGCCGTCCGGCGGATAGGGGACGAAGAAGTGGCCGTGCAGCGAATCGCTGAAGGCGGGAGGCTGGTTGTAGCTCGCGACGGCCTGGATCGGCCGCTGGTAATGCGGCGACGGCTCGACGGTGCAGCGTTCGCCGGGCGGGAGAGTGACGAGGCCGGTGTCCACGAGGAACGATCGCGCCCGCTCGGTCCACTCCTCGTACTCCGCCCGCATCGCGTCGGGCGTCGGCGCGTGCACGCGATTCAATCGCTCGCAGACTTCCGTCCACGTGCCGCCTCCGTCGATCTGCCGCGCGATCTTGTTGGCCTCGTTCGCGAGGAGGTCGTACTGCTCGAGCCCGCGCTCGCGAAGCTCGCGCGTTCCGAAGGGCAGAAGCTCCTTCTCGCGCAGCAGCGCCGTGTAGAGCTCCTCGCCGATCGCGTAGTCGCCGGATGCGCGCGCCTTGTTGGATTCGAGAAACGCCGCGAAATCTTCGAACGCGCCGGCCGCCGTCGCGCCAGCTTCCGCGACCTTCTGACGGAGCGTTGGGTCCTTTACCTCGGCGGGTACGAGCTCGCGCGCGTAGCGCGCCGCCGCCTTCGCCTGTCCGATCGCGCGATCGACGTACACCGGCGGCACGAGCGCGAAATCCACGTTCGCCTTTCCGTCGGCCACATGTTTGGTGACTGCCAGGAGGCGCGCGCGCGCCGCCTCGGCAAGATCGCGTTCCGGCCGGAGACGGTGCAGAAAGAGGGTGAACACCCCGCCCAAAGATGGATTCAAGTAGGTGTTCGGCTGACGTTTCCAGTCCATGCGCGGCTGCGTGAGCTCGCGTCCGCGAAGCGACGCGAGGATCACGTCGCGGTCGATGCGCTCGTCCGCGCTGAGGGTGTCGTCGGGCACGGCCGCGAAGCGCTTGGTCCACTCGAGCACAGCCGCATCGCGGCGGCGGAAGGCCTCTGCCGAGAGATCTTCCGAGCGCTCGTCGTACGCCGTGAGGCCGAGCATGCTGGCCCAAGTGGGGGATTCCTCGTAGCGCTCCACGAGGTAGTCCTTGACCAGCGACGAAAATGGCGCGGACGTCACGATGCGACCTCCCCGACAATGGCGACGGTCACAGATTGAGCCTCACCGAGTACCAGCGCAAACGCGACTTCCGCCGCACGCCCGAGCCGAAAGGGACGCACCCGAAGGGCGAACCGACGCGCCGCTACGTGGTGCATCGGCACCACGCGACGCGCCTCCATTGGGACGTTCGGCTCGAGATGCGCGGCATCCTCGCGTCGTGGGCCGTGCCGAATGGTCCGCCGCTCGAGGCGGGAAAGCGGCGGCTCGCGGTCCACACCGAAGACCATCCCATCGAGTACCTCACGTTCCACGGCGTGATCCCAGACGGCTACGGCGCGGGCTCGATGACGATCTGGGACACCGGCACGTACGAGGTCATCGAGGAGAAGCCGAACGAGCTGAAGATCCGCATGAAGGGCAAACGTCTCGACGGCGAGTGGGTCCTCGTGCAGACGAAGCAGAACGAAGGACGCGACTGGCTGATGATCAAGCACGGCACGCCGCCGAAGAACGATCCGCTCCTTTCGAAGATCGAGCCGATGCTGTCGTCCGCGGCGGACGAGCCCTTCGACTCGCCAGATTTCACGTTCGAACCCAAGTGGGACGGAGTGCGCACCATCGCGTTCGTCGATGGGGGAGAGGTCCGCCTGCAGACGCGCAACCTTCTCGACTGCACCAAGCAATATCCCGAGGCGACCCAGGCGGCCGAGGCGCTGACCGGCGCGTACCACGCCATCCTCGACGGCGAGATCGTCGCGCTCGACCCGAGCGGCGTTCCGAGCTTCCAGCGCCTGCAGCCGCGCATGCACGTGAGCGACGAGAGCACCGTGCGCAAGCTGCGCAAATCGACGCCGGTGATCTATCAGGTCTTCGACATCCTCTACGCGGACGGCGAGGACCTGATGCGAAAGCCGCTACGCGAGCGCATGCGACGACTCGACGAAGCGCTGACACCGATGGGCTCGATACGGCGCAGCGAAGGGTTCCCCGGGACCGGCGTCGCGCTCTTCGAAGCGGCGCGCGAGCAGGGGATCGAAGGGATCGTCGCCAAACGGCTCGACTCGATCTACCAGCCGGGAGCGCGGTCGCCCGCGTGGGTGAAGATCAAGGCTTTTCGCACGATGGAGTGCGTCATCGGCGGATGGACCGCGGGCCAGGGTGGCCGAACGAAAACGCTGGGCGCGCTCCTTTTGGGCGTGTATCGCGACGGCAAGCTGCAGCCCGTGGGACACGTCGGCACCGGGTTCGACGAGCGAACCCTCCGCGATCTCCTCAAGCTCCTCGAGGAGCACGAGTCGCCGACGTCGCCGTTCGCCACGAAGCCGCGGACGAATCAACCCGCGCGATGGTGCCTTCCCGAGCTCGTGTGCGAGGTCGAATACGTCGAGATCACGCGCGACGGAACGCTGCGGCATCCGACCTATCGCGGTCTTCGTTCCGACGTCGACCCGCGTGAGGCGACCGGGGAGGAGCGGCGCGAGTCGGCGAAGAAGGCGCAGGACGCTGCGAAGCGAGCCGCGACGACGCGCTCGCCATCCGCGAATGGAGAGCAGGCCGCCCGGGTCCCCTCGGTCCTCGAGGTCGAGGGCAAGCGCATCAAGCTGACGAACCTCGAGAAGGTCCTCTTTCCCGAAGACGGCTACACGAAGGCGGACCTCATCCGCTACTACACCGAGGTGTCGCCGTACCTCGTGCCGTGGCTTCGCGACCGCCCGCTCACGTTGAAACCGTTCCCCGACGGCATTCACGGCACGCACTTCTACCAAAAGAACAAACCCGGGTTCACGCCCGAGTGGATCAAGAGCTGGACCGATCCGCTCGAGCCTGAGAACGCCTACGTCCTCGCGAACGACATGGCGACGCTCGTGTGGATGGCGAACTACACGGCGATCGAGATACATCCGCGACTCGCGCGCGTGGACAATCCCGAAAGACCCGACAACGTCATGATCGATCTCGACCCGGCCGAAGGCGCGACGTGGGACGACGTGAAGGAGGTCGCGCACGCCGTCAAGGAAGTGTTGGACGATCTCGGTCTGGTCGGCTTTCCGAAAACGACCGGCTCGCGCGGGATCCACGTGCTCGTTCCGGTCGCGCGGCGGTACTCGTTCGAAGAGACCCGAGCGTTCGCGCTCCGCGTCGGCCAGATGTCGCGCGAGAAGCTGCCCAAGCTCGTCACGCTCGAATTCAGCAAGGCGAAGCGGCGGGGCATCTATATCGACTACCTGCAGAACACGCGCGCCAAGTCCACCGCCGGGCCGTACAGCGTCCGTCCGATCCGCCGCGCGCCCGTGTCCGCGCCGCTCCGGTGGGACGAGATCTCGTCGCTCGGACGACCGGACGCGTTCACGATCGGGAACATGTCGGCGCGGCTGGAAGCGGTTGGCGACCTCCTGAGCGCGTCGCTCACGCTCGCGCAGAAACTGCCGAAGCCGCCGGCGTGAAACGCGCCGCCGTCCTCGCGCCCGGATATGGCGGTACCGCGGAGCAGCCGATCCTCCGGAAGCTCAAGGCCGCGCTCGATGGATTTGGCATCGCGTCGCGAGCGGTGACGTTCAGAACGAGTGGAACGCGGCCGAGCAGGGACTACGTCTCGGAGCTCGAGGATCTCCGCGAGACGCGCGACGCATTTCGCACCGACGGATACGAGCGCGTCGCGCTCGTTGGGCGCTCGTTCGGTGGCCGGATGAGCGCCTTTCTCGCCCAGCGCGAACCGCCGGACGCGCTCGTCATCCTCGGGCACCCGATCGCGCCTCCAAAGCGGCCGCGCCCGCGCGACGAGGCGGCTCTTGCCGCCACCACCTGTCCGACACTCGTCGTCCAGGGCGACAAGGACGAGCTCGGGCCGTTCGCCGTCCTCGAGCGGATCGCGGCAAACAATCCGCGGATCGACCTGGTCCGCATCGCCGGAGCGGGGCATGACTTTGGCTCGCGCGAGCCCGAGGCGGTCGCGGCAGCTGCACGATGGCTGGATAGCGTCCTGCGCTGACGGAATCCTCCGCGTGTCCTTCACAACCAGTTCATCACCGTCTGTGACATTTCCTCTCGACAAGATCGCAAAGGAGATTGGAATGCGAGGCATCTTCGGAATCATCGTGGTGCTCGTGATCGCGGCGATCGCGGGCGCATTCGGGTACCAGCTGGGGGTATCGCAGGGACTCGTCGCGACGGGTACGGCGGTCGCGCCGGCCGTCTACTACCACCCCTTCTTTTTCGGAGGATTCGGGTTCCTGTTCCCGCTCCTCTTCATCTTCCTCATCTTCGGGCTCCTGCGAGCCGCGTTCGGGCGCGGACGGGGATGGGGGTACGGCGGCGGATGGGGTGGCATGGGGCCGGGCTACTACCAGAGCCCGCGCGACCGGATCGAGGCGCTCCACAAGGAGCTGCATGGTGAGAAGCCGCAGGACAGCGGGACCTCATCGACTCCGCCCAGCGGCCGGTAGTCGGCGCGTGCCCAACGAGACGCCGGACAGTGGTCCGGCGTCTCTGCGTACCTAAGATTCGACCGACCGATGAAGACCGTCATGGTCGTCGACGACGAGCCGAAGATCGTTCAGCTCGCGCGTGACTATCTCGAGCACGCCGGATTCGCAGTCGTCGTGGCGCACGACGGAAAAGCCGCGTTGGCGACCGCGCGCACCCGAAAGCCCGATCTCGTTGTCCTCGACCTCGGCCTCCCCGAGCTCGACGGCCTCGACGTCGCGCGGACGCTCCGCGCAGAGTCCAATGTGCCGATCGTCATGCTCACCGGTCGCAGCGAAGAGTCGGACAAGCTGGTCGGCCTCGAGTTAGGCGCGGATGACTACGTCACGAAGCCGTTCAGTCCCAAGGAGCTCGTGGCGCGCGTGCGCGCCGTTCTCCGACGGACCGAGCGTCCGCGATCTCTGACCGAGATCGTCCGCGTCGGAGAGGTGACCCTGGACATACCGCGGATGCGCATGACGGTCGCGGACCGCGGAGTCGAACTCACGCCGACGGAGTTCCAGCTCGTCGCCACGATGGCGCGCGAGCCCGGCCGCGTGTTCACGCGGTCGCAGCTGCTCGATGCAGTGCACGGCGTCGCCTTCGAATCGTACGAGCGCGCCATCGACGCGCACGTGAAGAACATCCGCCACAAGCTCGAGCCGGATCCGGCGCGACCGCGCTATCTCCTCACCGTCTACGGCGTCGGCTATCGCTTCGCGGAGCTCGACGAGTGAGACGCGGTGGTCGCTGGGATCGTCCCCGACAACGCCCGCCGTGGTGGCCTGAGAACGAGGAGTTCCCGCCGCGAGGGGGTTGGGCTCGAGGCACGGTCGTGCGACGCATGGCGATGTTCTTCGTCTTCGCCGCAGTGCTCTCGGTCGTCGGCGCGACGGTCATCTTCTGGACTCTCGCGACGGCGCTCGGAGCGTCGGACCTGGTCGGCAACATCGCCCGCGGCGTGGCGCTGCTCATCGTCGTGTTTGGCTTCCTCTTCGCGGCACGGTCGCTCCGTCGGCTCGCCGCTCCGACCGGCGACGTGATCGAGGCTGTCGGCCGCGTCGCCGACGGCGATCTCTCGATCCGCGTGCGCGAGCGCGGCGCCCGCGAGGCGCGCGCTCTGGCGCGCGCGTTCAACGCGATGACCAGCCGGCTCGAGGCCGGCGAGGAGCAACGCCGGCGCCTGCTCGCGGACGTGAGCCACGAGCTCCGCACACCCCTTTCGGTGGTCCAAGGCAACCTCGAGGCGCTGGTCGACGGGGTCCATCCCGCGGACGAGGCGCACCTGGTCGCGATCCTCGACGAGACGAAGGTGCTCTCGCGCCTCGTCGAGGATCTGCGCACGCTATCGCTGGCGGAGTCCGGCGCGCTCACTCTCCATCGCGAGGCGATCGACGTCGGCGTGCTGGTGCGCGAGATGGTCGACTCGTTCGGTTCGCAGGCCGAGCCGGCGGGCGTCAAGATCGATGCGCAGGTACCGAGCGGCTTGCCGCAGGTCGACGCCGATCCCGTGCGGGCGCGCGAGATCCTCACGAACCTGATCGCCAACGCCCTTCGGTACACGCCGCGTGGCGGCCGCGTCAGCGTCGAGGCGCGCGCAACGGATGCGTCGGTCGCGATCGAGGTGCGCGACACCGGCGCCGGGATCGCGCCGGACCACATCGGCCGGATCTTCGATCGGTTCTACAAATCCGCGGAGTCTCGCGGCGCGGGTCTGGGTCTGGCGATCGCGAAACAGCTCGTGGAGGCGCACGGCGGCGAGATCTCGGCCACGAGCGTCCCTGGAGAGGGCACGGACATCCGTTTCACCCTCCCGGTCGAGTCGCCCGTCCCCTAGCCCTTACGGCGCGCTCTTCGTTCCTTCCGCCGCGTCGATCTGCGCACGCTGAAGCTTGCCCGAGTAGTCAACGTAGATCGACTTCCACTCGGAGTAGACGTCGAGCGCCGCACGACCAGCCTCGCGGTGACCGTTGCCGGTCGCCTTCATTCCGCCGAAGGGCAGCTGGATCTCCGCGCCGATCGTGCCCGCGTTCACGTACACGATCCCCGTCTCCGCATCGCGCATGAAGCGGAACGCGTTGTTCACGTTGCGCGTGTAGATCGAGCTCGAGAGCCCGTACTTCGTCGAGTTCACGGCCTTGATCGCTTCGTCGACGCTCGAGACCTCGATCACCGCCGTCACCGGGCCGAAGATCTCTTCCTGAGCGACGCGCATGTTCGGCTTCACGTCGACGAGCACCGTCGGCTCGTGGAAGAAGCCTTTGCCGAGAGCGCCCTCCGTTGAGACGTGTCCGCCGGCGGCGATCGTGGCGCCTTCCTTCTCGGCGACCGGAATGAACGAATGCACGCGCTCGAGCTGGGAGGCCGATACGACGGGGCCGACATCCGTGGACGCCTCGAGCCCGTTCCCGAGCTTGAGCTTCTTGGCCCTGCCGACGAGCTTGTCGACCAGTTCCTTCGCGACGCTCTTGTGAGCGATGACCCGCGACGCCGCGGTGCATCGCTGTCCGGAGGTGCCGAACGCCGACCACACGATCCCGTCGAGGGAGAGGTCGACGTCCGCGTCGTCGAGGACGACGATCGCGTTCTTTCCGCCGAGCTCGCACGACACGCGCTTCAGAAGGCGTCCGCCGATCTCGCTGATGTGCGAGCCGGTGTCGGACGAACCGGTGAACGAGATGAGATCGACGCCCGGATGCGAAACGAGATGGTCTCCGAGCTCGCCACCGGAGCCGAGCACGAGGTTGATGACGCCCTTCGGGAGCCCTGCTTCTTCGAGGATTTCGACGAGGCGTACAGCGAGCATCGGCGTGTACGAGGCCGGCTTGAACACGATGGTGTTGCCGAGGATGAGCGCCGGCATGATCTTCCAGGTCGGGATCGCGAACGGGAAATTCCAAGGAGTGATCGCGGCGACCACGCCCACCGGGTGCCGCATGCTCATCGCCCATTTGTTGGGGAGCTCTGCCGGAACGACGTCGCCGAACTGGCGGCGCCCCTCGCCGGCGATGTAGTAGGTCATGTCGATGCCCTCTTGGACATCGCCGCGCGATTCGGCGAGCACCTTGCCCATCTCGCGCGTCATCTCGCGCGCGAGATCGTCCTTGCGCGTGAGCATGATCTCGCCGGCGCGATAGAGGATCTCGCCACGCTTCGGGGCGGGGTAGAGGCGCCAGCCGTCGAGAGCGCGCCGCGCCGCATCCACTGCCTTGTCCACATCGGCGACCGTCGACTTCGCGCAGTTCGCGATCAGCTCGCCGGTCGCGGGATTGGTGTTCTCGAACGTGCCGCCGCCTGATGCGTCGATCCAGCGGCCGTCGATGTAGTTCTGAAGCGTGGGCGTCGCCATCTATGACTCCCCCTTGTGTATGGAGGATGGTAGGCGGCTAGATGGCGCCCATGCGCAGGAGTACCGCGAAGAGATGCGCGATGCGCCGCGCCCCGAGGTCGTCGAGGAACAGGGTCCGCGCGGCTTCGGCCGCGGCTTGTGAGTCGACCTTCTCTTCAACCTGTGCCTGCGGAGCCGGGCCGCGAGGCGCGGCGGCCGCGCGTGCCGTCACGGGGTTCGGTTGCGGGGCCGCGGGAACGATGATCTTCGCGGTGCCACCCGGGCCTCCAAAGTCCGCCGCCCAGTACCACTTGTACGTGGAGTTCGCCTCGTACACGAGCCCGATGCCGATGGCGTTGTAGTTCGGATTCAACAGCACCGCGTTGTGCGCAGGGCTCGCCTGCCATCCGGCGAGCACCGCGCTCGCGGTGCCGTACCCCGCGCCGAGGTCCTCACCTGTGTACATGGAGGTGGCTGGATAACCGAACGCCGACATGCGTTGCGTCGGAGAGCGTCCGTCCGAAGAGACATGCCCGACGTAGTTCCGTGCGGCCATGTCGCCGGCCATCCACCCCGCAGCTGCGGTGATCGAGCCGTTCGGCGACACCGTTTGCACCCCGCTGCTCGTGCGATACGCGTTGATGAGCCCGATGAGATCGCTCTGTGCGGTCGCGGTCTCGAAGCTCGGCCCGATTCGTGTGGCCGCCGCCGCGGATGCCGAAGAGCCCATGGCGATGGCAGCGACGGCGAACAGGGTGGCCAGCGCACGGCGAAGCATCGGCACTCCTTTGGGGTAACGGTCTGGCAACAACGACCGTACGGATGCGCAGCCAGGCTGTCAGCACTTTCGCTCGAAATCGTCCGCAAATGGTGCTGTCACGCGACCGTCAAGGCCAGCCCAACCGAATGGATCGGATGCTTTGGGCGCGAACCGGAACGGGTGCGCGCTCGCTTGCCCGGTGGTCCTAGAAGGAGGCTCCGTAGAAGAGCCAGATCGTGAGCGCCCCGACCGCGATGATGCCGAGGAAGATCAGAACGAACGCGATGTTCGCCTGACGCTCTGGATCGTTCTGCGTGAAACGGTCCATCTAGACCTTGGAGGGTCCTGTGGAGCTGCGGGGGATCGAACCCCGGACCTCATGAGTGCGATTCATGCGCTCTCCCAGCTGAGCTACAGCCCCGTACGCGGCCGATGCACGAAAACGATACGCGGTCGTGGGGCCTCTCGCCACCACCGAGAGCGCGAGTGCTCGTCCAATCCCTGCACGCAGATGAACGCGTGGCACGGTCCCTGCGTCCGGGCAGGCGGTGAATCCTCTCCCCGCGCCCGATCCCCTGAGCGACCTCCAGCGGAGCGGCCTCGCGCGTTTTTCGCCTCGTCGTTGGGGACTGCCGTCGCTCGTGGATTGGTGGCCGGCCTATCTCCTCGTCGCGGTCCTGGCGTTCCTTGGGATCCTTGTAACGCTTCGGCTACTCGTCGACGTGATCGCGCCGTTCGCGCACGTGCTCCTCATCGCCGCATTCGGCGGCGTCCTCACCATTTCGCTCGCGCCCCTCGTAGCGCGTTTGGACCGATGGATTCCGCGTCGCGCCGCGGTCGTGGTCGTTTTCTTCGGAACGCTCCTCTCGGTCCTCGGCCTCGCCGCCATCCTGGTCTGGCAGCTCGCGACGGAGGGTCAGCGTCTATCGAGCCAGCTCTCCGACATCGTGAACGCGCTCGAGGGCAAGAACCCGGTCGTCATCGGTCTCTACGGATTACCGGCGAACGTGCAGGAGAGTCTCCGGCAGATGTTCGCGCCGCTCGCGGCCGGTATGGCCGAGCGGACCGCGGGTCTCGCGCTCGCACTCGCGTCCTCGCTCGTAGACCTGGTGCTCGTTCTCGTCGTCACGTTCTACTTTCTCCTGGACGAGCGGCGCCTGCGCGTCGCGTTGTTCCGCACCTTCGAACCACAACGCCGTCCAGCCGTGAGGCGTGTCTTCCAAGAGGTCTCGCGTGTCTTCGGCGCATACGTTCGCGCGCAGCTCCTTCTCGCGCTGTCCATCGGAGTGCTCGTGGGCGTCGCGCTTCTTCTGCTCGGCGTGCCGTACGCGCTCTTCCTCGCGATGTTCGCCGCGCTTGCGGAGCTCATCCCGATGGTCGGTCCGATCGCGGGCGCGATCCCCGCGCTGCTGGTCGCCGCGACGATGCCGTTCCCGATGGTTCTGTGGGTGGCCGCCGCGTTTCTCGTCATCCAGCAGCTCGAGTCAAACGTGCTCATGCCACGTCTCTCCGGACACGCCGTCGGACTGCATCCGGTGGGCTCGATCCTCGCGCTCGCTCTCGGGTTCGAGCTCTGGGGCGTCATCGGCGCGCTGTTCGCCGTACCAACCGCGGGTCTGTTGTGGGTGCTGATCTCGACCGCGGTGCGCGCGTGGCGCGACAAACGGATCCAGCTGCGGCGGTGGGCGCGACCCGCGCGACGGCTTCGCGCTCGCGCGAGCTAGGCGATCCGGAGGACGACGGGAGCGTCGCCCCAGAGACGCTCGAGGCGGTACAGCTGACGCTCCTCCGGAACGAACGCGTGAACGACGACGTCGCCGAGGTCGATCAACACCCAGCGACCTCCGCTGTAGCCCTCGACACCGACCGGCCGGCGGCCTGCTTCGATCGCCTTTTCGCGCACGGCATCGGCGATCGCCTGCACCTGTCGCTCGCCCCTTCCGGTGCAGATGACGAACAGGTCCGCGATCGTCGTGAGCTCGGAGACATTCAGCACGAGGATGTCCTCGGCCTTCTTGTCGCCCGCGGCGTCGACCACGACGTCGGCCATGGCTCTGGGCGAGAGGTCGGTCATCGGTACAGGCGGTGCTCCTCGATGTAGCGCAGTGCTGCCTTAGGGACAAGGTAGCGCAGCGACCTGCCGCGCGCGGCCCTGGCGCGAAGCTCGCGCGAGCTGATGTCCATGAGCGGAGAATCCAACATTCGCACCCCCGCGGGTGCATTCGGTACGCCAGGCCTCGCTGCCAGCACGATCGTCGCGAGCTCCTTGATGCGTGCCGGTTCGCGCCAGCGCGCGAAATCGGCGTACGCGTCGCTCCCCAGGATGAGGAAGAGCTCTCCCTCGCCGCGCAGAGACTCGAGGGTGTCGACCGTGAACGATGGTCCCTTGCGCTCGAGCTCGATCGGGGAGACGCGGAAGCGAGGCTCGTCCGCTATTGCCGCCGTGAGCATCGCGAGACGGTCGTCGGCGCTGGCCGCCGGTCCATCCTGTTTCAGCGGCGAGCGAAGCGCGGGCACGAAGTAGACGCGGTCGAGTGCGAGCTCGTCGAGCGCCGCGTTCGCGATCGCGAGATGGCCGACGTGGACCGGGTCGAAGGTGCCGCCGAAGACGCCGACCCCACTCACTCCTCTTCCGCCCGTTCGCTCCACTCCATCTCGAGGCCACCGATGCGGACCGTGTCACCTTCCTTCGCGCCGAGCGCGCGCAGCTCGCGCTCGATCCCTGTGCGGATGAGCTGGCGCTGAAAGTACGCAGCCGCGTCGGGGGACTCCCAGTCGAGGCCAGACGCGAGTCGCACCACGCGATCGCCTTCGATGCGAAACGCTTCTCCTTCTCGCTTCACGTGCCAATCCCGGCCTCCTCCGGCGAAGGCGATGCGCCGCTCGCGCGGCGCCTGGGCGGCCACCGCCTCACGCGGCGGGCATCGGTCGAAGATCTGGCGAAGAAGATCGGCGGTCCCCTCTCGCGCCGCAGCCGATAGGGCCACGCTGGCCACGCCGCGTTCGGCGAGCGCGCGCGCGATGCGCGGCGCGGCCTCGCGCGCCTCTGGAAGGTCGAGCTTGTTCAGCGCGACGAGCTGCGGGCGTTCCTCGAGGCCGTGCCCGTAGCTTCCGAGCTCGGTGTCGATCGTGGCGATGTCCTGGAGCGGATCGGGCCGAGAGGCGTCGACGACGTGGACGAGAAGCCGGGTGCGCTCGACGTGGCGCAGGAACTCTTCGCCGAGACCGAGGCCGCGGCTCGCCCCCTCGATGAGGCCGGGGATGTCGGCGACGACGAGCTCGCGATCGTCCAGACGCGCGACGCCCAGGTTCGGAGTGAGCGTCGTGAATGGGTAGTCCGCGATCTTCGGACGAGCGCTTGTGAGCGCCGCCAGGAGGGTCGACTTCCCGGCATTCGGCAACCCCGCGAGGCCCACGTCCGCGAGGAGCTTGAGCTCGAGGTCGATCTCTCGACGCTCGCCTTTGCCGCCGTCCTCGGCGATGCGTGGCGCGCGCCGCGTGCTCGTCGCGAAGCGGGAATTTCCTTTTCCTCCCGAGCCACCGCGGGCGACGATGAGCTCCTCGCCCGGCGCTACGAGATCGGCGACCGTCGCGCCGGTCGCGCGATCGATGACGAGCGTTCCCGGCGGGACGTTCAGTACCCGATCCCCACCCGAGCGTCCGCTGCTGTTGCGTCCGCTGCCCGGCTTTCCCGCGTCCGCGTCTATCTGCTTGGTGTAGCGAAAGTCGGTGAGGGTTCCGAGCTGCGGATCCACTCGAAGAACGACGTCGCCGCCTTTGCCGCCGTCGCCGCCATCGGGTCCTCCGCGAGGAACATGAGCCTCGCGCCGGAACGAGATGATGCC
Organism: Candidatus Limnocylindria bacterium; assembly: GCA_036570125.1. Lineage (GTDB taxonomy): Bacteria > Chloroflexota > Limnocylindria > P2-11E > P2-11E > 3-1-20CM-2-70-9. Next base: position 53,228 of record DATCPK010000155.1, read on the forward strand.
CCGGCCACCATCGCCCCCGCGGACCACGAGGCGTGCGCGATCGATGAACACCGTTTAAAGGCGAACCAGCGGTCGCGGCAACGCAACGACATGCAGATGTGCCGCATCCGTGCGCAGGCGATCGAGCAGTCGATCCATCCCGACCGCGCTCTCCGCGGAAGGCGCGACCTGTAGCGCGCGCTGAGGATCCGCCGCGAGATCGCTGAGGATGAGCGAGCTCCCGGCGGGCAGATCGGCGGCGAGCTTAATGAGAGCGTCGAGCTCGCCCACTCGATCGGTGAGACCGGGGAGGGTGAGCACGCGGAGGGCGACCGAGATCTTTCCCGCGATCGCATGCGCGAGCGATGCGCGGATATCTGCGAATCGGAAGCCGTCGGGCCGATGGATGATCTCGTATGTTTCCGCGCGCGCGGACACGACGCGCACGGCGACCGAGTCGAGACCCGCGTCGCACAACCTCCGCAGTCCGACGGGCGACGAGCCGTTCGTTTCCAGATGGATCGTCCCGAGTCGCGTGCGCTCGCGGATCGCGACGATCGCGTCCTCGACCAGACGGATCGCGAGGAGCGGCTCGCCCTCACACGCGCGCCCGAATGCGACGACCGTTCCTCCACCTTCGAGATGCCGCGAAGCCGCATCGGCAAGCTCCAGGGCTGTTGGCCGGAAGGCGGCGGGTTCCGTCGGCGACGCGTCGGCATCGTCGTGCAGGACCAGCACCTCTGGTGGTCGCTCGTTCCGCGGCGCGGCGACCGGGAGCGCGCAATCGTGACGTCCGACAAAGGCGTTCGCGGCTGCGCGGCAGCGGTAGTCCTTCGCGCAGCGCGCGAGCTGCCGCAGCACGCGGCTCGATGGCCGTTCGCGCTGGATCGCCGTGATCCGCGCCGCGAGGTCCGGTGCCGACCTGCCGTCCATGGCTCCTGCCTCCGGGTCGAGCGCGACCGCCGAAACAACGAGCTGCCCATTTGGATCGGCGCCGACGGCCGCATAGGCGCGCGGACGGAGCGGTGGCGCGCCGAGCTCATCGACGTACGCGGGCACGCTCATGCGGAGGTAGCCCATGGGAAGCACCGCCGCGACCCCGAAGCGGCCCTGGCCGAGCTCCCGGGCGCGGCCGGCGCGGTCCAGACCGATCCCCACGCGCCCAGAAAGATGGACGACGTCCGTCCCGGCGGGGAGCGGCAACGCCTCGACCAGCGGGTGGATCGCGCTGCCGTCGGACATGGCGGCCGCGTAATCAGCTGACACGACGAGACGACCGGAACGATCGCTATGAACGGCGGAGAACATGAGTCGGAGGATAGGTGTAGGTCGAGCGAGGAGCGGTTGATCCGCGACGAGCGAGTCCTTCAGCCCTGAGCGCGTCTCCGCGCAGCGAGATTGAGCAGGTCTAGAGGCTGAGGCAGCTCACGAACTGGTTTCCAAGCTTGCACTCCCAGTGGACGTGAGGCCCGGTGGTGACGCCGGTGAGGCCGATCGCCGCGAGGATCTGACCGCGCGCGACCTGCTGGCCGACGCTCACATACACGGCGCTCGTGTGGTAGTAGCAAGTCTCGAGGTCGCCCGCGTGCTGCACACAGACGCGCAGACCGCCGACCGCGACCCAGCCGGTCGCGGAGACGACCCCATCATCCGATGCGCCGATGCCGGTCCCATAGGGTGCCGCGAGGTCGACGCCGGTGTGCCCCGCCCAGAAGTACTGAGTGATCACGCCGGCCACCGGCCACGCCAGCCTGCCGGGCTTGGGCGGAGTAACGCTGACGGTCGGTCCGCGGAGCACCGAGACGCTGACCCGCTGCGGCTCCTGCAGCGCGGGGAGCGCGGCACCTCGCACGAAGACCTTCTGACCGGGTGCGCACTGCTCGGGCTCGAACGTGCAGCGGTTGTAGGTCAGGACGACCGAAGGGTCGACCTTGAAATGACTCGCGATCGACTCGACCGTGTCGCCGTCCTTGACGGTGTAGAGAGCGCCCTCGGCAGGAGGGATCAAAAGCTTCTGACCCATCCGAAGCGACTGGACGTCGTTGATGTCATTGGCATACGCGATCGCTTCGACCGACACGTCGTAGTAGTTGGCCATGGTCGCGAGCGTGTCGCCGTCGTGGATCGTGACCTCTTGCACCGGTCGCGAGCCCTCGGCGGCGACCGTCAGCGGGTTGCGGCCGACGGCGATGGCGCCGCCACGTGCGAGCGGCTGCGCCCGCGAAGCGTCGGCGCTGGCGACCGTCGTCGCGCCGACCGCGGGTATAGCGACCGTGCTCGCGCGCGATGCGGCCGTGGCCGCGAACGGGAGCGAGAGCACCAGCACCGCGACGGCCGTGTTGAGGGCGAGACGAAGGCCGCGAACCCCGACAAGACCCGCGAGGTAGCTGCTGGTCCCGTCGAGAGCGACGAACGAAACGTGACGAGCGCGCGCACCGAGCGCGACGGCTCCCAGAGAGACGAGGCGGGAATAGCGCTGAAGGATCCGTTTTGGGTTAGGCGTGGCCTGTGAACGTCGGCTCTGCTGTCCCAACCCCGGCGGTCCCTCCCAACTGCTAAATGCGGCCACCACTGGCCGGTGTGCGTCTGTCCCGTGCCTTTCCTCATCACATCGGTCTCTTCGACCGACCTCCCAAGCCGCGCATATGTACGAATTTCGTACTCAGCGTGCTGGGGAGGTCTGCACCGTAACCCCGGTCCAACAGATGTGTCAACCGTGCAACGCGGTAGCACCAAGCAAGGCATTGGTGGAAATTCGGTGTCGCCACCCGGTTTGCTCGCATGAGTACCCCTACGTAGGCTTCTTTCGGTGCCCGACTACAGCCTTTCGTACGTTTACGTCTTCGCGTTCTTCGTGGTCGGGGCGATCTTCGTCACTGTCCTGCTAACGCTCTCGCGCCTCGTCGCGCCGCGAAAGGCCACCAAAGAAAAGCTCCGCACATACGAGTCGGGCGAGGAGCCGATCGGTCAGGCCTGGGGGAGATATCCGACGCACTTCTACGTTTTCGCATTGCTCTTCGTCGTGTTCGATGTAGAAGTGATCTTTCTCTTCCCGTGGGCGGTGCTCTTCCGATCGCTCGGCGTCGGCGGCCTCATCGAGGTGATCGTGTTCATCGCCATCCTTGTGGTCGGGCTCTACTACGCATGGAAGAAGGACGCACTGAATTGGTACTGAGCGCGCCGCGCCCGACGATCGATCTTGGCGACCTTCGCTCGTATGTCGCGTCGCGTCTCGGCGAGAAGGCTCGCGTGTCGATGCTGCACGACATGCTCGTGCTCGACGTCGATCGTGAGCGACTGGTGGAGGTGGCGACGTTCGTTCGCGACGATCCGCGTACTCGTTGCGATCTCTACTCTGTCAACGCCGGGGTCGATACCGGCGCGGAGCTCCGCTCGGTGACGTTCGTTCGCGGAACCGGCACGAAGCTCACGGTCATGCTGCGGACGTCGTGCACCGAGCTCGACCCGCACATCCCAACGCTCGCACCGGTGTGGGCAGGTGCGAACTGGTGCGAGCGTGAGACATACGACATGTTCGGGATCGAGTTCGACGGGCATCCCGACCTCCGTCGCATCTTCCTCGAGGAGAGCTTCCCCGGGCATCCGCTTCGCAAGTCGTTCCTGCCGCCGCGCAGCGACGCGCGGGGAGGCTGAACGTGGCCGTCGGTCCCTTCGGCATCGATCCGTTCATCTGGGCGCCGCTGCGCCTCGTCATCGCCGTGGGCCTCGCTCTGTTCCTCGTATTGAACGGTGCGCTCCTGCAGATCTATCTCGAGCGAAAGATCCAGGCGATCATCCAGGACCGCCTCGGCCCGTATCACGTCGGCCCGTTCGGCCTGCTTCAAACATTCGCGGACGCCCTCAAGCTGATCTCGAAAGAAGATGTCCGCGCGGCGGCGACCGATGGCTGGTTCTTCGTCGCGGCGCCGGCGCTCGTGTTCTGTCCGATGCTCGCGTCGTGGGCCGTGCTGCCGTTCGCTCAGGACATCGTCGGCACGAACCTCAATATCGGGCTCCTCTATCTGACGACGCTCGGGTCCATGACCGTGCTCGGGATCGTCATCGCGGGCTGGGCGTCGAACAACAAGTACGCGCTCGTCGGCGGCCTTCGCTCCGCGGGTCAGCTGATCTCGTACGAGATCCCGCAGATCCTGGCGCTCGTCTCGGTGGCGCTCGTCGTCGGCTCGCTCTCGATGATCGACATCACGCGTTCGCAGACGGGACCGTTCGTGAACGTGCTGGTCCTACCGTTCTCGTTCCTGATCTATTTCATCGCGGCCCTCGCCGAGACCAACCGCACGCCGTTCGATCTTCCCGAGGCCGAGTCGGAGCTCGTCGCCGGCTGGCTCACCGAGTACTCGGGCATGCGCTGGGGCACGATGCTGGCGCTCTCCGAATACGGCAACGTGACCGTCGTCTGCGGGATCATCACGACACTGTGGTTCGGGGGATGGCAGGGGCCGGGCGTGGACGCGTTTCCGCTCCTCGGCGTTCTCTGGTTCACGCTGAAGGTGTACGCGTTCATCGTGGTGATGATGTGGATCCGCGCGACCCTGCCGCGTCTTCGGATCGACCAGCTCATGAGCTTCTGCTGGAAAGGCCTCATTCCGATGGCCCTCGTGAACATCGTCCTGGTAGCGATCCTCGCCCTCGCGTTCCCGAACTCCCTCGTGCCGATCGCGATCGCGAACTGGGCCCTCGTGGTCGTGTTCATCGCGGGAATCCCGTTCGTGCAACGCCGGCGTCTTGCGACTCTGCGCGCCCGAGCCCGCTTGTCGGCGGCACCGGCGGTCCGCGCGGCCAGCTGACGAGGTGACGTTCGACTTCGTCGAGCCCGCGGTCTTCGCCCTCCTGTCGATCGGGGTGATCGCCGGTGGCGTGGCGGTCGTGATGCTGAACCGGATCACGGCGGCCGCGTTGCTCATGGCGTTCACGTTCCTCTGCATGGCCGGGATGTTCGTGCTGCTCGGCGCGGAGACGATCGCCGCGTTCCAGGTGCTCATCTACGTCGGCGCGATCACGGTCCTGATCCTCTATGGAGTCATGTTCACGAAGGTCAGCGACAGTCCGCGCGCGCTCTTCTTCCAAAGACAGACACCGCTCGCGGCTGTCTTCGTGGCCGCCGTCGCGGTGCCCATCGTCATCGTAGGATCGATCTCGTTCACGGGCGCACCGCCGCGGCCGGGCGGCGGCGATCTGACGGCGCTCGCGACGAGCGTGTTCACCGATTTCGCTTTTCCCTTCGAGATCGCGTCGGTGCTCCTGCTCGCAGCTATGGTCGGCGCGATCGTCCTGACCAGGCGCGACGATCCAGATGAGGCCGCGATGCGGCGTCGGCGATGACGGTCCCTCTCGGCGCGTACATCGCCGTGTCCGCGGTGCTGTTCTTCACCGGATGCGCGGGCGTCCTCGTCCGGCGCAACGCGGTGGTCATCCTCATGTGCGTCGAGCTGATGCTGAACGCGGCCAACCTCGCGCTGGTCGCCTTCTCGCGAAAGTACGGGTCGATCGACGAGCGCGGCAGCGTCTTCGTCATCTTCGTGTTCGTGATCGCGGCCGCCGAGGTCGCGGTAGGCCTCGGGATCATCCTCTCGGCGTATCGCAACCGGCCGGTCGTGGATGTCGACGAGATCCACCAAATGAAAGGATGAGCCAGTGATTTCGCTGGTCTGGCTCATCCCGGCCTTGCCGCTGGCCGCGTTCCTGATCAACGGTCTCTTCGGACGTCGTTGGCTCGGCCACCTCACCGGGCTCATCGCCACCGCCGCGGTCGGCCTCTCCGCGCTGCTCTCGATAGGGGTCTTCCTCGAAGTGCTCGGTGGAAAGACGCAGACAGTCGTGTCGCTCTACCGGTGGATCGCGGTGGGCGACTTCTCCGTGAACGTGTCGGCGCTGATCGACCCGCTCTCGTCGGTGATGCTCCTCGTGGTCACCGTCGTCTCGTTCCTGATCTTCGTGTACTCGAACGGGTACATGGAGCACGACGCCGGTTTCTACCGCTTCTTCACGTGGCTCTCGCTCTTCGTCTTCGCGATGCTGATCCTCGTCATGGCCGACAACTACCTCCTGATGTTCGTCGGGTGGGAGGGCGTCGGCCTCTGCAGCTACCTACTGATCGGCTTCTGGTTCGAACGGCCCGAGCCCTACTACGCCGCGAAGAAAGCTTTCGTGATGAACCGCATCGGAGACTGGGGCTACACGATCGGGATCATCACCATCTTCCTCGTCTTCGGTTCGATGAACTTCCTCGATGTCTTCAAGCGGCTCGAGGAGAGCGCCCCGGCCCAGGCCACCCTGACGCTCATCTGCATCGCGCTCTTCTTCGGCGCGACCGGGAAATCCGCACAGCTGCCCCTGTACTCCTGGCTGCCCGACGCGATGGAAGGACCGACGCCCGTCTCCGCGCTCATCCACGCGGCGACGATGGTCACCTCAGGCGTGTACCTCGTGGCCCGCTCGATGCCGCTCTTCGAGGTCGCAGGGCCATCGCTCCAGGTGGTCGGCGTCGTGGGCGCGATCACCGCGATCTTCGCGGCGACGATCGCCCTCGTCCAGTTCGACATCAAACGGGTCATGGCGTACTCGACCGTGAGCCAGCTCGGCTACATGTTCCTCGCGCTCGGCGTCGGTGCCCCGGTCGCCGCCATCTTCCACCTCGCGACGCACGCCTTCTTCAAGGCACTCCTCTTCCTCGGATCCGGCTCGGTGATCCACGGCCTCGGGGGAGAGCAGGACATGCGCAAGATGGGCGGGCTGCGCCGCAAGATGCCGGTCACGTTCTGGACGATGCTGATCGCGGGTGGCGCGCTCGCCGCGCTGCCCCCTCTCGCGGGCTTTTGGTCGAAGGACGAGATACTCGGCGCCGCATTCACCAACGGGCACCTGATCCTCTACGCGGTCGGGATCATCACTGCGATCCTCACCGCGTTCTACGTGACGCGCGCGCTCTGGATGACCTTCTACGGAGAGCCGCGCGATCACCATCTCTACGACCACGCGCACGAATCCCCGCGCGTCATGACGCTCCCTTTGATCGCACTCGCTGCGGGCTCGGCGGTCCTCGGCATCGTTGTCGGCTTCCCGCCCGAGCAGGGCTTCATCCATAGGTACCTCGCGCCGGTCGTCGAGGCCGCCGGCGTCGCCGAGCACGCACCCGAGATCGCGACGATCGTTGCGTTGGCCATCGTGTCCGTGCTCGCGGGGGTCATCGGGATAGCCGTCGGGGTCTCGATGTACGTGCGTCACCGCCCGGACCCTGCGGCGCTCACGCGTGCCGCGGGCCCGGTGTATCGAGTCCTCGTGAACAAGTACTACATCGACGAGCTCTACGACCACCGGTTCGTCGAGGCGGCGCGCGCATTCGCCGGCGCGTCGTGGGCCTTCGACATCCACATCATCGACGGGCTCGCGAACCGGCTGGGCTGGGCGTTCGCAATGGGCGGCCAGGGCCTTCGCCGCGTGCAGACCGGGATCGTCGGCAATTACGCGCTCACGATCGTCGCCGGACTTCTTCTGGTGCTCGTCGCCTACGGCGGCTACGCCACGGGGATCCTCGGCCGATGACGAACGTGCTTTCTCTCCTCATCGTCATCCCGATCGCGGGCCTCATCCCGCTCTTCCTCTTCCGTCGCGACGAGCGCGCCGCGAAGCAGGTCGCGATCACGACGACGTTCGTGGAGCTCGTGGTCTCGCTCTGGATGCTCAAGCAGTTCGTGGTCGGGGAGGCCGGATTCCAGCTCGTCGAGCGTGTCGATTGGCTGCCGAGCCTCGGCATCAGGTACCTCGTCGGCGTGGACGGCATCTCCGTTCTGCTCGTCCCGATGACCACGCTCCTCACCTTCATCTCGGTCTTGTACTCGAGTGGAGGCGCGATCAAGACACGGATCGTCGAATACATGACCGCGTTCCTGCTGCTCGAGGTCGGCATGGTCGGCGTGTTCGTCGCGCTCGACCTGTTCCTCTTCTACATCTTCTTCGAGCTGATGCTCGTGCCGATGTATCTGATCATCGGAATCTGGGGCGGTCCGCGGCGGATCTACGCAACGCTCAAGTTCGTGATCTTCACGCTCGCGGGCTCGCTGCTGATGCTCGTGGGCATCGTCGCGGTGTACATCGCATCCGCGGATGCCACCGGCACGCGGACGCTCTCCCTCCCCGACCTCATCGAGCTGCGCGGCCGCTTTCCGGCGGACTTCCAGTTCTGGGTGTTCCTCGCCTTCGCGCTGGCGTTCGCGATCAAGATGCCGATGGTCCCGTTCCACACGTGGCTACCGGACGCGCACGTCGAGGCGCCCACGGCAGGATCGATCGTCCTCGCCGGCGTCCTGCTGAAGGCCGGCGGCTACGGCTTCCTGCGCTTCGGCCTGCCGCTCTTCCCGCTCGGCGTCCAAGCCTGGCTGCCGGTGCTCATCGTTCTCTCGGTCATCGCGATCCTCTACGGAGCGATCGTCTCCGCGGTGCAGAAGGACCTCAAGAAGCTCGTCGCGTACTCGTCGGTGGCGCATATGGGTTTCGTCACGCTCGGGATCTTCGTGCTGAATATTCAGGGCGGCGTCGGCGCGGTGCTGCAGATGCTCAACCACGGCTTCGTCACGGGAGCGCTCTTCCTCTTCGTCGGTATCCAATACGAGAAGACGCATCGCCGGATGATCGCGGACCTGGGCGGTCTCGCGAACATGTGGCCGCTGTTCACCGCCTTCTTCGGCGTGTTCGTCTTCGCCTCGGTGGGGCTGCCGGGCCTGAATGGCTTCGTCGGGGAGTTCCTGGTCCTACTTGGGACATTCGCCTTCTCGGGCGCGCCGCCCCTGGGCGGGCTCTTCTGGGGACCGCTCGCCGCGATCGGCGTGATCTTCGCCGCGGTCTACCTCCTCTGGATGTTCCAGCGGGTGATGTACGGCCCGGTGCGTGAGGCGTACCGGGCGCTGCCCGATCTCTCACGCCTCGAGATCATCTGCGCGTTGCCGCTCCTGGTGCTCACCGTGCTGCTCGGGGTGCTTCCGCAGCCGTTCATCGCCTACATCGAGCCGTCGCTCGATCGGGTCATCCGTCTCGCGACGGACCCGTCGTTCGTGGTGGCGGCCTTCAAATGAGTGGGACAGATATCGCCGCCGTCTATCCCGAGATCATCGTGACCGCCGTCGCCATGATCGTGCTCGTCGCCGACGCCACCCTCGACCGCCGACGCGCGGCCTTCGCGCTCCCCGTGATCACGATCGCTGGCCTCGTCGTGGCGCTCGCCTCGGTCTTCAATGTCGTTCCGACCGCGCAGTACTTCCGCGGCTTCGTGACCATCGACGCCTTCACATCGTTCTTCCGCGCGGTGTTCATCATCCTCGCGATCTTCGCCGTCGCCGTGTCGCCTCAGTACCTGGCGAGGCGGCTCGTCCCGGCCGGCGAGTACTACGCGATCATCTGTTTCTCGACGGTCGGCGCGATGACCATCGCGCTGTCGGCGGATTTGATCACGCTCTTCATCGGCCTCGAGACCATGACGATCCCGATTTACGTCCTCGCCGGGATCCAGCGGACCGATCGGTTCGCGAACGAGGCCGCGATCAAGTACTTCCTTCTCGGGGCGTTCAGCTCTGCGCTTCTTCTGTATGGGTTCGTCTGGCTTTACGGGGTCACGAAGGCCACCGACTTCGTCACGATCGCCAATTTTCTTTCGGCGCAGGGGATCGCAAACGGTCCGACGATCGTGGCGCTCGCCCTCATCACGGTCGGCCTCGGCTTCAAAGCCGCGATCGTGCCCTTCCACCAGTGGACGCCGGATGCGTACGACGGAGCCGCGACCCCCGCGACCGCGTTCATGTCGGTCGCCCCGAAAGCCGCGGCCTTCGCCGCGATCCTCCGCGTCCTTATCGGCGCGCTTGGGCCCCTGAGCGTCGATTGGAGTGCAATCTTGGCGATCCTCGCGGCGGTCACGATGACTGGCGGGAACATCGTCGCCCTCGCGCAGACGAATACGAAGCGGATGCTGGCGTACTCGAGCATCGCGCACACCGGCTACATCCTCGCGGCGGTCGCTGCGGCCAAGGCCGGGCCGAGCGCCAGCGCGGCCGTGCTGTTCTACGTGTTCGCATACGGGCTCATGAACCTCGGCGCATTTGCATGCCTCCTCTACTTCGACATGGAGGGGACGCGCGGCGCCTCGCTCGACGAGCTGAATGGCTTCGGACGAAGGCAGCCGCTCGGCGCGCTCGCATTCGCGATCTTCCTCGTCTCGCTCACCGGAATTCCGCCGACCATCGGCTTCGTCGCCAAATTCCTGGTCATCCAGCCGGTGCTCGACGCGGGCCTCGCATGGCTCGCGGTGGTGATCGCGCTCAACGCCGTGCTCGCGGCTTTCTATTACCTCCGGGTCGTGGTCCACATGTACATGTACGACGCCGAGGAGAAGGTGCCGCGCCTGGTGACCGGGCGCACCCTGTCGGTGACCCTCGGCATCGCCTCATTTGCCGTGATCCTGTTCGGGATCCTTCCGAACTCCATCTACCAGTGGGCGCTGGAGGCCGCGCAGCCGCTCGTGCGCTGAGTCGCTAGCCGCGGCGCGGCGGGTGGCTTGGAAGAAGGCGCTCCCCGACGAAGCCTCCGACGGCACCGATCACGATCGCGACCGCGAGCGGCGCCAGCACCTCCGGGAAGTGGAGCGAGATGAGCCCGTTGAATTCCTCGACCGGCGCGGTCTGCGGGCGGAAGGCCTGATGAAGCTGCGTCGAGATGATGCTGCCGACAAAAAGCGAGAAGAGGAACGCGACCGGTGCGGCGATCGCGCCGCCGTTGCCCGCGATGAGGCCGGCGCAAAAGAGGATCGCGCCCGCGACACCGAGGAGGATGACCGGCGGGACCGGCAGCGGCTCGGTCAGCGCCCACCAGAAGGCGAGCCCGATCGCGCTCGCCACGACCGACGCGAAGACCCGAGGCCAGCTCAAGCCCTCGTCCGAACGGCGCGCGCTCGGACGGCGCCGCCGAGCCATCCAGCCAAGGCGCCGAGGATGATGAACGGGAAGACCGCGATGGGGATGCTCAGGAAGAATGAGGCGAAGGCGCCGGGATCGCCTCCGGGTTGGGTCAACCCGGCGACGACCACGTAGAGGAAGGCGCCGAGGAGCACCGAAAGCGCACCCGCGAGCGCCGCGCGGCGTCCAGCGAAGAACCCCGAGCCGAATGCGGCGAACTCGATATAGAGGAGCGCGAGGATCGCGCCAACGCCCACCCACTGATCGAGACGCAGATAAGGAAAGATCTGCACGATCGCGGCGCCGAGCACGGCGACGGCGAAACGCACGCTCAGGCCACGGTCGCGAAGGCGTGGTCCGCGCGATTCAACGGCCGGGCCGACCCGTCCGCGTCGATGATCGCGATGTCCTCGATGCGCACGCCGAAGCGTCCCGGCAGATAGATGCCCGGCTCGATCGAGAAGGCCATCCCCGGCTCGAGCGTCTCGCGATTTCCACGCACGAGGTACGGATGCTCGTGACCGTCGAGGCCGATCCCGTGTCCGGTCCGATGGATGAAGAACTCGCCGTAGCCGGCGTCTTCGATGACCCGACGCGCTGCCGCATCCACAGATTCAGCTGACCCGTCCTTTCGCGCGGCCGCGTAGCCGGCCTCCTGCGCTCGCCGAACGGTGTCGTGAACCTTCTGCTCCTCTCGGCCGACGGTCTTCCCGACATGGACCGTGCGCGTGATGTCCGATCGATAGCCGCGCATCGCGCCGCCGAAGTCGAGGACCACGGTGTCACCCTCGGCGATGCGTCGATCGCCGGTCTCGTGATGCGGCGACGCCCCGTTCGCGCCCGATGCCACGATCGTGAATCCGACCTCGTCGTGGCCTTCCGCGCGCAGCAGCTCGGCCAGGTCGGTGCCGATGTCCCGTTCGGTCCGACCGGCGAAGGAGCGCTCGAGGATTCGCGCATACGCGCGGTCGGCGGACTCGGAGACGAGCCGAAGAGCTTCGAGCTCGGCCGCGTCCTTTCGCATGCGGAGCTCGCGCATGACCACTGAGGCGATGGAGAAGGTCCGATCCGGCAAGGCCGCCTGCAGCTTGAGAACGAACGCAGCCCACATCTGGTCGCCGACCGCGACGTCGCCCGAGCCACGGATCAACCCCGCGACGACCGCGTAGGGATCGTCCGTCTCTCCCCACGTGGCGCGTGCGATATCCGGCGCGGCGACCGCCGCGCGCGGTGCTTCCAGTTCCGGGCAGACGATCGTCGCCTTGCCGTCGCGGTCAAGGACGAGACACGTCAGACGCTCGCTCGAGAAGATCTGGTAGCCCGCGAGGTAGAAGAGGTCGGCACCCGGCGATACGGCGAGCGCGCTCAAACCCCGCTCGCGCAGCTTCGCTGCCGCGCGCGTTCGCCGGTCAGCTGTGCTCGCTCGTTCGCTCGGCATCCGTTCTGCATCCGAGAATAGCCGCATGCCCCGTTCGTTCACCGTCCTCGTCGGCGTGCTGGTGCTCGCCGTCGGGATCGCTCTCGTCGCGGGGGCCGGCTTACCACGCGCGGGCTCAGTCGCTCCGATCGCTCTCCCAAGCCCGACCGCGACCGCACCCGCGGCGACCGCGTCCCCCGGCTCGACGATCCTCTCGCCCACACCGGCGCCGACGATCGGACCTATCCCCGACGGCTACCGCATCGAGCTTCCGCGTCTCGGCATCAACCTGCCGATCGCCGAGGGCGACATCCAGCGCGACGTGGTCGTGCAAAAGACCCCCGAGAACTACGCCTTCCATTTCCCGGGGACCGCGATTCCCGGGACGTTCGGGAACAGCTACATCTACGCGCACGCGCGCCAGGGGATGTTCCTCTCACTCTGGAACGCTCGCGTCGGAGACCAGGTCACGGTGACGACGCCCGCGGGCGTTGCACTCAATTTTGTAGTCACCGAGGTCCACCCCCGCGTTCCGCCGGCGGATACGAGCTGGCTCCAGCCGTCGGGCGACGAGCGGCTCACCCTCCAAACGTCGACCGGACCGAACAGCGGGGACCCGCGTTTTGTGGTGATCGCCGCCCCCGAGTAACCGTGCGTCGCGGCGTAACGATCTCGTATCGCGAGAAACTTAGAGCGACCGAGCGACCAACGTCCCGCACGCACTGTTTATTGGCCTGCGACGTGTTCACGAAATCGACACATTGTGGAATCGGTCCTGCAAAGTGCCCGGCCCATGTTCTGGGGGGCACTGGGGCGGGCGGGCGCCGTCGCATTCGTGTTCGCCTGTCTCGTTTCGTTTCTCGCGCCGTCGCTACCGAATGAGGTGCATTCAATATCGGTAGCAGGAGCGTTTGCGCCCGTTTCGGTCGATTCGCCCGGCCGCGCTCCCGAGCGCGTTCGCGACGTCGCGCGAGCTGAGGTCGTCCTGGGTGTGCAGGCCACACCGATCGCGACGGTGGAACCCACGCCTCTGCCGACGCCCGAGCC
>DATCPK010000156.1:0-10402 GCA_036570125.1 Candidatus Limnocylindria bacterium
GCGTGTGGCGCCATGGCTCGCCTCGCACATTCGAGTGGTGAATCTGGTCGGCGGTACGCTCGTGATCGTGATGGGTCTGGTGCTCGTATCCGGACAATTCGCGCGGTTGCCGCAGCTCTTCAACTTCCTGCCGCTCGTCGGATGAGCCTTGCGACCGCCCCCGGGACGGAGCGCGAACCGACCGCGCTTCCGCGTTGGATCGCCGCGATCATCATCGGCGCGATCGCGGTCGCTTCTCTTGCTGCGCTGCTCTGGCCACTCCTGAACAAGCCCGCGGCCGTGACCGATGCGGGCGTGATCCGCGCGCAGATCGAGGCGGACGGCGCCGCGGGCCGCATCGGAGCGATGGCGCCCGACTTCGAGTGGACGGGCGAGGACGGCAAGACCCTTCGGCTCTCGTCCTACCGCGGCAAGGTCGTGGTCGTGAACTTCTGGGCCACCTGGTGCCCGCCCTGCCGCGAGGAGATGCCCGCGCTCCAGCGTGTCGCAGCGAGCGAGTCCGACGTGGTGGTGCTGGAGGTCGACCTCATGGAGCCAGGTGACAAGGCGCGCTCCTTCCTCGACTCACTGGGGCTCGACCGCCTTCAGCCGGTCCTGGACAGCGATGGCGCGACCACGCGCCGCTACGGGGTGCTCAGCCTCCCGAGCACGTTCTTCGTCGACAAGGACGGCGTCATACGCCATCTCGAGCTCACCGCGGTGAGCGAGGCGCAGATCCGGACGGGCATCCAGAAGGCGCGCTGAGGAGTGTCGTGAGCGGCACAGACCGTTCATGTCGTGCGTGATCGTCCCCACCGCGAACGGAGCGCAGGCTCCATCCCATGTCTTGGGAGGAGGACACGCTCATGGATCGCCTACGTCAGCTGTTCCGCGCGCGCCGCATCGACATCAAACGGCCAGACAGCGCGACGCAGCGCAGGCGCAGCAATCGGATGCGCTATTTCCTCACCGTGTTCGGTTCGCAGCACTGGGCCGAGCGCGTCGAGGGTCGCCGCACCTAGACTCGCCCTCGCCGAAAGAATCGGGGAGGGAACGACATGGCTGTAGAGCTCACGATCAAATTGCCGAACCGCGTGGGTCAGCTCGGAGCGCTCACGGGTGCGCTCGGCGACGCCGGGATCAGCATGCGCAGCATCGCGGCGACGACCGGTGGCGGAATCGGAACCGTCCACATCGTCGTCGACGACAAGGACGCGGCGAAGGCCCGCCGCGCCATCAAGAAGAACAAGTACCGCATCTCGGGCGACCGCAAGATGGTCGAGGTCCGTCTCGGAAACAAGCCGGGCACATTCGCGAAGGCGGCGAACCGCCTGGGCAAGAGCAAGGTGAACATCGAGTCCGCGTACATGCTCGGTGCATCGAAGAAGAGCACGACGCTCGGACTAGGCGTGAAGGACGCGCGCGCCGCGAAGAAGGCGCTCGGCCGCCGCTGATCTCCAAGGGCCGGTACTTCAGTACCGGCCGATCGGACCATCGTTAACACGAAGCACTGAAGCGAGCCTCACCGGAGTCGCAGGGAGGTTCGTATCAGTGCTTCGACGTTTCCGCTCCGCGAGCGAAGGACTTGCCACGATCGAGTACGTCATAGGAGCCGCGGTCGTCCTCGGGACGCTCGTCATCGGCGTGACCGCGTGGAACAACGGTCTGGTCGCGCGTCTTCAGGCGCTCGTCAGCCAAATGCAGGCGGTGCGCTGACGAAGGCCTTGCGCGACGAACGCGGTTTCGCCACGCTCGAGACCACGTTCGCCGTCTTGATCCTCGTGCCTCTTCTCTTCGCGATCCTCGAGTTCGGATCCGCGCTGGAGCGATGGCTGGCGCAGGACGCGGCGACCGTCCAGGCAGCCCGCTACGCCGGCGAGCTCGGAGGCGACGCGCCGGAGCTACGGCGTTTTCTCGCCGATGAGCTCCGCGCGGGGGGCATCGATCCCGATCGTGTGAGCATCGAAGTCGCGCCGTCTCGCGTTGGCTGGCGGGAACCTGTCCGCGTTTCGCTGTCGTCCGCGTATCCCGTGACCATTCCGTTCCTTTTCTCGACCACGGTTCCCCTTCGTTCGAGCGCCATCTCGCGTGGCGAAGTGAATCGATGAGCTGGATCCGAGACGATCGAGGCACCGCGATGGTGCTCACCCTGGTACTGGCTCCGCTCCTCCTCGTGGCGCTCGCCGGCGTGCTCCAGTTGGGAGCACTGCGCGTCGCGGCCGCGCGCGTCCGCGCCGCCGGCGATCTGGCCGCGCTCATCGCCGTCAACGATCAGGACGACGCCGAGCTGGCGAGGTCCGGCGTGCTGCGACTGTCCGCGGACGCGGTCGACGTCGCACGCGAGTATTTCGCGCGCGAGCTCGAATCGTCATCGTCGCTTCTGGACAGCTCGGCGATCGAAATCGCCACCGCGGCCGATGTGGCGGTGTATCCAACGGCGCCGGCCTACGACTCGCGGACCGGTGTCCGCTACGACCGGCCGACGGTGCGGATCGCGGCGCAGGTGCCGGTGCGGACGCCGGTCTTCGGCGCGCTGGTGCTACGTCCGGTCACGACGATCGAGGTCTTGTCTGTGAGCTCGCCGCGATGAAACGCCGCACCGTGGTCGTCGCGTTCGCGATCCTGGCTCTGTGGTCTTCGCCGGCGTTCGCCTGGGATCCCTTCCGTGAGGAAGGCGGCTACGAGCTACCCGAACCCGAGGCAGAGCTCGATCCGGCGCCATTCATTGCGCCGCTGCCGGGCATCTACTACGTGACCGACACGTATGTCGCCGATGTCGTGACATCGAGCGGACCGCTCACCGCGTACTCGACCACCACGGTGCACGAATCCACAGGTAGCTATGCGCGCGTGCTCGACACGGTCGGCACCGGAGCCTCGAGCCCGTTCGACGGGAGCGCCTTCAACGGTCGCCGCGCGCTCGGCGATGGCCGATCGGTGGCGGGCACGTACTACGAGAACTACGTGCTCGGCGCCGGCGGGTTCGTCCCGGTGAGCATCGTGTTCTTCCAGGACGACGCCGAGCTTGCACGTCTTCAGGCTGCGCCCACGCCGCGCGCCACGACACAAGCGCCGTCGACACCACTCACGCCGTCGGCCACGACGCGACCGCCGGCGCCCCTGTGCTGCGCGGTGCCGCCTCCGCCGGCGGCGATCCCGTCACCCACGCCGGCCCCGACCAAGACGATCCGACCGGGCATATCCCTTCTTCCGGTGAGCGCGCCGCTCGCGACGCTTGAAGTCCTTCGGGGTCGCGCTGTCTCCCTGTTCCTGCGCGCTTTCGTCGACGACCGTGAAGTTGCGGTGAAGTCGTGGACCGTCGTCGCGGGCGATGCCGGCGACGCGCTCGCGACCTCTGGTTCGGGTGCGGCGCCATTCAGGACGTCGTGGCGTCTTCTCGCGCCGCCCGGCTCCGCGTACGAGCTCGTGTTCAGGATCGAGGTCGACACCGCCGAGACGGGTCACCGCACGGTCGACGCGGCGATCGCGGTGGTCGTTCGCTCGCCGGCGCTCGAGCGTTGATCGGCCAGCGGGCGCTCGTCGCGCTCGCGCTCGTTGCCGGAGCCCTCGCCGGGACCCTCTATTACGTCGGAGCGCAGCGGGGTCCCGTCGTCGTTGCCGCGAGGGACGTTGATGCGACCCATCCTCTTGTCGCCGACGACCTGACCGTGGTGTCGATCCCCGCCGACGCCGTTCCGGCCGGCGCGGTGGTCGATGCGAACGCAGCCGTTGGAAAACTGGTGAGGGCACCCCTCTGGCGCGGGCAGGTCGTTCTGGATGCGGCGCTTTCCAGCGAGGCCGCCGCGTTTCATACCGGTCTTGAGCTACCGGCCGGGATGCGCGCTGTCGCGCTGCCGGTGTCGAGCGCCGCGCAAGCGGTGGGCGGCTCGATCGTCCCGGGTGCGCGCGTCGACGTCATCGCGGTCCCCGTAGCGGGTCGCGCTCCCGGTGGTCGAACCACCGAGCTTCTGCTGCAGAGCGCGATGGTGCTCGACGTTCGGTCGGAGACCGGCTCACCTTACGGAACGGCAAGCTCGAAAAGCACAACGTCGAGCCTGAACGAGCGGATCGGTAGCGTGGTCGTCGCGATCGAACCTTTGGATGAGGTGCGCTTCGCCGATCGCATCGCCACGAGCATGTTCGTCCTCACGCTCGCCGGATCGCGCTAGATGACGGTCCTGCGATGCGAGCGTTTGGCGAGCGGTGACATCGACGCGGCGATCGCGTCGCTTGGGACGGTCACTCTCGCGCGGACTCCTGTTGGAGCGTTCGTCGAAATCGACGACCACCTCGCCGATCGCGCCCGCCGTGTACTTGCCTTCGCTGGCGTTCGCGCCGGCGTATCACCCGAGGCGCTTGCGCCTCGTCCCGGGTCCCGAGCTGCGATCGGCCGCGACCTCACGCCGCTTCCACTTCCGTCCCTCGCCCTCGATCTCGTCCACGTGCGCTCCCTGCCGCTCGGGCGTGAGACCGCTCGATTATTGCGAGCCGGACCTCTGCAACGTCCAAACGCGGCGCGACGTGCACTCGTCCGCGATCTTCTGGCTGGCGTCGACGCCGCGGTCGGATGGCGTCGGCGCGCATGGACGACTCGTGACGTGCTGCGAACGGCCGAGGCGCGCCGTGTCCTGCGGCCGGTCGTCTTCGACATCGGCGCCATTGGTGCTCCACCCGAGCGGCGAACGCTCGCGCGCGACGGAGCCCTCGCGCGTTGGCTCTTCGCGTGAGTCGCTTCCGCGCATTTCTCGACGCGTCGCCGGTCTCTCAGATCGCCCTCGCTCTCATGCGCGAAGCGACGGGTCGGACCGAGCCTCTCGCCGCCATCGCGCCCTCACGACCGGCAGCGCTGCGCCGAGGGCGACGGGTTGGCTTCTGGTCGCTCGCAGCCGGTGCGGGTTCCAGCACGGTCGCCGCATTGCTGGCTCATCGCTCGGCGGCGGGTGGCGAGGCGCCGCTACTCGTGGATCTTGACCGGTGGGTCCCTTCGCTTGCGCTGCGAGCCAGCCTTACCGCCGCGAACGTCGCCGACGCTCTATTGCAGCCGGGACGCGAGAGCGAACTGGTTTCACGGTGGTCAGCGATCCCGTTCCTGCCGGGCGCGCCTTCGCTCCACGCCACATTCGACGGCGAGCGGCTCGTCGCGCTCGTCAACTCCTGCGCGGCGGGCCGCGCCGCGGTCCTCGACCTGGGTTGCGGCGCCGACTCGCTCGATCCCGCCGTCCTTTCATCACTGGATCGGCTCTGTCTGGTCGCAGGCACGCGGTCCGCTCAGCTTCAGGCGATGTTCTGTGCCGCGCCACTTCTTGGGCGTGTGCCATGCGCGGTTGGTTTGGTCGTCGTCGGCGCGGGGCAGGACGACGCAGCACGGATCGCTGAACGCATCGGATATCCGCTTCTCGCGGCGATCCCGCATGACGCGTATCTCGCGGACGATGCGTTTGCGGCACGCGCTCCAACGCTTCGGGCGGTAGACACCCTGCTTCGCGCGCTCGCGTGATCGATCCCGCTCTCGTCGCTCGTGTCCGCGCCGAAGTCTCTGCCGGCATCGATCCGGCCGGTCTGCTAGCCGCCTATGCCGAGCCTGCGCGACGAGCGCTCCTTCGCGAGCGCGTACGAATGGCCGCCCGAGTACCGGTTGCCGACTCCGAGATCGACGCGATGTGCGCCGAGCTCTTCGGCTTCGGCCCGCTGCAGCCGTTGCTCGACGATCCGGAAGTCACAGATGTATTGGTGAACGGTCCGAAGGACATCTTCTGTGAGCGAGCGGGCCGACTCGAGCGCGCCGACGCCGCATTTCGCGGCGCCGAAGATGTCGCCGAGCTCGCGCATCGGATCGCTGCCAGCGTTGGCCGCGAGCTCACGATCGAGCGACCATTCGTGGACGCACGTATGCGCGACGGCAGCCGGGCGAACGCCGTCATCGCGCCGATCGGCGGACCGAGTCTCTCCATCAGGAAGTTCAACCGGCTTTCGATTCCGCTCCGTGGATCGGCACCCTCGTGGGTCGCGAGCGGCCTCCACGATGACGCGGCGGCACTTCTCGAAGCCTGCGTTCGCGAGCGGGCAAGCATTCTCGTGAGTGGGGCGACCGGATCGGGCAAGAGCACGCTGCTGCGTTCGCTCGCCGCCGCGATCCCGGAACACGAGCGACTCGTGGTCATCGAGGACACAAACGAGCTTGTTCTTCCGCACCCGCACGTCGTGCATCTCGAATGCGTGCCGGCGCGCGATGGATCGGGGATCGGGATCGCCGACCTCGTCGCGAACGCGCTTCGCATGCGACCCGATCGCATCCTTGTCGGCGAGGTCCGCACACCACGCGAGGCCTCGGCCCTCCTCGAAGCGCTGAGCACGGGACACGAAGGATCGCTCACCACCATTCACGCGGGATCCGCGGTCGGTGCGATCGACCGACTCGCGCTACTGCTCGCGCGTGCCGGCGAGCTGGGGACGACAGCGATCGCACGTCACGTCGCGCAGGGAATCGACATCCTCGTGCACGTCGTCCGGGATCGCGCGGGCACGCGATCGATCCGGGAGATCGCGGCGGTCGAGGAGAGCGGTGTCGTCCCGATGTGGAGTGCGGGTAGCGAGACCGTGCGTATGCCCGCGCGTCTCCGAGAGCGGCTTCGATGACCGTCGCCGCGGCCGGAGCCCTCGCGGCAGCTCTCGCCGTGTGCTGCGCGATCCTCGCGCCGTTCGCTCGGCGTCCGGCATTGCCCGCGTGGCACCTCGCCCATCCGGATCGTCGGGAGCTCGACGATTCGAATTGGCGCCAGCCGCTCTGGCAATGGGAGTCGCTCCGCGCGGGCTGCATCGCGGCGGGCGCGTTCCTCGCGTTGGCGACGCCGCTTCCACTCGTAGCCATGATTGGCGTGGGCGCGCTCACTCCGTCGCTCGTCGTCCGCTCGCGAGCCGCCGCCGTTCGCCGGCAGGCGCGATTGGCGACGACGCATCTGTTGCGCGCGACGGAAGCGGCGCTGCGGTCCGGGGCATCGCTCCCTGAAGCGCTCCGCCGCGCGTGCGGCGCGACCACCGAAGATCGGTTGGCGCAACGTCCATTCGTACGTGCGCTTCGCGCCTTCGACCTCGGCGCTCCACTAGATGAGGCACTTCGAGAGGCTGCGCAGCGCGCCGCCGACGCGCGAGAGCGGATGGCACTCGAAACGATCGCGATGGGAATCGCGTCGCGGCTCCCACATGACCGCGCCGGGACGCTCATCGCGGCCGTGGCCGATCGCCTCGCGTTCGAGGAGCGTCTCGACGAGGAGGTCCGCGCGCGAACCGCTGGGTTGCGATCTCAGGTCGTCCTCCTCGCCCTCGTTGTTCCCGCGATCGCGGTGTATCTCGCGTTCACGGTTCCGTCGCTCGCGGCCACACTTGGGCAACCGCTCGGGCGGTTCGTCCTCATTCCAGTGGCACTGGCCCTCGAGGTCATCGGTGTCATCGCGAGCCGTCGCGCGGTCGAAGGAGCGAATCGATGATCATGCTCGGAGCCGCCCTCGCCGCGGCGTCTCTCGTAGCGGCGGTCCTCGCTATCCGCCCGCGATCCGCGGTGGGAATGCGACTCGCCCGAGTGGCACCAAGGATCGAAACTCCGCGACTCGCTCGATCCGTGTTGATCACGGGAGAGCTTGCGCAGAGTGGCCTTGGCTGGAACGAAACCGATCTCGTCCGCGCGAAATTCGTGGGTGCGCTCGCCGGCGCGGCGTTCACCGCAGTGCTGAGCTTGATCGTTCCGATCGGCCCGGTCGTCGTCATTGCAGCCGCATATGCCGGATTCATCCTGCCCACACTCCGCGTCGATCGGGCGGCGGCCAATCGAAGGTCGGAAGCGGAACGTGCGCTCGTCACGCTCGTCGAGTGGGCGGAAGCCCTCGTCGCGGGCGGTCGCCCCGTAGAGACCGCATTTGTCGCGATCGCTCAGAAAGGCATCGGCGGTGGGTTGATCGACGATGCGGCCGGCGCTGCGGTGCGGTCGTACTCGCTGGGGGCGCCACTCTTTCCAGCGCTCGCCCGTGAGGCAGATTCCGCGGGATTGCCGGCGCTCGCCGGCGTCGCTCGCGATCTCGAACAGGCGCGTGACCTCGGTCGCGGCGCTCTCGTTGTTCTACGCGATCACCGCGACCGTCTCCGCGGATCCGAGCGCGCGAAGAGCCTCGATGCCGCGGGACGCGTCGAAGGCCGGCTCATGCTGGTGCTGGTCCTCTGCTATCTGCCGGCGCTGATGCTGATCGTCGTGATCCCGCTTTTCCTCGGGCTCCTGGACGGTCTCTTCGCCTAGGGACATGCGTACACTGGGAGATCGAGGCGCATCGAGCGGACCTCGCGAGGGAGTGAACGATGCCGAGTATTGGTGGTCCCGAGCTTCTTCTCATCCTCGCGGTCGTGCTGATCGTTTTCGGGGCAGGGAAGCTGCCTGACGTTCTTGGACAGCTGGGCAAGGGCGTGCGGACCTTCCGTGACGAATCGACGAATGACAAACCCGCGTCCGTCGCAGCCGGATCGACGACGACCGCGGCGACCGCAGCCCCCGGCACGACCATCTACTGCCGCAACTGCGGACGGCCGAACGGCGCCGACTCCAAGTTCTGCACCAACTGCGGGCAAGCGCTCTAACTCACGGGCTTCGGCCAGGACGCCTACGACTTCGTCCACGGGCGCTACGCGCTCGATCCCGTCAGCGCATCTATCGCTGGCATTCACGCGCACGACCATCGTCTCGGTGATTTCACCGCCGACGGGTTCGCGGCACGCGATCGTCAGAGTGACGACTGGCTCCCGCGCTTCGAGGCGTTCACGGAGAACGAGCTCTTTCCCGCGGAGCGTGTCGACCGCGCGCTGATCGTCGCGGACCTGCGTGGCGAGCGCGCCGTCCGTTCCTTCGCGCGCTGGCGCAGGCAACCGACGCTTTACTCCGACCCGATCACGCGGGGCGCGTACTACGCGTTCCTCCGAGAACACGCGCCGCTCGCGGAGCGCATCGCGAATCTCGCCGAACGTCTTGGCGAAGCGCCGGCGGCGCTCGAGGCCGCGAGGGCGAACCTCGATCCCGCCCTGGTCCCGCCCGAGTGGGTCGAGATCGCGCTCCGCACCGTGCCCGCCGGCGCCGCGTTCCTCCGCACCGGTGCGCCGGCGATGCTGCCGAAAGCGACGGCGCTCGACCGCGCCACTGAGCGCGCGTTTCGTCCCGCCGCCGAGGCCGCCGCGGACGCGCTCGAGAAGTACGCCGACTGGCTGAAGAAGAGCCTCCGTCCGAAGGCTCGTGGCTCGTTCGCGATCGGGCGCGATGCCGTTGATGCCTGGCTCAAGCAGAAGGAGCTCCTCTATCACGATGCAATCTCGCTTCGCGAATGGGGCGACGAGTTCTACGGCGAGACCGAAGCCGCTCTGAACGAAGCCGCGCTGGGGCTCGGTCATCAGGACTGGCGAGCCGCGATCGACGCGGTCCGCGAGGACCATCCATCGGAAGACGTGCTCGTCGAGACGTACCGCTCCGAGATGGAGCGCTCTCGTCTGGCGGTCGCGACCGCGGGGCTCGCAACGATCCCGTACGGCGAGGATCTCGTCGTCGAAGCCATGCCCGAGTTCCAGCGTCCGACCTATCCCTACGCCGCGTACGTCGGCGCAGGTCCGTTCGACTCGTCACGCAGAGGACGCTTCTGGGTGACGCTTCCGGATGCGGGCGACGACGACAAGACGCGCCGCGAGCGCCTCGAGGGTCATCCGCGCGCGGGCATCGCGGTCATCGCGTGTCATGAGGGCTACCCCGGTCACCATCTGCAGCTCACCGTCGCCGCGGACCAGCCATCGCTCGCGCGCAAGGCGATCCGCTCGAATTTGATGGTCGAGGGCTGGGGGCTCTACGTCGAAGAGCTCATGACCGAGCTCGGGTACCTCGACTCGCCGCAGACGCGGCTGCTTCGCCTCAAAGACTTGCTGTGGCGCGCCGCGCGCGTGACCGTCGACGTCGGCCTGGCGACCGGCGATATGAGCTTCGACGACGCCGTGCAGTTCATGGTCGAGCGGGCGCGTCTCGAGCAGCCGAACGCGATCGCTGAGGTGCGCCGCTACACGTTGAACCCGCTACAACCCTCGAGCTACGCGCTCGGCCGCGAAGCGATCCTCGCCCTACGCGACAAGGCGCGCGCCGCGGGGTGGGGAATGCGGCTCTTTCACGACCGGTTGCTCGGCGCGGGCTCGCTCCCGCCGCGGCTTCTCGAGCAGGAGCTCGGCCTGTGATCGGGCGCGGCTAGGCGAGCGGCAGTGTCGCCGTCATCCGCAGCCTGCGGGTGATCGGATTGCGCAGGACCTTCAGGCTTCCGCCCTGGGTCGCGAACATCAGCTCAGCGAGCTCAATTGACAGAGACATTTCCTGGGCGAGCGCGCCCGGATCGCTCGGTTGCGGAGCGCTGTCCGAGGC
>DATCPK010000157.1:0-4464 GCA_036570125.1 Candidatus Limnocylindria bacterium
ACGTCATGCGCTTCCTCCCGGGGATAGGCCCGTTCTCCGATGCGCAGGAGGAAGCGTGGTTCAAACGCGTGGGGGAGGATCCGAGCGGCGTCACGTGGGCGATCGAGGTCGACGGGCGCGTGGTCGGAACGACGGGCATACACGGGATCGATCACCGCCACGGCACCGGTGAGAGTGGGATCGTCATCGGCGACAAGTCGCTTTGGCGCAAGGGCATCGCATCCGAGGCCATAGCCTTGCGAACCCGCTTCGCGTTCCGTGAGCTGAACCTGCACAAGATTCGATCGCGCACCTACATGGAGAACGAGGGCTCGAAGCGCGCGCTTCAAAAGGCGGGCTACCGCCAGTCCGGGGTCCTGCGCGAGGAGTTCTATCGCGACGGTCGCTGGCACGACGTGTGGATGGGCGAGGTCCTCCGCGACGACTGGGAGCGCGTGCAAAAGGAGCTCGAGAAATAGCCACCACGACGAAGGCGCCGCCGAGCTATCGGCAGCTCCTCGAAATACCGGGGCTCCCGCGCCTCGTGGGCAGCATGCTGCTCGCGCGGACGGCAACGACGATGGTCGAGCTCGTCCTCGTCCTGTTTGCGCTCGAGCGATTCCATTCAGCGGGTCTCGCCGGCGCCGTCACGTTCCTCGCCCTCGCGCCGGGGCTGCTGATGAGTCCGATCGTCGGCGCCCTTTTGGATCGGCATGGCCGCGTGAAGCTCATGGTCGTCGACTACGTCGTCGCGGCGGTCGCCCTTGCGCTCATCGTGGGGCTGGGCGCTAGCGATCTCCTCACCGAGGCCGCGCTGCTCGCGATCGTCACGGTGATGTCGCTAACGTTCCCCTTGTCCACGACCGGCGTTCGCACGATGTTCCCGCTCATCGTCCCGCGGCCGCTCTGGGAGCGCGCGAACGCGATCGACAGCAACGGCTATGTCGTCTCGAGCATCTTCGGTCCAGCGATCGCCGGAGCTCTCGTCGCGACCGTGGGCAGCCTGTGGGCGCTCGCGCTGACGTCCGCGATGTACCTCGTCGCCGCAGTCGTCACCCTCCAGCTGCGCGACCCGCTCGGTCGGGTCCCGCACGGCGCCCTGCTCTCGGACGCGTGGGCCGGCCTCGTGTACACGTGGCGCAACGCGTCGCTCCGCGGGCTCGGCATCTCGGTCTCGACCGCGAACCTCGCGAATGGGCTGTTCTTCATCGCGCTTCCCGTCCTCGTGTTCTCGCGGCTCGGGGGCAATGCGGCGCAGGTCGGTCAGCTCTTCGCTCTCATGGGCGTCACCGCGGCCGTTTCGGTTCTCACCGTCGGGCGCGTGAAGACCGAAGGCCGCGAGCGGCCGCTCCTCGCCGGCGCGATGCTGCTGACGGGGCTCGGCTACGGCCTGGTGGTGCTCTCGCCGAACCTCTTGTTCGCGGCTCTCGCGATGGGGCTCATCGGCCTCGCGACCGGGCCGTTCGATGTCGTGCTCTTCACGATGCGACAGCGCCGCACCGACCCGGCGTGGCTCGGCCGCGCGTTCGCGATCTCCATGTCGCTCAACTTCATAGGGTTCCCCGTGGGCTCGGCGCTCGGCGGCGCGGTGGCTCCCGTCTCTCTCGAGCTCGCGTTCGTCGCCGCGATGGCACTGGACGTTCTCGCGGCGGTGCTTTCTTTCGTCCTGATCCCGAAGGTGCACACCGATCCGTTCCTTGCGGGGGCCGCCGCGATCGAGGACTAGCATCCCGGCTACTGGTGCTCGCAGTGGAAGACGTCGCCGCGTCCTCGAACGCGCCTAACCGGCCTCCGGCATCGGCACCGAGTGGAACAGCGCGACCCTCCAGTCGGATCCCATCCGTCGGAACAAGAACGTCGTCGGCGCCGAGAGGTGCACCGGCTTGCCCCCGAAGCGATAGTCCTGCTCGATCCAGCACGTGACGAGTCCGGTGTCGCCCCAGGTGACCTCGGTGATGTCGCGGAGTTCGCTGCGGATGTCTTCGATCGGAGCCTCACGAAGGCCGTCGATGATGGCCTTCTTGCCCAGCGTCCATTTCCGACTGACCTCGTCGACGCCCCGCATGTCCTCTGTCGCCATCTGACTCAGCCCGTCCCAGTCCTTCGCGTCGATCCGGCGCATCACCTCGCGGACTCTCTTCTCGAGCTCCCCAGCCATTCCAGACCTCCCCTGCCTATCGGCGGGCGCGACGATACGCGGTTAGCCCAACGGGATCCCGGTCTGTTCTGAGATGTCGCGTAGCTCCTCGACGACGGCAGCGACTAGCGGAATACCGTCGCGCCGGCGGATCGCTTCGGCCTCGCGTTCAGGGTCGCCCGGAATGAGCGGCCCCGACGTGCCGGGAGCGGGCTTTGTCTTCCGGAACGTCCGGATGAGGTCGTCGATTTGCCGCTTGAACTCGTCCGTGTCGATGAACGCGTCGATCCGCAGCGCGCCGAAGAAATGGCCGATGCCCTTGCCCACGGAGCGCGCCGGGATCTCCTGCTGGAGCGCGAACGGCGGCGTGAACGGTCCCCAGTTCGCGCCCGAGAGCACGGCGCTGAGCACGTCGACCATCAGCGCCAGGCCGTAGCCCTTGTGACCGCCGCCGTCCCGGGTCGAGCCGAGCGGCAGCTGCGCGCCGCCGTCGATCATCGCGTTCGGGTCGGTCGTCGGAGCGCCGTTCTGGTCGATGGCCCATCCCAACGGGATCGACTTCCCGACACGCCGCGCGATCTCGATCTTCCCATACGCGGCCGCCGAGGTCGCCATGTCGATCACGATCGGCGCCTCCTCGAGGCCGGGGAACGCGATCGCGATCGGATTCGTGCCGAGCATCCGCTCCGCGCCCCAGAGCGGCGCGACGGTCTTCGTCGCGTTCGTCATGGACCAGCCGATGAGATCGCGTTGGAGCGCTTCGAGCACGTAGTAGCCGGCGATGCCGTAGTGATTCGTGTTCCGCACGCTCACCCAGCCGCTGCCGACGGCCTGCGCCTTTTCCATCGCGATCGCGTTCGCCTTCGGGCCGACGACCAAACCGAGGCCATTGCCGCCGTCGACGGTCGCCGTGCTCGGCGACTCCCGCACGATGGTGATGCTCGGCCTCACTTCGATGCGGCCCATCTGCACCATGTCGAAGTAGGAGTGCAGCCGCGCGACACCGTGCGAGTCGATGCCGCGCAGGTCTGCCGCCTGCAAGACGGTCGCGGCGGTTCGGGCGTCTTCCTCCGGGACTCCGAGGTTCCGGAAGACACGCAGGGTGAAGTCGAAGAGCTGCTCCGGCGGAAAGAGCTGCGTATCGGCCACCGTGGCTGACGCTAGCGCTTCGCGAGACGTGTCGGTTTCGCTTCCGCGCCGCTGTGCTTGACGAGCGACACGGTGTTCTTCAGTTCGCCGAGCCCGTCGATCGCGATCCGCACGACGTCACCGGGCTTCGCGGTGTACGGCTCGGGTGGCACGAGCGACGTGCCGGTGAGAAGCCACGCCCCGACGGGGAGCGTGTACGACGAAGACAACACTGCCGCGAGCTTCGGCGGCTCGCGCGTCATGTCGGCGACCGTCGCGGTGCCGTCGAACACGGACTTGCCGCCGCGCTCGATCGTCATGCGCATCTTCGCTTGCGACACGTCGACGTCCCACGCGAGGACTGCGGCCGGACCGATCGCGCAGCTCCGGTCGTAGACCTTCGCCTGCGGAAGGAAGAGCGGGTTTTCGCCCTCGATACTCCGCGAGCTCATGTCGTTGCCGCACGCGAACGCGACGACCTCGCCGCGCGAGTTCGAAAGGACGGCGAGCTCCGGCTCGGGCACGTCCCACGTGGAATCCTCGCGCACGCCGACCTCGCCGCCGTCCGGCACAACGCGCCAGCCCGCGGCCTTGAAGAAGAGCTCGGGCCGATCGCTCTCATAGACGTGCTCGTAGACCGTCTTCTGCGTCGCTTCCTCGAGGCGCGCCTCACGGCTGCGGAGGTACGTGACGCCCGCCGCCCAGACCTCCTGCGATTCCGCCGGCGCAGCGAGCTCGACCTGGGCCAGATCGAGCTCGGGGCCGATGATCGCGCCCAGACCCGCGCGGATCCCCTCGAGCGGCAATCGCAGAAGCGCGTCGAGCGTGAGCGGGTTCAGGTCCCAGAGACGCTTCTCGCGCCAGAGCCCCAGATAAGTACGACCCTCGCCCCGGACGCGCACCAGCGCGGGGGTCGAGATGTCGAGCGGCTTCACGAACGGAGTGTGCGCGAACGTCAACCGCGCAACATTTCTCGACCGACCTGAACCGCCAGCGAAGGCGCGGGGTAAGGAGTCATGACCGCGTGCGTCGGCAGAGTTGGGGTGGGCGCGCTGGGCCAACCTCGTCCGTCTCCTCACCGCCTCGCCGACGCGCGCGCGGTTCTATCCTGCCCGCCGTGGTGGAGACCGCGTGGCGCCAGGACATCCAGACCGCGTACGAGCTCTTCGCGACGAAGCACGTCGACAGCCTGACCAGTCGCCAGATCCTCGAAGCGGCAT
>DATCPK010000158.1:0-8941 GCA_036570125.1 Candidatus Limnocylindria bacterium
GCTTCAGTCGGAGTGGATCCGCGGCGAGGCTCGCGTCGGCCTCATCGGCGGATGCTCGACTCCGATGGACACGCTTCTCGAAGTCAAAGAGCGCGCGGAGAAGCTCGCGGCCTGAGCCTCCCCTAGGGAGTCCCCCAATCCGTGGCGCACGCTCTGGGCATGCTCATTTCGATCGGTATCGCGTTGATCTGCGCGGGTATCGCGCTGCTGCGCCTGCCATGTCGCGTCGATCGCGCGGAGCACGCTTGAGCCGATTGGTTCTCGTCCTCGCCGCCGTGTTCCTGGGCGCCTGCGGGAGCGCACAGGGCACTGCTGCGAATCCATCTGAGACAACTCCGGCGCAGACGGACCAAGCCACGCCCTCACCGACGGGGACGCCAGCCCCAACGCACGTGCCTGGGTCTGCCGTGCGCATCACCGTGAACGGCGCGGAGCTCAAGCAGGGCGCGACCGCTCAGGTCGATGGGGAGACTCCGGCTTTGATCGTCATCACGTTCCCGATGGCGATGGACCGGGGCAGCGTGGAGCGCTGGCTGCCGCGAAGCGCTTCGATCTCGTGGGCCGACGATCACATGGTCAACCTCGCGATCCCGGCGAGCGAGAACAATCTCGCGTTCAAAGTGCCCGAGTCACTGTCTGCGGATGGCTCGACGATCGTCGACCTGTTCTTCGTGAGCCTGACCCTCCCCCCATCGATCGTCGTGAGCACGTATTCGGTGGACGAGCTGCTCTCGGGCGTCCGATCACCGCGGGACCCCGCCGTCCGCGTCGGTGCTGTCGACGCGTGGCGCTTCTCCCCGGATGGACGAGAGGTCCTGATGTTCCAGACGGCAGAGCGGCGCCCCACAGGCCACTCCCCGCGGATCTTCGATCTCCGAACCCACTCGACCGTGACCCTGCCAGTGCCGCCGGAGGCGAGCGGCCCGCTTCTGTTCGGGGACTGGGCAGGGAACGACCGAGTCGTTCTCGTCGCAGAAGCGGTGTGGGTCGGCCCGGCTGACGGTAGTTCGATCCGGAAGGTGGCCGATCTCCGCGGACTCGGCACACCTCGGACGGTCGCGGTCTCGCCACTCGGCAGCTCCGTTGCGCTCGGATGGACCGACCGCCTGATGATCATCGGAGTCGGCTCGGGATCGACGCGGATGATCGTCGACCACCGTGACGACTGCGCGAACCCGAGCGGTGCGCGTCTCGCCTGGTCGAGTGACGATTCCCGTCTTGCTGCGGTCGAATGCGACGCGTCGGCGCCCACATCGCGAGTCCGCATCCTGGATACCGCATCTGGGCGGACAGTTCGGACCCTCGAAGGCGGCGACCTCGGTGTGACCTCGCTGCTTACGGGCGACTTCGCTGTTCCGCGCGAGTCCGGCGAGCAGGGCGAAGGTTCGCGCGGCCTCTTCGTTGTCTTCTCATTCGCAGGCATCGAGAAGGCGCGATATCTGGGTCACGCACCGACGCTCTCTCCTGATGGCCGGTACATGCTCGATGGGACCTGCTGCGCCGGTGAAGGATTCGTGCTTACCGACCTCCGCGCGCCAGACCCATCGCAGCCCGCGATCGCAGGTAGGGCAATCTGGCTGACCGACGGTCGAGTCTTGGTCCTACAGGGGACCGCCGGGGCGCGCTGAGCCTGCATCGGGTCAGGGCTGCGCGCCTATCCCGACATTCGGCTCGGCCTGGAGTGCATAGCCGCCGGCGCGCGCGACGACCCTGAGGCCCGGAGCCGCAGCAAGCACCCTACGTAAGTCTTTTGTGGCCGCGTAGAGGTTCCGCACGGCCTTGTCGCCCTCGCTGTCAGGCCAGAGTTCGTCGGTTAGTTGATCGCGTGAAGCGCCGCGAGGATGCGCGGCGACCAGCAGCGCGAGGAGCCGGCGTAGCACTCGGGCCCCCGACCGGCGCTGCCACACTTCCGCCGGCAACGGAACTCCATCCACACGGATCTCGTCACCCCGAATCTCCACCGCTTGCTGCAGAGCGTCCAAGATCCCGACCGAGCTTTGAAGCAGGTCGTCGGCGCAGCTCTCGCCGCCGTCCGCGCCTGCCGCGTCAACGATCTCGCGCGCCCACCAGCTCGGTGAGACGCGGACCGGCCCACGACGCCGCAGCTCACATGCTTCGCGAGCCGCAGCCTTCGCCCCTTTCACCGCGTTGGCTTTCCGATACGCGACCGATCGCCAGAGCAGGAGCGCGACCGCTGTGACCGCGTCCGACCGCGCGATATAACCACTCGCGAGGCCGCCGAAACGCTTCGCCGCCTCGAGGTGATCGCCATCGACGAGCGTGAATATCGCATCGAGGGTGGAGAGCGCCTCCCCATGCGATGGTCCTGAAAGCTTCCGCGCAGAGGCCGCGGCGCGATCCGCGGCGTGGCGATCCTTTCGCTTCAGCGCGAGCCACGACTCGCGAATGCCGCACCACGCGACGAGATCGCGCAGCTTCGCTGATTCGGCGACCTCGCGGGCGTGAACGATCGCCGCGCCGGCTTCGGCGATCTGGTCGCGCAGCTCGGCGACGATCGATCGGTTGTAGAGCGCATATGCATGCATGAGCGGTATACGCAGGCGCGTTGCGTCGCGGCTCGCGGCCGCGAGCTCCGTTTCCGCGAGATCCAAATCCGCGCCGCAGATCGCGGCATACGCGAGTCCGTTGTGCAGCGCCGGGGCGAGCCGAGGATCGAGGTCGTGCGCGCGCAGCGTCTCGAGCGCATGACGGTACATCGTGAGCGCCTCCGCGGGGCTCTCGTGCGCGAGCGTCTCGGCGAGATTGCGAAGCTCGAGTACGCGGCTGAGCGGACTCAGAGCGGATCCCGCTCTTCCGATAGCCCGCCGGTAGAACGCGATCGCGTCCCCGCGCTTGCCACGCCGGTCGGCGATGAGCGCCTGGAGATGAAGGACGTCACTGGATGGGCCGCGCGAAAACGATTCCGCCCACGCGACGACGGATTCGGCGGTCTCCGACCCGCCGTCGTCGAGCAGTACGCAGCCGAGCTCGAATGCGAGGCGCGCACGAAGCGGTTCGGGCGTCCGCCTCGACGTGTGCGACTGTGCACGGGTGAGCCAGAGGCGCGCATCGTCTCGTTCGCCCTGCAAGAGCGCGCGGCGTCCCGCAGCGAATAGGAGCGGAACGCTCTCGGTCGCGTCCGTCACTCGCGGCAGCGACGAACCCGCGCGGTCGCGTCCCTTGTCAAGTGAGTCCACGATGCGCGAAAGCTCCGACGCGAGCGGGCGCTTCCGTGGTGTGCCGGTCACCGTGCGCCGTAGGGTATGCGTGTGAGCCGTGGTCTCGTCGCCGTCGTGGGTCGTCCTAACGTCGGGAAGTCGACGCTCTTCAATCGCCTCGTCGGCGACCGCATCGCCATCGTCGAGGACGAGCCCGGTACGACCCGAGACCGCCTCTACGCGACGGTCGAGTGGCGCGGCCGTGAGTTCACCCTCGTGGACACCGGCGGCCTCGACGACGGCACGAGCGAAGTGGAGGCCGGCGTCCGCCGCCAGGCCGAGGCGGCGATCGACGAAGCCGACGTCGTCATGTTCGTCGTCGATGCACAGTCTGGGATCCTTCCGGTCGAACACGACGTCGCCGACCGCCTGCGCCGCAGCCGCAAGCCGGTCGTGATGGCCGCCAACAAGTCGGAGTCGTGGAAGACCGAGGCCCAGTCCGCGGAGTTCTACGAGCTCGGCCTCGGCGAGCTCCACACCGTTTCCGCGCTCCAGGGCATCGGGACCGGCGACCTTCTCGACGCGGTCGTCGCGAAGCTTCCGCCCGATGCCGAGGACGAGCCGGACACCGCCGATGCGCGCATCGCGATCGTCGGCCGCCCGAACGTGGGGAAGTCCAGCCTCCTGAACCGCCTGGCCGGCGAGGAGCGCGCCGTCGTGAGCGAGATCCCGGGCACCACGCGCGACGCGATCGACACGGTGATCGAGCGCAATGGCCGGCGCATCCGGCTGATCGACACCGCCGGCATCCGGCGGCGCGGGCACATCGACGAGGGCATCGAGAAGTTCGCGTTGCTCCGTACGGTGCGCGCGCTCGAGAGGGCCGACGCCGCGATCCTCATCACCGACGCCACCGAGGGCATCACCGCCCAGGACCTGCACATTGCGGGGTACGCGCTCGAGGCGTATATCGGCCTCGTGCTCGCGGTGAATAAGTGGGATCTCGTCGCACGCAGCCCCGAGACGACGGCGGCCGTCGAGAGCGAGATCTCGCGGGAATTTCAGTTCGCGACGTGGATGGACCATCGGCTCGTCTCGGCCAAGACCGGCCGCGGCGTCGAGGACGCCCTTAACGCGGCCGTCGCCGTGGTCGACGAGCGCAAGAAGCGGATCTCAACCCAGGACCTGCATCGCCTGCTCACTGAAGCCGTGGCGGCCCATCCACCTCCGAGTGATCGGAATGGCAAGGAGGTACGTTTTCATCACGTGACCCAGGCGAAAGGCCCGGCACCGACGTTCGTGTTCTTCGTGGATCGCCCCGCGGCGGTGCACTTTTCGTACACGCGCTATCTCGAGAACCAGATCCGCGAGCGGTATGACTTCCACGGCACGCCGATCAAGATCGAGCTGCGCGGAGCACGCGAGTGATCGACTCACCGGCCTCCGCGATCGCTCTCCTCATCGTCGGCCTGGTCGGGTATCTCGTGGGCTCGATCTCGAGCGGTTACATCGTCGGTCGCATCTACCGCAACGTCGACCTTCGCAAGGTCGGCTCGGGCTCGACGGGCGCGACGAACACCTTCCGCACGCTCGGCACCGGAGCGGGGCTGCTCGTCGCGATCTTCGACATCCTCAAGGGCTCGCTCGCGGTCGTGTTCGCGCAGCTCGTCTTCCCCGAAGGAAGTAGCGGACGTCCGCTGGCCGAGGCGATGGCGGCCGTGTTCGTGGTCGTGGGCCACTGTTGGCCGGTGACGCTCCGCGGGCGCGGTGGCCGCGGCGTCGCGACCGGGTTCGGCGCGCTGCTCTTCGTAGCGACGCCGGCGTGGGCGTCGGCCGTCGCGTTCTTCGCGATCGCCCTCGCGCTGACGCGGATGGTGTCGGTGAGCTCGCTCTCGTCGGTCGTCGGCGCGCTCCTCGGCTACCTCCTCTTCTGCGCGACCGGCTGGCTGCACTTCAACTGGTGGACCCTTGCGTTCATCGTGATCGCCGGGACCGTCGTCTTCATCAGGCACCGCTCGAACATCGAGCGGATCGTTCGCGGGGTCGAGCCGCGCGTCGGGACCTCATGACGGTGACCGTGCTCCAGGCTGGGTCCTGGGGTACGACGCTCGCGACGATCCTCGCGCGGGACGGTGGCAAAGATGTCGTTCTCTGGGTCAGGGACGCCGCACAGGCGAAAGAGATCGCCGCGCGTCGCGAGAACCGCAAATACCTGGCCGGGATCCGCCTGCCGGACCGTGTCGACGTCACGTCCGACCTCGAGCGCGCGCTCGCGTCGGACGACCTCATCGTGGCGGCGCCCAGCCGTGGCGTTCGCGAGCTTCGCGATCGGGTCGCGCCCAAGCTGCGCAAAGGGCATCGCGTCCTCTCCGCGACGAAGGGGCTTGCCGATGACGGCCGGCGCATGAGCCAGCTCTGGGCCGAAGCGCTCGCGCCCGACCGTGTCGCGGTGCTCTCCGGTCCGAACATCAGCCGGGAGATCGCCGCCGGTCTGCCCGCGCCGACGGTCATCGCGTCGGTGGATGCCGCGACCGCGCGCCATTTTCAATCGCTCGTTGGCACGCCGATGTTCCGCGTGTACACGAACGCCGATGTGGTCGGCGTCGAGCTCTGCGGAGCGCTGAAGAACATCATCGCGCTCGGCGCGGGCGCCATCGACGGCATGGGCTACGGCGAGAACGCGAAAGCCGGGTTCGTCACGCGCGGTCTCGCGGAGATCGCCCGCTATGGATTTGCCGAAGGCGCCAATCCCCTGACCGTCGCGGGTCTGGCCGGCTTCGGTGACCTCATCGCCACCTGCACGAGCAAGTTCTCGCGTAACCGGCAGGTCGGCGAGTTGCTCGCGAAAGGCGTGCCCGTCGATGAGATCGCCCAACGCCTTGGAGGCCAGGTCGCCGAAGGCATGTCGACCGCCGAAGCGACGTACCGCACCGCCCAAAAGCGCGGCGTGGTCATGCCGATCACCGAGCAGACACACATGGTGCTGAGCGAGGGCAAGCCCATCCGCGAGGCGATGCGCGACCTCATGGACCGGGAGCAGGGCGAAGAGGTTGCCGGGCCGCTGGCCGAGATCTCTCACCTCCTTGCAACCTTCGCGGCGGCCCAAAGAGAGGAATCGGCCACCAGCCCTAGGCGAACATAGGAGCGTGACGTCCCGGCGCCGACCATTCCTCGCGCTCTTCGCCGCGGTCGTTGTCGCCTGCCAGGCGAGCTCGCCGCCCCTGGCTGCTGGGCCCACGGCGTCCGGGGCGTCCAGGACCCTCGCCGTGATCGTCACTCTCGCGGCCGGGGCGCCCGTCGTCGGCGCGAACGTGTGCGCGTTCACGGTGGCGGGAGCGCAGGAGCGTTGCGGAGAGACGAGCGCGTCCGGCACCGCGCGACTCGGCCTGCGGCCGGGCACGTACTCCGTCCTCGTCAGTCCGCACGCGCCCACGCGTCTCGCCGAGGGCCGTGTCTGGGCGGACGTTCTCGACGCCGACGCGACCAGCGTCGTGCAGCTCGACCCGCACTCCAAGATCACCGGCGTGATCAAGGACGAGCGCGGGACCGCGGTGACCGATGCCGAGGTCTGCGCCCACCCTCCCGATGCGCTCGCGTCGCCCACCTGCGCGCGCAGCGCTGGCGAGGGCAAGTTCACGATCGACGTGCGCTCCGACGTGTACAAGCTCGACGTCACCGGCCCGCCCGGCGGGAAGCTGATCGCGCAGTGGGCGAGTGGTCGGCTGTCGAGCGGCGAGGCCGACATCGTCGACGTGCGTGCCGCCGACGTCGACGGAATCGGCGTCACCATGGTGAAGGGCGTTCTCCTGAGCGGCGTGGTACGCGGGCCGAGCGGTCCCGTCGAAGATGCACAGGTCTGCACGAGGACGCTCGCGGCGCCCCTGCCCTGGGACTGCGTTCGTACGAACAAGAAGGGCGCATACCTCGCGCTCATGGAGCCCGGCCAGTACTTCATGTGGACGGTGCCGCCTGACAACGTTCGCCTTGTCGCGCAGTGGTACGACGGCGTCCTCGAAGGGGTCGACACCACCGACATCGCGATGGATCGCGATCGGCAGATCGACGTCGCGCTCGACCCCGGCCCGCAGCTTCGAGGAAAGGTCACCACAGCAGATGGCGCGCCGGTTGGTGGCGCCTTCGTTTGTGTCGACACGCGCTTCCCGACGGGACGCATCTGCCGACCGACCGCCGGCGACGGCTCGTACACGGTCACGACCCGTCCCCAGACCTATACGGTCCAGGTGCTCGCTCCGCCGGAGAGCGATCTCATCAGCGAGTTCTGGCTGCGCAAACGTACGTGGGTCGATGCGAACGACATCTCTCTCGGCAACGCGGACCGAACGCTCGACCTGACGCTGCGATCTGGCATGCGAGTGTCGGGCGTGATCCGGGATACCCGAGGCGTACCGCTCGAGGGCGCGACCATCAACGTCAACGATGGCGAGGGTCCATTCGCTGCCACCGACACGGACATCAGCGGGAGCTACCACCTGGTCGTTCCGCCGGGGACCTACCAGATCGAAGTGTTCGCTCCGTTGCGCGGTGAGCGCGGCGATCTTCTCTCGCAGTCTCCGCGCGACCTCGTCGTGAACGGCTACATCAACTACGACGTGGTGCTCGAGGATGCCAACCCCTGAGTCGTGATACAACGGACAGGCACTCAACGAATGGGAGAAACATCATGTTCCTGACACGTCTTCTGAAGCCCACCGTCACCGCCTCCGCTCACTGCGACCTGCCGTGCGGCATCTACGACCCGGAGCAGGCGCGCATCGAAGCAGAGTCCGTCTACAAGATCATCGAGAAATACAACGCGTCGAGCGACGAGCAGTTCAAGACTCGCGCCATCGTCATCAAAGAGGAGCGGGCCGAGCTCGCCAAGCATCACATCGACGTCCTCTGGAGCGACTACTTCAAGCCCGAGCACGTCCAGAAGTACCCCGAGATCACCGAGCTGTGCTGGAAGGCCGCGAAGCAGTGCTCCAAGGTGAAGGGCTCGCTCGACCTCGCCGAAGCCAAGACCCTTCTCGAGATGATCGACAAGATCGCGGACGTCTGGACCAAGGCCGGCGGGCCCCAGGCGACGCGAGTCGCGAAGGCGGCCGCAGCCCGGGCCTAATTCGTCTTGCTTCAGCGCGTCGCGGTGACGGGCCGAAGCATGGAACCCGCGCTTCGCGCCGGCGACTGGATCGTGGTCTCGTCGCTCTCGCGCCCTCCCAGGGTGGGGGAGGTCGTCCTCGCGCGCGATCCGCGCGCACCGGATCGGCTGATCCTGAAACGGGTCGCCGCGGTGTCCGACGGGGCCTGCACCCTGCTCGGCGACCAGCCGGACGAAAGCACCGACAGCCGAACGTTCGGCCCAGTGCCGCTCGCGAACGTCCTCGGCCGCGGCCTTTTCCGGTATGGCCCAATCGGCCGGATCGGCTGGCTTTGGTGATCCTGTTCTCTAAGATGACGTCATGGCGGTGGTTCATTGCGCGCGGTGCGGACAGGAACGCGAGGGCGCTGGGAAGGTAGGGCTTCCCGGCTCGCTCGGCGCTGACATCGAGGCGCGGATCTGCGCCGAGTGCTGGGCCGAGTGGGTCAGCACGCAAATTCGGGTCATCAATCACTATGGCCTGCGCCCCGCGCAACGTGAGGATCGAGAAAAGCTTTACGAGCTCACGCGCGAATTCCTCCAGCTTGTCCCAGCGGCGGAGGTCTGATGGAGTCGACGATCGCGACGACCCCGACCGGCGAATCGAAAGGTTCGAGCGGTGTGTACGTGTACTGCATCATCGCTG
>DATCPK010000159.1:0-50917 GCA_036570125.1 Candidatus Limnocylindria bacterium
CGCGTGTTCGGGGACCCGCAGGTCCGCGTGGAGTGGTTTCAGACGATGCTCCAGTCAGCGTTCCTGGTGACCATCACCGGTCCGTACAAACCGTTCGGGGAGCACTTTCGCGCGGCGCTCGCGATCACCGCGCTGCGGCGGGATCTTCGGGTCAGCCCTGACGATGAGCGCGCGATCCTGGCGGAGGTGCGAGCACTGCCGGCCTATCCGGATGTCCGGCCCGCGCTCGAGCGGCTTCGCTCCGCAGGCTTCAGGCTTGCGGCGCTGACAAACTCGACCGCCGAGGTCGAGGAAGCTCAATTGCGAAACGCGAAGCTCGCCGACCTTTTCGAGTCGGCGCTCTCAGCCGACATGGGCAAGCGCCTCAAGCCGGCCGCCGAGGCCTACCGAAACGCGGCGCGCGAGCTCGGCGTTGAGACGGTGGGGATGCGCATGGTGGCCGCCCACGCGTGGGACGTGCATGGAGCCATACGCGCAGGATGCGCCGCGGCCTTCGTTGAAAGGCCGGGAGCTGTATGGAATCCGCTCCTCGAGCGGCCCGACATAGTCGGGGCCGATCTTGGAGAGATAGCGGAGCGCGTCATCGAGGTCGACCGCTAGAAGAGGTCGCTAGATGACGTTCAGTTCCTCTTCCTTGCGCCTGCGACCGCGGGGGCGTCGAGCCGCCGGG
Organism: Candidatus Limnocylindria bacterium; assembly: GCA_036570125.1. Lineage (GTDB taxonomy): Bacteria > Chloroflexota > Limnocylindria > P2-11E > P2-11E > 3-1-20CM-2-70-9. Next base: position 671 of record DATCPK010000159.1, read on the forward strand.
CCCTGGGCGAAGGTCGATGAGCCGAGAGTCGTCGTCGCGATGTGGGTGTACTGGTGGGCCTCGAGCTCATGGGCGTTGCGCTTGGCAGCAGCCTCGCGCAGCGCGTCCATAGAGTCCTGAGGCATCACGGTGAAGACGACTTCGCATTCGTGGTTAGCGCGGCAGGGGAGTCCAGAAGTTTTCATCACCCATAGAACGCATGGGCCTACCCAGTTGTTCCGCCGCAAGGGACTGCTTGCTCGGCCGCTCCTGGGACCGCTTTTCCGGTCGTTTGGCCGCTCTGGCCGGTGCTGTTCCTGATCGCGACCCCCGGCTCCGCCGTCGCGCGCGAGCTTCGCCGTCGATGCCCGGGACGGCCTCTCCGCGTTGCGTTATTGCGGCGGTACGCGCGCATGCATGGCTCGTCGTCATGCACGGTGAGCGACCGCAGCGCGGGATAACATCGTGACGGTCGTGCTAGGCGGGGAGCTAGCGGTGCCCTGTACCCGCAATCCGCTCCAGCGGGGCTGAATTCCCTCCCGAGGTCCGGCATCGCGGATCCTGCACGCGCGCGGCGGCGTTGACGATCGGGTCCTGTGCAGAAACGGCCCGTGAACCCCGTCAGATCCGGAAGGAAGCAGCGGTAAACGGTCGTCGCTTCGTGCCGCAGGCAAGCCTGATCCGAGCCAATGCGCGTGTGCGTGTTCGAGAGGTCGTGATCGACGGAGGGTGCACGGCCGTATCCCATTAACATCGGACGGTGCCGGAGCGCGCCGCCCTCTATCGCCGCTACCGTCCCCAAACCTTCTCCGCGATCGTCGGACAGGAGCACGTGACACGCACGCTCCGGAACGCGATCGCGAGTGGCCAGGTCGCCCACGCCTACCTTCTCTCGGGCGTCCGTGGCACCGGCAAGACGTCGATCGCCAGGCTGATCGCGAAGGCCGTGAACTGCCCAAACGCGAAGGACGGCGAACCCTGCGATCGCTGCGAGACGTGCGTCGCGATCCGCGAAGGCCGCTTCCTGGACCTCATCGAGATCGACGCCGCGTCGAACCGCGGCATCGACGAGATGCGCGACCTGCGCGACAAGGTCCGTTTTGCCCCCTCGATGGGGCAATACAAGGTCTACGTCATCGACGAAGCCCACCAGCTCACGACCGAGGCGTTCAACGCGCTCTTGAAGACACTCGAAGAGCCCCCGCCGCACGCGATGTTCATCCTCGCGACGACGGAATCGCAGAAGATCCCGGCCACGATCGTGTCGCGCACCCAGCGCTTCGACCTGCGCCGCATCCCTCATAAGGGGGTCGTGGCGCAGCTCGGCAAGATCGTCGAGCAGGAGAAGCTCCACGCGGATCCGGCCGCCCTCGACGCGATCGCGCGGCACGCGCAGGGCTCGCTCCGCGACGCGGAGAGCATGCTCGACATGGTCATCGCCTTCGCCAACGGGGCCATCACCCTGAAGGAGGTCGACGACCTCCTCGGAGCGTCGGACTGGGAGGAGACCGCCGCGCTGTTCGACGCGTTCGCAGCAGCGGATGCCGCGAAAGGCGTCGAGCTCATCGGCCGGCTCGTCGACGACGGCCGCGATCTCCGTCTCTTCGTGCGGCGCGCGATCGAGCACGCCCGCGCACTCGTGTTCACGCGCGCGACGGGCAACACGCCCGAGGCCGTGAGCGAGCAGATGGCGGCAAAGCTGCGCGCGCAGGCGCAAGGACTCCCGTTGGATCAGCTCGCGAAGATCGCGAAGCGTCTCATCGAGACCGAGCAGCACTTACGCACGAGCGAGGGCACCCCTCTACCGCTCGAGCTCGCGATCCTGGATCTCGTGACGTCGACCGAAAAGGCCGCACCGCCGCCGGACCCGAAACGCGAGGTCGATCGTCCTGCGGCGCCCCGGCCGACCACTCCCTCGCCGATGCGTCCCGAACCCCGCCGCGATGCCTCGCGCGGGTCCGTGGTCGCGATCGCCGAGCGACGGGTCGTGACCGAGACCACGACCGTCACAGTTGGCGCGGCCTCGCCGGCCGTGAAGCTCGAGAACGTCCGAAAAGCCTGGGGCGAGCTGGTCGAGCGCGCGAAGGAGCGGAGCATCGGCAAAGCCGCACAGCTTGCGAAGGCCGAACCGCTCGCTATAGAAGGCGCGACGATCGTCATCGGCTTCGGTGAAGAGTTCGCGAGGTTGCTCTGGCAGGAGAAACGTCGAGCCGAGCTCGAGCAGGATCTCTCGGAGATCCTGAATGCGACCGTCCGCGTGAAGTGCGTGCGACAGGCCGGCGTGCCTGACGCCGTGACCGACGACCCGATGCTGCGCGCGGCCATCGACACGCTCGGTCGACCGGACCGCATCATGGAGATCGAATGAAGAACTTCGGCGACATCCAGAAGCTCGCGCAGAAGATGCAGGCCGACATGGCAAAGGCGCAGGACGAGCTCGGTGCGATAACAGTCGAAGGATCGGCCGGCGGCGGCGCGGTCGTCGTCGTGATGACCGGAACGCAGGAGTGCAAAGAGGTCCGCATCAAGAAGGAAGCGGTCGATCCCGAAGACGTCGAAACCCTTGAGGACCTCGTCCGGGCCGCGACCACCGACGCGCTCGCCAAGTCGAAGCAGCTCGCGGCCGACAAGCTCGGCGGCCTCACCGGCGGCCTGAAGCTTCCGGGGATGTGATGTGCCGACTGCCCTCGCGCGTCCGCTCGCACGCCTGATAGACGAGCTCTCGAAGCTGCCGGGCGTCGGACCCAAGACCGCGCAGCGACTCGCCTATCACATCCTTCGTACGTCGAGTAGCGACGCGGAAGCGCTCGCGGCCGCGGTGCGCTCGGTGAAGACCGACCTCCGCTACTGCTCGGTCTGCTTCAACATCGCCGAGACGGATCCCTGCGGCATCTGCGCGTCCGACGAGCGCGACAAGCGGATCGTCTGCGTGGTCGAGGAACCGCTCGACGTGCTCGCCATCGAGCGCACCGGACAGTTCGGCGGTCTCTATCACGTCCTACACGGCGCGATCTCGCCGGTGAATGGCGTCCGCCCGGACGACCTCAAGATCCCGCAGCTCGCGCAGCGCCTGAAGCAGGGCGGGATCGAGGAGCTGATCCTGGCGACAAATCCAAATCTCGAAGGCGACGCGACCGCGATGTACATCGCGCAGCTCACGTCAGGAAACGGCGTGCGGGTGACTCGCTTGGCCCGCGGGCTCCCGATGGGCGGCGACCTCGAATGGGCCGACGAAGTCACGGTCAGTCGTGCTTTAGAGGGTCGTCGAGGGCTCTGACATCGCCGGCTCAACAGCGCGTTGACGCGCCGACCCTTGAGTTGGTACGATTACCGCTCACATCACGCCCGTGGCCATTTCCGCATGGGAGGCAAAGGGCACGATCTTTAACAGCTGAAGAGTGGCAGGAACGAACAGCGCGGACTCGTCGATTTTTTGGATCGAACTCGAAGCTTAAGGTGACCGTTCCGAAAGGACGGTCCTTTGTTTTGTCGGAGAGTTTGATCCTGGCTCAGGACAAACGCTGGCGGCGTGCATAAAACATGCAAGTCGAACGGACTTCAGTCCGCAAGGACTGAAGTGAGTGGCGAACGGCTGAGTAACACGTAGGTGACCTGCCCCGAAGTTTGGGATAACAACTCGAAAGAGTTGCTAATACCGGATGTGACCACCGATTCATTTCGGTGCTTAAAGTCGCAAGACGCTTTGGGAGGGGCCTGCGGCGGATTAGCTAGTTGGTGTGGTAACGGCATACCAAGGCTTCGATCCGTAGCTGGTCTGAGAGGATGGCCAGCCAGACTGGGACTGAGACACGGCCCAGACTCCTACGGGAGGCAGCAGTTAGGAATTTTGCGCAATGGAGGAAACTCTGACGCAGCCACGCCGCGTGCGGGATGAAGGCCTTCGGGTCGTAAACCGCTTTTCTCAGGGAAGACACCCGACGGTACCTGAGGAATAAGCAACGGCTAACTACGTGCCAGCAGCCGCGGTAATACGTAGGTTGCGAGCGTTGTCCGGATTTACTGGGCGTAAAGCGCGCGCAGGTGGTCCTGAAAGTCGAGCGTGAAAGCTCCCGGCCCAACTGGGAGAGGCCGTTCGAAACTTCAGGACTTGAAGGCGGGAGAGGCAAATGGAATTTCCGGTGTAGCGGTAAAATGCGTAGATACCGGAAGGAACACCAGTGGCGAAAGCGATTTGCTGGCCCGCCCTTGACACTCAGGCGCGAAAGCTAGGGGAGCGACCGGGATGAAATCTCGTCCCCACCGGCAGTAATGCCGGTGCCAATTCCCTGCTATATCGGTGAAAGTCCCATCCGCTTCTTGTGAGTGGGATAACGCCGAGGGAAGTCCAGATTCATACAAGCGTCCCGAGAGGGACCTGGACCCCGTAGAGACTGTACGCAGGCCCCCGACGAACGATCGGGGCGAAGACACAGTCCGATCTCGTCAGCAATGGCGAGAGGCCGACAGAAATTGCTCGGCTCGCCAGACCGAACGGTCTGGTCAGTACTCGGTGACTAACCCGAGGAAGCAACAGAATGTAGATACCCCGTTAGTCCTAGCCGTAAACAATGGGCACTAGGTGTTGTCGGTATCGACCCCGGCAGTGCCGTAGCTAACGCATTAAGTGCCCCGCCTGGGGAGTACGACCGCAAGGTTAAAACTCAAAGGAATTGACGGGGGCCCGCACAAGCAGCGGAGCGTGCGGTTTAATTCGATGGTACGCGAAGAACCTTACCCAGACTTGACATGCGAGTGGTAGGAACCCGAAAGGGAACCGACCCGCAAGGGAGCTCGTACAGGTGTTGCACGGCTGTCGTCAGCTCGTGTCGTGAGATGTTGGGTTAAGTCCCGCAACGAGCGCAACCCTCGGGGTCTGTTGTATCTCTCAGATCCCACTGCCGAGAGAAACTCGGAGGAAGGTGGGGACGAAGTCAAGTCCGCGTGGCCTTTATGTCTGGGGCTACACGCACGCTACAATCGCCGGTCACAGCGGGTCGCGACACAGCAATGTGAAGCTAATCCCTTAAAACCGGCGTCAGTTCAGATCGAAGGCTGCAACCCGCCTTCGTGAAGTCGGAGTTGCTAGTAACCGCGGGTCAGCACACCGCGGTGAATATGTTCCCGGGCCTTGTACACACCGCCCGTCACGTCATGGGAGTCAGTAACACCCGAAGCCGGTAAGCCAACCGCAAGGAGGCAGCCGTCGAAGGTGGGATTGGCGACTGGGACGAAGTCGTAACAAGGTAGCCGTACCGGAAGGTGCGGCTGGATCACCTCCTTTCTAGGGAATCTCGAGCGGACCCTTCGGGGTCTCGCTCAAGCTCTTTCCAGGTCGATCGTCGAACCCTTAAAAGTCCGACGACTCCTTCCTTCAACGGAAGTGATTCGAATCAATACGCGGAGGGACCGTGCTCACACGGAACCCCAAAGCGGCGACGAGACGCGCCCGTTCCTGCCACTCTTCTTCGGTTAACGATCGCCCGTACCATGGCGCCTGCTCCTCGTAGCAGCTACGTCGGGGGCGGTTAGCTCAGCTGGTTAGAGCACTGCCCTGATAAGGCAGAGGTCTCTGGTTCGAGTCCAGAACCGCCCACCGCGGTTCAGCGTCCAAGAATCCGCACACCGCAGCTATGCTGACCGCCGCCTGGGGCCGTGGCTCAGCTGGTAGAGCGTCTCCTTTGCAAGGAGAAGGTCAGGAGTTCGAATCTCCTCGGCTCCACCGTCCGAGATCCCGGCGTATTATGGAAAATCCGCCGGCGTCGTCACCGCATGGAGGTCAGCCCGCGTATAACCAGCTTCCGAATGATCGTGCGTTCGAGCCCGTGCACGTCGTTGTGTCGTGCCCGGACTCGAGCGAACGGTGAACCTTAACAAGTGAAGAGGAAGACGAAAACGAGTTTCGCCAATAGCGAAAGTTCGTACCGATCGTCAATTTTATTTTTGAGAACCAAACAGCGTCTGCCTGCCCTTCGTGGGCCGGGCTGGATGCTGGATTAGGTCAAGCTACAAAGGGCGCACGGCGAATGCCTTGGCGCTAGAGGCCGAAGAAGGACGCGGTCACCTGCGATAAGTTCCGGGTAGCTGGTAGCAAGCGTTGATCCGGAAATTTCCGAATGGGGAAACCCGGCCAGGTTTATCCCTGGTCACCCGCACCTGAATTCATAGGGTGCGTGGAGGGCACCGAGGGAACTGAAACATCTCAGTACCTCGAGGAACAGAAATCATTCCCTGAGTAGTGGCGAGCGAAACGGGAATAGCCCAAACCTTTTCCGCGTGATAGACGGCAGTCGTTGCGGAAAGGGTGTTGTGAGGCGTGACGGTGGACCTGCCGGTCCGCGACGGAGTTATAAAACTGATCGTTAGCAGAAGGTGCCTGGAACGGCCCGCCATAGACGGTGATAGCCCGGTATGCGAAAGCGATCAGCCTCCGGTCACTGCTCTCGAGTACCACCCGGAAGGTCTCCAGGGTGGGAAACCAGTCAGACCATTGTCTAAGGCTAAATACCTCTAGCGACCGATAGTGAACCAGTACCGTGAGGGAAAGGTGAAAAGCACCCCGGGAGGGGAGTGAAATAGAAACTGAAACCGTGTGCCTACAAGCAGTCGAAGCGTGTTGCCGCGATTCGTCGCGGTAGCGTGACGGCGTGCCTATTGAAGAATGATCCGGCGAGTTAGCTGTATGCGGCGAGGTTAAGGCCTGACGGCCGAAGCCGAAGCGAAAGCGAGTCTGAATAGGGCGTGGGTCGCAAGACCCGTAGTCGCATGCACTAGACCCGAAACCGAGTGAGCTACCCATGGCCAGGTCGAAGCGGAGGTAAAACTCCGTGGAGGACCGAACTCTTCAACATTGAAAAGTTGAGAGATGAGCTGTGGGTAGAGGTGAAATGCCAAACGAACTCGGAGATAGCTGGTTCTCCTCGAAATAGCTTTAGGGCTAGCGTCGCGCGTTCATTTGCTGAGGTAGAGCACTGAATGGGCTAGGGGGCTTATCGCTTACCAAACCCAATCAAACTCCGAATGCGGCAAATCGAAGCGTGGCAGTCAGTCTCCGGGGGCTAAGCTCCAGAGACAAAAGGGAAACAGCCCAGACCAACAGCTAAGGTCCCTAAGTCCAGGTTAAGTGGCAAAGGATGTTGGATCGCTCAGACAACCAGGATGTTGGCTTAGAAGCAGCCATCATTGAAAGAGTGCGTAACAGCTCACTGGTCGAGTGGTCCAGCGCCGAAAATCTAACGGGGCTCAAACCTGGTACCGAAGCTTTGGATTCGCGATCCACCTCGGTGGATCGGGAGTGGTAGAGGAGCGTTCTCGGCGCAGTGAAGGTGGACCGTGAGGACCGCTGGAGCTCCGAGAAGTGCGAATGCCGGAACGAGTAGCGAAATGTGCGTGAGAAACGCACACGCCGTATGCCTAAGGTTTCCTGAGGAAGGTTAATCCGCTCAGGGTCAGTCGGTCCTAAGACGAGGCCGAAAGGCGTAGTCGATGGATGTCCGGTTTATATTCCGGAACCACTCAAGACCGTTATCAACAAAGGGGTGACCCAACCTGGTAGTCCCAGCGCACTTTGGCTATGTGCGTCTAACGTCGTAACCGTCTCCTGATAGGTAAATCCGTCGGGAGGTCAAGGTGAAAACGGAATGCGAGCCGCAGCAATGTGGCAAGTGGGATGAGCCAAATTGGCAAGAAAAGCCTCTAGTGAGGTCGAGAGTGACCGTACCGCAAACCGACGCAGGTAGGCGGGTGGAGTACACCAAGGCGATCGGGAGAACCCTCCTAAAGGAACTCTGCAAAATGACCCCGTAACTTCGGGAGAAGGGGTGCATCGCACGCTCTCGCTTTACCGTGAGAGGAAGTGATCGATGCCTCAGATAAACGGGCCAAGCGACTGTTTAACAAAAACACAGGTCTCTGCGAAGGGGAAACCCTACGTATAGGGGCTGACACCTGCCCAGTGCCGGAAGGTCAATGGGAGAGCTGAAAGGCTCGAACTGAAGCCCCGGTGAACGGCGGCCGTAACTATAACGGTCCTAAGGTGGAAATCGCTGCCTTAGAAAATCCGACTATGTGCTGGGATCTCCGAGTATCCAGTGCTACTGCGGCGTGGCGCAAAGCGCACACGCCAAGCAGCCGGCGAAGGCGAAAGCCGAGCCGTACTGCGCACCGCAGTGACAACGTATCTGGTGCGGACAATCAGCAGGAAAGACCGATCACAGAAATGCGACCGGAATCCTCAGAGACCATACGTCGGACATCCGCGTGTGTTTCGGATGAAGAGATGGTCCCATCTGCATGGCGACATGCAGGAGTAGTTCTGCTCTTAATAGTTCTGCTCTTAAGAGGACTACTCACTCGATCTCGTGATCGAGCAAGACGAAGAGCGAAATTCCTTGTCGGGTAAGTTCCGACCCGCACGAAAGGTGTAACGACTTGGCCGCTGTCTCTAGGAGGGACCCGGCGAAACTGAGATACCCGTGAAGACGCGGGTTACGCACACTTGGACAAAAAGACCCCGTGGAGCTTTACTGCATCTTGGCATTGGACTGGGGTTACGCATGTGTAGCATAGGTGGGAGACTTTGAAGCCGGCGCGCTAGCGTCGGTGGAGTCAACAGTGAAATACCACCCTTGCGTGACTTCGGCTCTAACGGATGTCCATAATCCGGCAGCCGGACATTGCCAGGTGGGCAGTTTGACTGGGGCGGTCGCCTCCTAAAATGTAACGGAGGCGCCCAAAGGTACCCTCAGGCTGGTTGGAAATCAGCCATAGAGTGCAAAGGCATAAGGGTGCTTGACTGTGAGGCAGACAAGCCGAGCAGGGACGAAAGTCGGGCTTAGTGACCTTCTGATCTCGAGTGGAAGAGTCAGGAATCATCGGATAAAAGCTACCCCGGGGATAACAGGCTTATCACGCCCAAGCGTTCACAGCGACGGCGTGGTTTGGCACCTCGATGTCGGCTCGTCGCATCCTGGGGGGGCAGTACCTCCCAAGGGTTGGGCTGTTCGCCCATTAAAGCGGTACGCGAGCTGGGTTCAGAACGTTGTGAAACAGTTCGAGATTGAGCTGTTGCTCTCCAACATCGTTCGAAGCGAGCCTGTTTGTAAGTGGAGATTCGGCAAACCCAAGGCCGAAATAAATCTGGCTAAATGCTGGGAACTCCGTGGATCCTCCGCTACTGCGATCAGCAGTGAAAATGCGCGAGGTGCGGACAATCAGCAGGAAAGACCGATCGCGTGATCGGAATCCTCACAGGCCATACGCCGGACTCGACGTAGTCGAGAAGATATGGTCGGAACCCTGCGGCGACGCAGGGAGCCAGCGGGAACAAGAAACCAGCTGGCCTAGTAACAAATAGTCGGTCTCTATCCAGTGTGCGCGCAGGTGAGTTGAGAGGAGTTGCCCCCAGTACGAGAGGACCGGGGTGAGCGGACCGATGGTGTACGAGTTGTCCTGCCAAGGGCACCGCTCGGTAGCTATGTCCGTTCCGGATAACCGCTGAAAGCATCTAAGTGGGAAGCCGACCTTGAGATGAGCTCACCCTCTGGGTAACCAGGTAAGACCGCACGTAGACTACGTGTTTGATAGGCGGCGGGTGGAAGGATCGCAAGATCTGGAGCTGAGCCGTACTAACGGTCGAGGGCTTGACCTAATTTCAGCACCCAGCCGGGCCAACGACGGTCCCGGCGCGGTACGAACAATTCGTTCGTCTTCCTCGTCACGATCACCGTGAAGCTCGATAGAGGCCTCCGCTTTTTGTGGAGGCCTCTTTTCTTTATAAGGATGGCTACACCGGAGGTGCGGACATGACGCTCGGGATCCAGGTCAATGAGATCAAGCACGTGCTGCTCGCGGACCGCTGGCACGAGGTCGAGTCGCAGTCCTTCGCGCTGGACGCGTACGAGTTCATGGACGGGGATCAGGCCGTCGCGCGCGGGGACGGCCAGCTCATCACATCAGTTGGCTTCATGTTCCGGGAGCCCGGTGGACAGATCGTCGCCGGTCCTCTCTCATCCATCCTCGCTGTGCAGCTTCCACGAACGACGGGCTAGAGAGCGTCCGGCCGCCGCCGCACCGACCGCGTTGACGCGCCGCGCCAACGCGGTAAAATTGTCTTCTCGGTCCTTGGAGCGGTGGGGTCATACCTGTTCCCATCCCGAACACAGCAGTCAAGCCCACCAGCGCCGAAGATACTCGGGACGTCGGTCCCCGGGAAAATAGGTCAGGGCCGGGATCTAAAGACCCCGACGCGAAAGCGCCAGGGTCTTTTGTTTTCTGGAAGCAAATGAGGCGCGCGTCCGCACCGCCCTATCGCGGCGAGGGTCCCCACGCGCTGTGGCACGTCAGCGAGGACCCCGACCTCGAGCATTTCGCGCCGCACCGCCCCAACCCCGCATCGAGCGACGAGCCTCTGGTGTGGGCCATCGACACCCGCCATCTGCCGCTGTACTGGTTCCCGCGCGACTGCCCGCGGTGCACGTTCTGGGCGGGGGAGCGGACAACCAAAGCCGACGTCGTCTCGCTTCTCGATGGGAACCCGGCCTCGCGCATCCACGTCATCGAGGACGGTTGGCTCGAACGTGTGCGCGCAGCGACCTTGTACCTCTACCGCATGCCTGAAGCGACCTTCTCCGAGAGCCTCGATACCGCGGGCTACTGGATGAGCCGCGAGCCCGTGGGCGGGGTCGCTCGGGTCACGATCGATGATCTCGTCGGCCGCCACGCGGCGGCTGCGATCGAGTTGCGAACCGCCCCGAACCTCTGGCCCCTGTGGGACGAGGTCGTGGCGTCGACCGTCGCGTTTTCCGGCATGCGACTCCGCAACGCGCTGCCACGTCCGGAGCGCAACGCAAGGTGAGGCCGATCCATTTCGCGTGGCACAGGATCCGAGCAAGGCACTCCGCCGAGTGTCTCCCGACCCAGTCCAATTCCAGGTGATCCTCGGCTCGCTGCTTGGCGACGGCCGGCTTGTCGGCGCGCCCCGCCAGAGGCGTCTTCGAGTCGTCCACCGCGCGGAGCGCGGGGACTACGTTCTTTGGAAGTACGACCGGCTCGGTCCGTTTCCAGCCGAGTCTCCTCGTGAGTACGAGGCCGGCCTTCTCGGTTTCGAGACCGTGATCCATCCGCTCTTCGACGACCTTGCGCGGCTCTTCAGTAACCGGTTCGCGCGGCACGATGTCATCGACCGGCTCCTGCGTCCGTTGGGACTGGCGGTCTGGCTGTGCGACCTCGGGCGGCTCGAGCTGCGTTCAAACGAGTTCCTGCCGGCGCAGCGCGAGCTCGCGCTCGCGGGCTGAGGTTTAGGCGGCGACGGGAACGCGAGGTGCGGCGACTGGAGTCGGAAGGAGGACCGACAGTTGGCGACGGAGATTCTGGATAGCGCGCCCGTGCAGCTGGCACGCGCGCGCTTCGCTGATCCCCATGCGGAGGCCGGCTTCACGGAGCGTGAGCGACTGACCGTAGTACCGCTCGAGGACCTCGCGTTGGCGAGCCGGCAGGCAGGTCATCGCGGAGCGCACACGCATACGGAGATCCTCCGCCTCGTAGCGCTCCGCGAGTTCGTCCTGCTCCGCCCCCCCGTGGTACCCGCGCTCGATGAGCTCATCGAGCGAGACGGTCCCGTGATACGAGCCCGCCTCCCCCTGCGCCGCGGCCGCGCGTTGGCGTCGTCGGTCCGCCCGTCCAAGCTCGTCCACGCGGCGCACCTCGTCCAGGACCGCGCCGCGGATCCGCAAGCTTGCATAACCCTCGAAGGGAACACCGCGATCGGGCTCGAACCGATCGACGGCGTCGATCAGGCCGATCAGGGCGGCAGACTCGAGATCGTCCGGGCCCGCGACAGCACCGACGGGAACATTCATCCCGCGTGCGATCCGGGTAGCCAGCGGCGCGTAGCGCTCGATGAGCGCGCAGCGCGCCACCGCGTCGCCGTCGCGACACCGTGCCCAAAGCAGGGCCCAGTCTGCCAACGTCCCCCTCCGCCCCGCCGCACGCCCACCAAAGATCTGGTTTAGATCTCGCCCCTCTTCGTACGACGGCGCGGGAACTCTGCACGCGTGGCATCTGCTGGTTAATCCCCGATCAGGTCCTTTTCGGATACCCACTCGGCAGCCAGCCATTCCGGCCCTCGGCGGGCATGCAGGCGAACCGCTTCATGGCCGGTACCCGAACGGATAAGGGCGGCAGTCGCGAGGCCCTCGAGCGAGATGCCTACCTAGAAAACGCGCTGGCGGTCGATGGCGAACCCGTCGAACCGGGTACTAGAGAACTAGCGCTATTCGATGAGGTGACGCCGTAACGCGAGGACCACGGCATGGGTCCGATCGGTAGCGCCGAGCTTCGCGATGAGGGTCTGTACACCTTTCTTCACGGTGTCCTCCGCGAGGACCATGGCGCGAGCGATCTCCTTATTGGTGTAACCCTCTGCCAGGTAACGAAGGAGCTCGAGCTCCCGCGGGGTGAGCGGCTCGCGCACGGGTACCGCAGCACCGGGCTCCGACTCGTCGACTTCAACATCGGCTCCGTCCTCGGGCACTCCCGGCACGGGAGCCGGCTCAATGGATCGACTGAGCGCCCGAGCCTCGGCTGGGCCGAGGGCCGTCAGGCCCTGGACCGCCGCCTCGAGCGCGGCGATCACCTGGCTCGATGGCGCGTCCTTCGAGACATACCCATTTGCTCCAGCGCGAAGGACGGCGCGGATCACATCGGGGGTGCGCTCGATGCTGAACGCGACGATCGGCAGGGAGCTCGAGACCTCTCGAATCCGAACGACGGCTTCCGGTCCGGTCGCGTCGGGAAGTCCGAGGTCCAAGAGCACCACGTCCGGTTCGTTCTCGGCGATGAGGTCCACGGCTTCCGCGCACGTCGAGGTGATCCCCGCAACGACGAGTCCCTCGCGCTCGAGCAGCGCGCGCACTCCGAGTCGCATGACCGGATGATCCTCAACGGCAAGGACACGAACGCCCGAGCGCCGCTTGGGTGCCGAATCGACTTCGGTGTGGGCCAGGAGTCCCAGCGCATCTGCGGCACGACCGGCGAGCTGCTCCTCGCCGGGCTCGTACGGGCGTCCGTGTCGCGCGACCCCCACTCGGATGCCCGATCCAGGTGGGGCCTCCACCTTCGCACTCGCTTCGAGCGCCGCCTCGCGACACTCCTTGTCTTCCGCGTGGAGAGCGAGGATCCGTCCATCTGGGCCGCGCACGGCGACGGCATGATGTCCGAACGAGCTCGCGGCGGTCCGAGCGGCCGCGTCGCCGTCGCCCGCCGCTGCCTGGCGCATCACGTCCTCGAGCGCGAGCTCGGAACGCCGTTCACGCTCGAGGTCGTCGATCCGATTGACCGCGACGAGCGCGCGCCCGACGTCTCGCGCGATCGCGTCGAGGACGTCGAGCTTTTTGCCGAAGCCCTCCGCGCCGGTCGGCCGCTTGACGTTGAGGACCCCGATGATCTGGTCGCCGTTGCGGAGAGGCATGATCACGGACTCGCCGGCGTGCGGATCGCTGCCGTGGAAACGGTCATCGTCGACCGGACCCCTGAGGACGACCCGCTCTCCGCGGCTCGCGACCCATCCGGCGATCCCCTCATCGACCCGCTGCTCGTGGCCGAGGGGCACGCCGATCCCGACCGACGCGCGTACTCGCAGGCGGTTGCCTTCGACCAGCATGATCGAGGTTCCACCGGCGCCCATACGGCTGGCGATGTCCTCCGCCGCGCGAGCAAGCAGCGCCGACGCGTCGCGCGTCTCGTCGAGGCCGGCGAGCAGGTGCTCGAGGAGCTCGACACGGTCATTGTTCTGCTCGCTCTCGTTCTTGGCGTCCGCGATAGCGCGACCGTCGCCGACGCTCATCGCGAGGAGCTCGGCCGCCGCGCTCGCGGTTGAAAGCTCGACGGCGTCGAACGGTACGCCGTGTCGCAGCGCGCAGAGAAGCGCTTCGCCGTCGGGGAGGTCGATGCGTGTGAGGAGCGCAAACGCTGCGTCTTCCTCCCAGCGACCTGCCGCCACCGCTGTGCCGACGGTCGAGCCACCGAGCGTGCGCACCACGGCGTCGGCGTCGAAGATGCCGCGCCATTTGGTGTCGGGCGAAACGTCGTGTGTGAATACGGTGCGGAGATCGTCGCCAGAGGTCGCAAGGACGGCCGTTCCCTCGGCGCGCAGAAGGACGGCGATATGAGCCAGCCGTTCGGGCCAAAGTGCCGTCGGGTTGACGGATTCCTCCCTCGCTCCCCCCGTTTGGCGAATCATACCGATGGCACGTGGTTTGCCTCCCCGCTCGGGTATGGCCATCGATCCGGAAACGATGGAAGAGCTGCTCGCCGGCATCGAAGGGGAGGAGCGCGCCGTCCGGCCACCCCGTTCAGGTGAGGTCGTGGAAGGTGTCGTCGCCTCCGTGAGCGGCGACGAGGCGCTCGTCGACCTCGGCGGACGCTCAGCTGGCGTGCTTTCTCTACGCGAAGCGAGCGGAGAAGGAACGGATGTCGCAGTCGGCGACAGAGTTGTCGCGGCGGTGGTCCAACCGGAAGGTCCGGACGGCCGCGTTGTCCTCTCGACGCGGCGCGTGCGGAGCCGTCTGCAGTGGACCCGGATGTCGGAGCTCGCCAGGAGCGGCGAGCTCGTCGAGGCGGAAGTCGTGGAAGCCAATCGTGGCGGCCTGGTCGTCGACCTCGGGCTCCGGGGTTTCGTCCCGCTCTCGCAGCTCGCGTCAGTGGGCAACCTCGGTGGACCCGAGCGCACCACCGTCCCCGACGCCCTCCGCGATTACGTCGGCAAGCGCCTTCCGCTGAAGGTCATCGAGGCGGACCAGCGTCGGGACCGCTTGATCCTGTCGGAGAAAGCGGCGGCGCAGGACCTCCGGCGGCGGCGCAAGGAGGAGGCGTCGTCCCAATTAGAGGAGGGACAGGTGTTGGACGGCACCGTCACCAGCGTGACGACCTTCGGGGTCTTCGTCGACGTCGGCACGGCCGATGGGCTCGTCCATCGCTCGGAGATCACGTGGGACAAGGGGATCGAACCATCCACTCTTCATCGCGCCGGGGAGAGCGTGCGTGTGCTCGTCACCGGCGTCGATCGGGAGCGGGGTCGCATCTCCTTATCTATCAAGCGGCTCGAGGAGGATCCGTGGGTCCAGGCGCCCCACGAGCTCGCCGTCGGGACCGACGTGGACGCGACGATCACCCGCGTCATGCCATATGGGGCATTTGCCCGCGTCACGACGGGAATCGAGGGTCTGATCCACATCAGTGAGATCGCTCCACGGCGTATCGCGAGCCCGGCCGAGGTGGTCCACCCGGGCGATCTCGTCCGTGTCCGAGTGGTTGCGATCGACCCGGAGCGCCGTCGGCTCTCGCTTTCGGTGCGTCAAGCGGCAGGAAATGTGTTGTACGCAACTCGGACAGAGCAAGATGCGAACGTATAATCGGAACCAGATGCTAGACGCGGCGATATACCTTTAGAAGACGCAACAGATGGGACCGTTCGACCGCTTTAACGATCGTGCGAAGCGAGTCCTCGCGCTTGCCCAGGACGAGGCGATCCGTTTCAACCACAACTACATAGGAACGGAGCATCTCCTCCTCGGTCTGGTGCGCGAAGGCGAGGGTGTCGCGGCGCGCGTTCTCGACTCCCTCGGGGTCGAGCTCTCGAAGGTTCGCACCGCGGTCGAGTTCATCATCGGCCGCGGCGATTCGACCACCTCCCCGAGCGAGATCACCCTCTCGCCGCGGACCAAAAAGGTCATCGAGCTCGCGATCGACGAGGCTCGGAAGCTTGGGCACAGCCACGTCGGCACCGAGCACCTGCTCCTCGGCCTCGTCCGCGAGGGTGAGGGCATCGCGTCCGGTGTCCTCGAATCGCTCGGCGTCTCGCTCGAGAAGGTCCGGCACCAGGTGATCGCGACCCTCGGACAGCAGCACCCCCAAGCGACGGAGACGACGGCGGCGGGTGGGAAGTCGGCAAGCTCGAAGACGCCGACCCTCGACCAGCTCGGCGTGAACCTCACGGCCATGGCGAAAGCGAACCAGCTCGATCCGGTCATCGGCCGCGAGAAGGAGATCGAACGGGTCATCCAGATCCTCTCGCGCCGGACCAAGAACAACCCGGCGCTGATCGGTGAGCCTGGCGTCGGCAAGACCGCGATCGCGGAAGGGCTCGCGCACCGGATCGTGAAGGGCGACGTGCCTGAGACGCTCCAGGGCAAGCGCGTCCTCACGCTCGACATCGGGTCTCTCGTCGCCGGCACGAAGTATCGCGGCGAGTTCGAGGAGCGCCTCAAGAAGATCATCGAGGAGCTCCGCCACGCGCACGACGTCATCCTCTTCATCGACGAGCTGCACACGCTCGTCGGCGCCGGCGCCGCCGAAGGGGCCGTCGACGCGGCGAACATCCTGAAGCCGTCCCTGGCTCGGGGCGAGCTGCAGTGCATCGGCGCGACGACCCTTGACGAGTTCCGCAAGTACATCGAGCGCGACGCGGCCCTCGAGCGCCGCTTCCAGCCGGTCATGGTCGAGGAGCCCTCGATCGAGGAGACGCAGGCGATCCTGATGGGGATCCGCACCCGGTACGAGGACCACCACAAAGTCTCGATCACCGAGGACGCCGTGAAGGCGTCGGCCGAGCTCTCCTCGAGGTACATCACGGACCGCTTCCTGCCGGACAAGGCGATCGACCTCATGGACGAGGCTGCGAGCCGCGTCCGTCTGCGCTACTCGACCGTCCCGACCGACGTGAAGGAAGCTCAGCGTGAGCTCGACCGCGTCGTCACCGAGAAGGAACAGGCCATGGAGGCGCAGCAGTACGAGCTCGCCTCCACGCTCCGTCAGCAGGAGCGCGCGCAGCAGGACAAGTTGCAGCAGGCGAAGGCCGACTGGCTGCTCGCGCAGTCGCAGAAGCGCCCCGAGGTGACCGACGAGGACATCGCCGAGGTGGTCTCGATGTGGACCGGGATCCCGGTGCGGAAGCTCGCCGAGGAGGAGACGCAGAAGCTCCTGAAGATGGAAGAGGCCCTCCACGGTCGCGTCATCGGGCAGGACATCGCCGTCACGACGATCGCACGGGCGGTCCGTCGCGCGCGCGCCGGCCTGAAAGACCCGCGCCGACCGATCGGCGTCTTCTTCTTCGTGGGTCCGACGGGTACCGGTAAGACGCACCTCGCCCGCGTGCTCGCGGAGTTCATGTTCGGCAGCGAAGAGAACATGGTGAAGATCGATATGTCCGACTACATGGAGCGGCACAACGTGTCGCGTCTGGTCGGCTCGCCGCCCGGCTACGTCGGATACGAAGAGGGCGGCCAGCTCACCGAGACCGTCCGGCGCAAGTCGTACTGCGTGATCCTCCTCGACGAGATCGAGAAGGCGCACCCCGAGGTCTTCAACATGCTGCTGCAGGTCTTCGACGAAGGCCGTCTCGCAGATGCGAAGGGCCGGAGCGTCGACTTCCGCAACACGATCGTGATCATGACGAGCAACCTGGCGCAGAAGATGTTGAAGAGCGAATCGGCGCTTGGCTTCCGCGCGAAGGTCGAAGGCGGCGACGACCCGAACATCACAGCTGCGTACGAGCGAATGAAGGAACGGGTCATGGAGGAGATGAAGCGCTTCTTCCGGCCCGAGTTCCTGAACCGGATCGACGCGACCGTCGTATTCCAGCCGCTCAACAGGCAAGAGATCCGCAAGATCGTCGAGCTCGAGCTCGTTGGGGTGCGCAAGCAGCTCGCCTCGCAGGAGATCACGCTGGTCGTGACCGATGACACCAAGGACCACATCGCCTTGGTCGGCTACGACTCCAACTTCGGCGCGCGTCCGCTCGCGCGCGCGATCCAGAACGAGATCGCCGATCCGCTCGCGGAGATGCTCCTCCAGGGCAAGTTCCACGCGGGCGACACGGTCACGATCACCCCGGTCGAAGGCAAGCTCGTCATCGAGAAGACGCAGGCCGAAGAGCGCAAGCCGGAGCCAGTCGCCCCCTAGGCCGCCGGCCTCGCGTCGTGTCCTGTGAGTCCCGCGACCGCGAACAAGGCGAGGTCGATGATCCCGAAGAGCACGCCGACGGCTCCGCCAACGGCCGCGGAAACGACCAGCCCGATCGGAGCGATGAACAGGAACGGGAGCAGGATCCCCGATCCGACCTGCCCGGGCCGAGTATTCGCGACGGCCACGACGAGCGCGACGATGCCAAGGACGGCGAGGAACGACATGCCGTTCGCGGCGCCCCACCGAAAGGCGCGCCGCCCGTAACCGCGACGGTCGCGTGCGGACCCGATGAAATCGAGACCCGCGAGCGCCCGCGCCGTTGTCAGGTAGGTCGTTGTCCAGAGGACCAGGAACAGGCCGAGGCCGGCAAACGTGTTCAGCCCGCCCAGCGCCTGTCCGAGTCCGCCACCGGAATACGCGAGCAGCACGATCACGAGGACGAATACCGTCGTGTGGAAGGTCGCCAGCGACCAGGTCAACAGCTTCATCTCACATCCCGTGCGCGAGCCAGACCGCGAGCGCGAGGATCGCGGCGAACGTGGCGGTCGTGGCTCCGTAGAGATTCCGCACGGCGAGGATCGTCCGCTGCGCGACCGGTCCGGAGCCGCTCATGCGTGCGACGGCGAGCGTGCGCGGCAGCGAGAGGACGATGAGTAGCAGGACCAAGCCGAGCTTCCACATGAGCGTTTCGCCCCAATCGGTCCTCGGTCCCAACAACGCGGCACCGAAGGCGGCGAGGTTGCCGATCCCGGTCATCGCGAGCACCCCCGCGGCGGCCCAGAACAGCCACTCGTACCTGACCGCGACGGCGACCACCGCGCTCGCGGAGTCGGCGCCGGGACGTGTCGAGAGCGCGAAGATCGTGATGGCGCCGCCGAATGCCGTCGCCATCGCCGCTACGTGGACCCACCGGATGGCCACGTGCACCACATTCGGATCGAGCTCCACGCCGCCAGTTCAGCGCAGGATCCGCCCAAGTCAAGTTCGGACCGATACTTGGTTGGATGCCCCCTCGCCCAAAGTCCGCGTTCCTGTGCCAGCAGTGCGGTTTCCAATCGCCCAAGTGGATCGGGCGCTGCCCCTCGTGCGATGGCTGGAACACGTTCGTCGAGGAGCGCGTGGTCGCAGCGCCGAAGGGCCGAGGCCTCGCGCGGACGCCCCGAGTGCCGATCGCCCTGGGCGACGTTCCGGCGGATGCCGAGGAACGGATGGTCACCGGCATCGGCGAGTTCGACCGCGTTCTCGGCGGCGGGATCGTGCAGGGATCATGCGTCCTGCTCGGCGGGGATCCTGGCATCGGGAAGAGCTCCCTGCTGATGCAGGCGTCGGCGGCGCTGGTGGCGAAGGGCACCGTCTTGTATGTCTCGGGCGAGGAGTCGGCGGCGCAGATCAAGATGCGCGCGCGCCGATTCGGCATCGCGAGCGACGGCATCCTCGTTCTCGCGGAGACCGATCTCGGTTCGGTCATCGAGGCGATCCGTAAGGTCAAGCCGATCTTCGCCGTCGTCGACTCGATCCAGACGATGAATTCCGACGAGATCGCCTCGGCGGCGGGCGGGGTGTCGCAGCTGCGCGAGTGCGCGGCGCGGCTGCTCGAACTCTCGAAGGGGGAGGACGTTCCGATCTTTCTCGTCGGCCACGTCACGAAGGAGGGCGCGGTCGCGGGCCCGCGCGTCCTCGAGCACATCGTGGACGCCGTCCTCTATCTCGAGGGCGAGCGCTTCCACGCATTCCGCATCCTGCGGGCGACGAAGAATCGCTTTGGCTCGACCGACGAGGTCGGTGTCTTCGAGATGGCGGAGAACGGCCTTCGCGAAGTCGCCAACCCTTCGGAGGTCTTCCTCGAGGAGCGGAGCCGCGGCGTCGCCGGAAGCGTGATCGTGCCGACCGTCGAAGGGACGCGGCCTCTTCTCGTCGAGGTTCAGGCGCTCGTCACGCCGACGAGCTTCGGGCTGCCGCGGCGCACGGTGAACGGCGCCGATCCGCAGCGCGTGCTTCTGCTTCTCGCGGTGCTTGCCAAGCGCGCCGGCCTATCGGCCGGCAACCACGACGTCTACGTCAACCTCGTCGGCGGCCTCAAGATCCGCGAGCCCGCGGCGGACCTCGGTCTGGCGGTCGCGGTCGCGTCCGCGCTCCGGGACCGGCCGGCCGATCCGCGCACCGTCTTCGTCGGCGAGCTCGGCCTCGGCGGCGAGATGCGGCGCGTCCAGCGGATCGCGGCGCGGCTCAAGGAGGCGGAGCGGCTCGGGTTCGAGCGCGCCGTGGTCCCGTCGGCGAGCATGTCCGACCTGAATGGGACGGGCCTCGAGGTGAAAGGCGTCGCGACGCTCAGGGAGGCGCTCGAGAACGCGGGGGTCGCGGACCGCTAGCGGTGGATGTCTTCGAGGCGATCCGCACGACGCGCGCGATGCGCCGTCTCGATCCGTCGCGCGACGTGTCGGACGAAGACATCCGGACGATCCTCGAGGCAGCGACGAAGGCCCCGGCAGCGCCGGAAACAGACAACCCGTGCGCTGGCTGGTGGTCCGGGATGCTGAGAAGCGCCGCCAACTGGGCGAGCTGTACCGGGAATGCCTGGAGCCTCTACTTCGCGACGATGAGGAGCACGCGAAGACCGACCCAGCGACTGCGAAACGTCTCAAATCCACATGGCACCTTGCCCGCCACCTCGGGGAAGCGCCGGTCCTCATCCTCGCCTGCGCGCCCGGCCAGGTGCATGCGGCCGTCTTCGTCGGCGTGCAGAACCTCATGCTTGCCGCCCGCGCGCTCGGGCTCGGTACGACTCTCACGACGAGTCATCGGTGCAACGAGGAGAAGATCAAGGCGCTGTTCGGCATCCCCGCTGACGTCAACACCTTCTGCCTGATCCCGGTCGGCTACCCGCTCGGACGGTGGGGCGAGGCTCAACGCCGGCCCCTCGAAGAGCTCGCGTACCAGGACGATTGGGGCCGAAAGTTTCGTTAGCGCGTGAAAGGCACGAGCGCGGGGACGCGTCCGGCGAAGGCGCGGAACTCGTCGCCGAACCCGTCAGCGAGCACGCTGTCCTCCGCTCGGATCCGGAGGGCCGTGAACGGGATCACATAGAGGAGCGTGATGACGAGAAGCGCGAGACTCTCCATCGCGATCGTGGCGCCGACGTGGAACGACACGATCCCGAGGTACATCGGATGCCGGGTGATGCGATACGGCCCGGCGGTCACGAGACGGTGGCCGTCGAAGAGATCCATGCGAATGCCGTAGCTTCTGCCGAGCGACCACATCGCCCAGGCCGCGAAGACCGCGGAGGCGACCGCGATCGCGAGGCCGGCGAGGCGCACCGGTACTGGGAGATCGACGGCTATCGGAAAAAAGTAGGCGACGACGAACGGGACCCAGACGAGCGGCGGGTAGTACTGGAGCCACCACGCGTCGCGGGATCGAAGAAGGTGCCCCCGCTGGCCGCGGACGATCCGAAGAGCGCCCGCGGAGAGGAAAATGATGTGCGCGGCGAGCAAAACGCTGATGCGCAGTGCACGATCGTCCATCGCTAGAACGCTAGCAAAGCGGTCGTAGTCCTCGCTGCTGACGCAACTGCGGTCTGCTGCCTCGGCACTAGACTCGTGAGCATGTTCTTCCATCCATCCCGGCGTGCGCTCGCGCGCTCGCCGCATCAACACAGAAAGGAGTCACCGTGGCCTTCATCCGTCTTGTCGCAGCACTCATTGGCTTCGTTTTCGGATTCTTCCTCGGCGCCAATCTCCTCCAGGTCACCCAGGTCACGCCCGCCAACAACCAGGTCCTCGTCGTTCTTCTTCTGGCGACGGCCTGCGCGATCCTCGGATGGCTCGGCGCGCCATATGTCACCGTCATGCCCGCCGCCATCGTCGTCGAACGGATCCGCGCGGCATCGGCGGGGGACCTCATCGGCGGCGCGTTCGGCGCTGCTGTTGGGCTCATCCTCGCGCTCTTTCTGGCGTTCCCACTCTCGTTCCTTCCCGGTGAGATAGGGCGCTACGCACCGCTGGTGACGGCGGTCGTGCTCGGTGTCATGGGGGCGACGGCAGGTGCCGTCAAGAGGAACGAGCTCGGCGCGTTCGCGCAAGGCGTGCGCGGCAGCCGGCGCGGGAGCACTGCGGATGCGCGCCTGCTTCTCGACACCTCGATCATCATCGACGGCCGCATCGCGGACGTCGTCCGGGCCGGCTATGTCCGCGGCACTCTGATCGTCCCGAAGTTCGTGCTGGCGGAGCTTCAGTACTTCAACGACTCGCCCGACGGATCCCGCCGCGAACGCGGCCGGCGAGGGCTCGAGATGCTCGCGAAGATGCAGAAAGAGGAGACCGTCAAGGTCGAGCTGTCCGAGGAGGATCCCGCGGGAAACGGTGCGGACGGCAAGCTCGTCACGCTCGCGAAGAGCCTCGGCGTCCCGATCATGACCAATGACTACGGCCTCAATCGCGTTGCCGAGCTCCAGGGCATAACGGTGCTCAACATGAACGACCTCGCGAAGGCCGTGCGTCCGGTCGTCCTGCCGGGCGAGGAGATCACGGTGCGCGTGATCCAGGAGGGCAAGGAGGCCGCTCAGGCGGTCGGCTATCTCGAGGACGGCACGATGGTCGTCATCGAGAACGGCGCAAGGCACATCGGCTCCGAGCTCTCGGTCACCGTGATGCGGGTCCTTCAGACGGTCGGCGGCCGGATGATCTTCGGCCATCCGAAGGGGGAGATAGCGGAGACTCGCCGGCCACGTGCCATCGATCGGTAACGGCGGCGCGGTCTGCGCGATCCTCGCGGCTGGCAGCTCGACGCGCGCCGGGACCGACAAGATCACGGCTGACCTCGGCGGCCAGCCGGTGCTCGCGTGGTCGCTCGCGTCCGCCATCGCCTCGGGCGCGTTCGGCCGGATCGTGGTCGTCGTCAGACCCGATGTGCCCCGCGGCGCGATCGAAGCGATCGTTCGGTCGCGCGCGCCTGACGCGAGTGTCGTGATCGGCGGAGACACCAGAACGAAGTCGAGCTGGGCGGCACTCGCGGCATCAGATGACGCGGATGTCATCGCCATCCACGATTCGGCGCGGCCGTTCGTGCCTCCGTCCCTTTTCGCACGTTGCGTGGAGATCGCACGCGCCGAAGGGACCGCCGTCGCGGGGTTGCCGCTCGCGGACACGGTGCGGCGCGCCGACGAAGCAGGCATCGCGATAGAAGAGGTCTCGCGCGAAGGGCTCTGGTCCGCGCAGACCCCGCAGGCCTTCCGCCGCGAGCTCCTCGAGCGCGCTCGGGTCGCAGTTGCGGATCGGTCCTTCGGCGACGACGCCGCCGCCGTCCGCGCCGCGGGGTTGCCCGTGCGGATGGTGCTCGGCGAGCGCCGCAATCTGAAGATCACGACCATGGAAGACCTCGGGTACGCGCGGGAGCTCGTCGCGAAGGGCATCGTCGGCATGCCCGCTTTGCAGATCCGCTAGCCGTGCCGCAGCGCGCCGGCCTCGGTTACGATATTCACCGTCTCGCGGCGGGCCGCCGCCTGGTCTTAGGCGGTGTCGCGATCGAGCACCCGACGGGGCTCGTTGGCCACTCCGATGGTGACGTCCTCCTTCACGCGGTCATGGACGCGGTCCTCGGAGCGGCGAACCTCGGCGATCTCGGATCGCATTTCCCGAGCGACGATCCGCGTTTCGCTGGCGCGGACAGCCAGGAGCTGTTGCGTCAGGTCGGATCGAAGATCCGTGAGGCGGGCTACGCCGTCGTCTCGGTCGACGCGACGGTCATTGCGGAGGCGCCCCGACTGGGCGCGCACCTCGCCGCGATGCGTCAGGCGATCGCGCGAGGCCTGGGCGTCACGCCCGAAAGCGTGAGCGTCAAGGCGAAGACGAATGACGGCGTGGGCGAGATCGGCGCAGGCGAGGCGATCGCTGCGCTGGTGGTGGCATTGGCCTCGAACTAACGCCAAGGAGAAGAACCGATCCAGCGAGCCGAACCCGGAACCCTCCGCATATACGACAGCGCTTCGCGATCGGTGAAGCCGTTCGTGCCGCTGCGTCCCGGTGAAGTCGGCATGTACAACTGCGGGCCGACGGTCTACGACCGCCAGCACATCGGGAACCTGTACAGCTATCTGGTCGCCGACGTCGTTCGCCGCACGTTCGAGTACTTCGGCCTACGCGTCAAGCAGGTCATGAACATCACGGACGTCGGCCACATCGTCGGCGATGCGGATGCGGGCGTCGACAAGATGGCGGTCGGAGCCGAACGCGCGGGCAAGGCCCCGCTTCAGATCGCGGACGAGTACACGCGCCTCTTCATGGAAGACCGCCATCGCCTGAACATCCTCGATCCGCAGGTGATCCCGAAGGCGACGGACCACATCCCCGAAATGATCGCGCTCATCGAAAGACTCATCGGGAAGGGCAACGCGTACGTCGCCGCCGATGGGGTGTACTTCGATGTGACGACCTTCCCCGGCTACGGAACGCGCCTCAACGCCGAGTCGCCGGAGCAACGGGTCGCCGGTGCCCGCGTCGAGGTGAACGAGAACAAGAAGCATCCCTCGGACTTCGCGCTGTGGCGTCGCGCCAAGGCCGGCGACCTGCAGCAGTGGGATTCGCCGTGGGGCCGCGGCAATCCGGGGTGGCACATCGAGTGCTCTGCTATGTCAATGAAGTACCTCGGCGAGACATTCGACCTTCATTCGGGTGGGGAAGACCACCTCTTCCCGCACCACGAGTGCGAGATCGCGCAATCGGAAGCGGCAACGGGCAAGCCGTTCGTCAGGTACTGGGTGCATGTGCGCTTCCTCCGCGTGGACAGCGAGAAGATGGCGAAGTCGAAGGGCGGCTTCTTCACGCTCGACGACGTCGCGGCTTGGGGCTACGACCCGCTCGCGTTCAGGCTGCTCGCGCTCGGCGCGGGATACCGCAACGGTCTCGACTTCACCCGGGACGGCATGAACGCTGCACAATCAAGGCTGGAGCGCTGGCGGCGGACCATCCGCGCGGCGTACGCGGCCACGCAGGGCCGCTTCGCGGAGCCCGAGGGCGAGCACGCCATCACCGGAGAGTTCCGTGCGGCGCTCGCGGACGATCTGAACATGCCGAAGGCACTCGCAGCGGCGGAGAAGGCTCTCGCGCTCGCGGCGATAAGTGACACGGACGAGCAGGAGCGCGCGCTGTGGATGCTCTTCGACATGGATCGAGTCCTCGGGCTGTCGCTGCAAAGCGCAGCGGCGGCGAAGGACGAGCTCAGCGCCGAAGAGCGCGCGGTCTTCGACGAGCGTGAGGTGGCACGGAAGAGCGGCGACTACGCGAAGAGCGACGCGCTTCGCAAAGAATTACTCGAGCGGTTCGGCATTCAGGTGAAGGACACAAAGGACGGGACGCGCTGGGAGCGCGTCGGTCGCAAAGGAGCATGACCATGGACGAATCAGACCGCACCGATAACGAGGCGACGGGCCAGGGCGGCCACGAGCCTGCGAGCGAACCCACAAGCAACGCTGGCCCGAGCCCAGCGGCGGGTCCGAACGAATCGGGAGCGCCGGCCCCGCAGTTCGGCGATCAAGACGGCGCGCGTCGCAGGCGGCGCGGCCGTCGCGGCCGCGGTGGCGGCGCCGGCTTCGGTGCGCCTCGACCGCCCTTCAACGGACCGCGTCCGCAGTTCGCACCGCGTCCGCAGTTCGGCGCGCCGCCGTTCCGTCCGCAGCAGCAGTTCATTCCGCGTGAGGAGAGCGAGCAGGCGCGCGAGCTCGCCGGCTACGAGCGCCGTCAAGCGCAGCGTCAGCGCGGTCCGATGGGCTGGCGCGGCGGTGCCGGCGGTCCGGGTCCCGCACCGCAGGGCGGCGGGCAATGGCGACAGCGCCGCGGCGGCCCTGGCGGCGAGCAGCGATACAGCGAAGCGATCCGCCGCGTCACCGCCGGGCCGCACAAAGCCGCGCCGTCACACGAGCCGGTGGGCGAGCCGATCGCGGGTCCCCATGCGATCCTCGAGGCCATACGCGCGGGCCGCAACATCCGGAGGCTCTATGTGTCGCAGGACCGCAACGTGCGCACCGGTCCGGTGAACGATCTCATCGCCGAGGCGCAGCAGCGCCGCATCTTTGTTCGCTTCACCGACAAAATGGAGATCGCGCGGCTCTCGCCGGTCGAGAACCATCAGGGTGTCGTCGCGATCGTCGAAGGCAAGACGGGCGTCGAGCTCGACGAGCTCCTGCTCCATCTCGATACGCTCTCGGATCCGGCACTCGTTCTTGTCGTCGACTCGCTGCAGGATCCGCAGAACTTCGGAGTCCTCCTGCGATCCGCGGAAGGCGCGGGCGTCGATGGCGTCGTCATCCCGCATCATCGCGCCGTCGGGCTCACGCCGGCCGTCACAAAGACAAGCGCAGGCGCGAGCGAGCACCTGCTCATCGCCGACGTCGCGAATCTCCGGCAAGCGATCGACGCGCTGAAAGAGAAAGGCATCTGGGTCGTCGCGGCCGATGAATCGGGCGATCTGCTCTATGACGAAGTCGACTACCGAGGACCGACCGCGATCGTCATCGGCGGCGAGGGCGAGGGGATCCGTCGCCTCGTCCTCGAAGGCGCGGACCAGGCGGTCCGTCTTCCGATGGAAGGAATGGTGAGCTCGCTCAACGCGGCCGCCGCAGGGACCGTGATGCTCTACGAGGCGCTCCGGCAGCGCCGACGCGATGTTCCACCGTCGCAGACCCGCACGCCGCGACCGGAAGAGCCAGCCGAAACGCAGGTGAACGGCGGGTGGGAGAACGAGCCGCAGCAATCGCCCGAGGATCGCTCCGATCAGGATCGCTCCGAGCCCGCGGAAGCGCCCGAGGGTGAGACCGACGAGACCGATCAGGTCGCACCGGCTGCCGAGATCGAAAGCGCTCCCGAACCGGCCGAGGCCGATGAGGCGCCGGTCGCAGCCGAGAAGCCGAAGCGAAGAGCGCCCGCGAAAAAGCGGACGACGAAGAAGACAGCCGACTAACATTTAGGGCATCGCCGACCTGGCGCAATTGGCAGCGCAGTGGTTTTGTAAACCACCGGTTCCGGGTTCGAGCCCCGGGGTCGGCTCAGTCCGATTTTCCGAGCAAAGTGCTCGATCGCTGGCGAACGGGCGGGCGTCCGAGCGCCACAAACCACACGTCTTCGCGGACCAATGGCTGACACGTATTCGACGAAACGAGAGGCGGGCAGCAGGCCATCTCACACCGTCGAGTCTCGGCCGGTACCAAGTCGTGGGCCTCTCGATCGGCAGGGCCGCTCGTTGCCGGCGAGCGAGTCATACCAATTAGCGGATGGACGCCGCGGTTTGCGTTATCGCGCCCTACCCGGGCTGCAACCCCGCGCACCTGATCCAGAGTCTTTTCTGGCCCGGACGCCCGGACGCGAAGACGCCGTTGAGCGCCTACGTGAGCGGCGGATTCAGGCGCACATCTGCGCGCCGATCACGTTGCACCTGAATAGGCGCAAGGCTTGTGCGCTCGGGGATGAGCACGATGGATGTTGCCCAGGAACGTGCAAACGATCGGCGCAACTCGCTCTGAGCTACTGACTGCTGCCGAAGTGCCGCCGCGGAGGAAAAGGCGCGCGGCGATGCACGAACCGGGAATGCGAGTACGGCGGTTGCTGGGTCGCGGGCATTCGTGCTCAGCCGTTCCGCTCCGCCCCGACTAGTCGGTTTGCTGACTCCCTTGGTGGGGCGGCGTGCAGCTCGTCGCGACGCTAGCGGCCGGGTAGCCTCTGTCGCCGGAGATTGAGGGAGCGAGGAGTTGGGCAGCACGTTCGCGTTGGCCGCCGCTCGCCGGCTAGCGCGACGGATCGGACGGGATCAGTTGTCCTCGGCGTCGGAAGAGCTGACGAATCGGTAGCCGGCGCCCGGGACGGTCTCGATGTACCGAGGCTTGTGCCAGTCGTCCTGTAGCTTCGCCCGGAGAGCGCGCACGTGCCGGTCAACGACGTTGCTTTCGATTACGAAGTCGGTGCCCCAGAGCGCGTCGAGGATCTGCTCGCGCGTGAGGACGCTCCCGGCGTTGGCGGCGAGAAGGTACAGCAGCGCCTGCTCGAGCGAGGTGAGGTGCAGCTCGTGTTCGCCAGCGAGCACCTTGCGGTTGAGAACGTCGATCTCGAGGTCGCCAATGCGCAGGCGCGGGACCAGCTCTACGGCGCTGCCGTGCGTCCGGCGGATCACCGCGTGGGCGCGGGCGACCAGGTCGTCCGGCACGAAGGGGATGCCGATGTAATCGTCCGCGCCGCGCTCGAATGCGTCGAGCTTCCCGCGGAGGTCGCTGCGCCGGGTGAGGGCGATGACCGCTGTCGACCCCTGGGCGCGCGCCTCGTTGATGAGCTGGATCCCCCGACCGGCCTCGATGTCTATGTTGACCAGAAGGAGATGGGGCTTCCACTCCACGATCGCGCCCTTGGCCTGATTCACCGTTTCCGCGACCCGGCGGGCGTATCGCCCATGCCGCAGGGTGAGGTCGACGGTGTTCGCGAGCGCTTTGTCGCCGATGACCAAGAGCGCGCGGACCGCGCGGTCGGATTCTCTTGCGGCCGGCTCGGCCTCTGCCATCGGCCCATTCTAGGCTTGGCTGCTCTCGTAAATACGCACGCCGAGTTCGCGGCTCAGCGGAAGCGGCCAGCCGGAGGGATCGCGCCCAACCGATACCGGATCGTCATAGCTACCGAGGAGCACCAAGAGACCCGCGTGCGTCCCGACAGGCGCTCCGATCCAGACCAGACCTACCGCGTGGCTCGTCGTTCCGTCGCCGGCCGGCCCTTGGCTGAGGGTGACCGGAGGAGCGCCGCCGGTGTTGATACCAGATTCGGTCACGGCGAGCCGGAAGTGCGAAGGCGGACTTTGCGAGCCCTCGGCGATCCTCGGCCCGTAGTGTTTCGGCGCCGCCCAGCTCGAGACCAGCGGGTCGAGGGCGGCGCGTTGTGCCGCATCGGCCTCGGTCGGCTCCCCCGCGTGCAACGCCCGGAGCGTTGCCACGTCGCGTCGGTCGTCGATGCTAGTCAGGAGCGGCACAGGAGGTTCGATCCCCCTCGACGACGCGGCGACGATGCGCGCGGCGGCGCCGTCCTCGTCCGCGGCGCGCAGCCGGAACTCTTGGAGCACGAGGACCTGGATGTGATCGTTGGTCGACATGTCTTGAACACTGACGCTCGGAGGCGTCCTTGTCATGACTTTGCCGTCATCGCCGCAGCTGCCGCATGACTGTTTGGTCATGACTCGAGCAAGCAACCAGCCCAAGATGATCTCGAGGTGTCCGACATGAAGAACTCAAAGGCAATCGTCGCGACGGTGGGCATCGCGTTCGTTATCGCGATCGGCGCGATGGCGGGCAGCACCGCAAACGCCGCGATCGTCCCAACCGTCGGGCTGGGAACGGCGGCAACCTACTCGATCCTCGCCGGTACGCCAGCGATCACGAACACCGGCGCGACCACCATCGACAGAGATGTAGGCATCCACCCCGCTGCCTCGATAACCGGATTCCCGCCCGGAATCATTGGCGGGGCAATTCACGCCGGCGACGCAGTCGCGCTGCAGGCAAAGAGCGATCTCGTGATCGCGTACAACGACGCCGCAGGACGAACGGGCTCTGTCGTGGCGGGAGGCACCCTCGGCGGGCAGACTATCGTCGGCGGCGTCTACAACGCCGGCGGGGTAACGCTCGACCTCACGGGCACGCTCACGCTCGATGGCCAGAACAATCCGAATTCCGTGTGGATCTTCCAGGCGACGTCTGATCTCATCACGGCATCGACGAGTTCCGTCGTGTTCATCAATGGCGGGAGCCCATGCAACGTCTTCTGGCAGGTCACGAGCTCTGCGACTCTGGGCTCTGGCTCTTCCTTCGTTGGAACGATCCTCGCTATGACGTCCATCACGCTCGATAGCGCCGTCACCGTCCAGGGCAGGGCGCTGGCACGCAATGGCGACGTCACGCTTATCAACGACCACTTCAACACGTCGATATGCAACGCTGCCCCGCCGGTGGTCATCCCACCGACACGGCCACCGTTCACGGCTGCACCATCGGCCGCTCCAACAGTCACTCCTACGACCGCTCCGACAGCGGCCCCGATCGCCACGACCTCGTCAACCGTCGCGCCTACAGCCGCGCCCACAGCGGCCCGCGCCGTCGCCGCGACGAAAAACCTGCCAGCCACCAACACGGCGGAGTCGTGGAGTCCGCTCACGATGTTTGGCCTGGCCCTGGCCAGCTTCGGGGCGCTTCTGCTGCTTCGTAGACCACTTCGGAACTTCTAGCGAGATCTCGCGCTAGACCGCCAAGCCAGGTGACGATCCAGCTCGCTGCACTTGGCTTGGCGGCGGCGTGTGCGACCACCCTGTTCGCGGATTCTCAGCTCCCTGGACGCAAGTCGATCCACTGTTCACGTTCGGTCGTGGCGCGCATGCGTAGCCATGACAGAACGGTCACCAAGAATGATCGTGCGCGGGCTACTGTCGTGAACAGTTAGCAGCCAGTCGTTGAAAGCAGGTGCTCGCATATGTTGCTCATAATCGCCGGCGTGATTTTGGTGCTGTGGCTCCTCGGACTTGTCGCCATCCCGGCAACCGGTGGGCTGATCCACATCCTTCTCATCGTTGCGCTCGTCGTCATCGTCGCGCACTTCCTCGGTATCGGCCGATCGTCCGCGAGGGGGTGAGCACGACCTGCTGATATTGGCCACGGGCATCCTGGTGGTCTCGCGATCGGGCTGATCGCGACGACCATCCCTCGCCCCTCGGCGAGCCAGTAGTAAGCACCACTTTCCGCCCGTCGTCCCGTCAGGGTTCCTCAGGCTGGCAACAGATGCTCCCGCTCGACTTCGCGGCCATGTGATGAACCCGTGTCGGTTGATGGTGTGGCCGAAGGGCTCGGCTCCGCGAAGGCATAGGCAACCTGAAGATGTTTCTGTTCGCCTCTCGATAGACCCGCGTGCGCTTCACGAGCCGACGCAGAATGGCGGCTCGAGCTGCGGCATCCACTTAGGGTGGACCCGAGGGCGCTTCCATTCCGGTCCGACGCGTAGCCGAGGGCCCCAAGTAATCACAGCCATGAATTAATCCGAAGTGGTCACGCGGCGAGGTACGCGTCTAGCGTCCCGTCGTCGTGCGCGATCAGAGGCTCGGCGGTGTTTGCTTATCGCGGCCTAGAGCCCCGGGGTACGCTCCGCTCGCAAGATAGCCACACGCCAAGCGAAACCCAGATCGGCGAGATGCGCGGCTCGAGCCGAAGGGCTTTCTGCCGCAAGACTCAGGGCGCGGCCGGCGCCCCCGCCATCCCGAGCCGAGCTACCGGTTGCGCGAAACGCCGCGCGATCCAGGCGCCGGTGATGATCAGCAAGATCGCGCCGACATGCGTGACGATCGGTGAGGAAGCGATGGTCAGGACGAACTCCACCTCCAGCGCGATGATCGTCCAACGCGGTAGCGCCCGCGAGCGCCAGAGGCCGGTCCCGGTCGCGATCGCCCCGAGCGCCGCGACGAGTATGCAAACGAGGAAGTACGCAATGATCCGACCGCTGAACGATCCACCGGCGAGCGCGACCATCGCCGCACTGACGTCCTTGTGCCCTGCCTGATAGACGTCGCCCAATACGGGTCCGGCGAGTACCTCGACTCCGAAGACGGGCATGACCAGCGCGACGGCGCTGAGGCTCAGGACCATCCCTACCGTAGGCAGCGAACCCGGGGCCGGCGGCAGCGATGTGTAGAAGGCGAGCAGTCCGAAGATAAGACACAGCAGGCCCACCAGGTAGACGTAGCCGGCAACGACATACGAACCGGATGTGAGCTGGCGCGCGTAACCATCCGGATCGCTATTCGCGGTCGGCGCGCCCAAGAAGACGAACCATGGAAGAAGGATCAGGATGCCCGCCACCGGGAGAGCCCACAAGCCCAACGCACGAAGCTACCGTTCATGAAACGCCTCCCTCAGACCGCCGGCGGAACCTAGGCGCTACGCGTGGCCTAGTTTCCCTCGACGTTGATGCGGTGTACGCGCTGCACGGCCGACCGTCAAGCTAGCTCACTCCATGGACGCTGCACGAGCCCGGCCCCTACGCAAACTGCTAACTGTGCATGGCTGACCTATCGCACTTAGCTCACTTCGTGCCAGGCCGCGGTTTTGTAAACCACCGGTTCCGGGTTCAAGCCCCGGGGTCGGCTCAGTCCGATTTTCCGAGCAAAGTGCTCGATCGCGGGCGATCGGGTGCGCGTCCGAGCGCCACAAACCACACGTCTTCGCGGACCAATGGCTGACACGTATTCGACGAAAGGAGAGGCGGGCAGCAGGCCTTCTCACACCGTCGAGTCTCGGCCAGTAGCAAGTCGTGGGCCTCTCGATCGGCAGGGCGCGGCTCCCATTCCCGAGTTAGATAACTCCGCTTTCGCCTAGGAGTCGAGGGCTTACCGAGGATGTCCGAGCATTCTCGCGCGCGGGCTGGGCGGGAATGGCACGCCGCAGGAACTTCGTAAGCCCGTAATATGAACGATGGTGCAGCTATGGAATTGACGGCCGATCGTTGCGAGGTCGAATGCCTGCACCCGGAACACGTCGCTCCATTGCTCGGAAAGATCGTCGCCGGCAGCGAGGCGGAGTCCTTCGCCGCGATCTTCGAGCTGCTCGCAGACCCGACTCGGGCTCGGCTGCTGCATGCGCTCTCCCTCTCAGCTGAGCTGTGCGTCTGCGACATGGCACTGCTTCTCGGGCGAAGCGAGTCGGCGCTGTCGCATCAGCTTCGGCTGTTAAGGGATCGGCGCGTGGTGAGCCGTCGCAAGGAGGGACGCGTCGTCTACTACCGGCTCGCCGACGAACACATCCGGCACGTCCTGAAAGACGGCCTCCGCCACGTGCGCGAGGAGCGACCACAGCGGGAGCGCCGCACCGGCTGATGCCGCACCAGCACAGCGCCGCAGCAGCGCACCGCGGGCGCCTGGCCATCGTGCTGGCGATCAGCACGACGATCCTTGTCGCCGAGATCGTCGTCGGTCTTCTCGCCAACAGCTTGGCGCTGCTGGCGGACGCCGGTCACGTCTTTGCCGATGTTGTCGGCACCGGCCTCGCGCTCGGTGCGATCCAGCTCGCCGCTCGCCCGGCGACCCGCAAGCGCACCTTCGGTTTCTATCGGTTCGAGATCCTCGCGGCGGTCCTCAACGCGGTGCTGCTCTTCTCGATCGCGGCGTACGTCCTGATCGAGGCATGGCGGCGCCTCTCGGCCGAACCGGAAATCGCGACCGGGCCGATGCTCCTAACGGCCGCAGCCGCGCTCATCGCCAACGGGATCGCCGCCTCACTGTTGCGCTCCGCTTCGAAGGAAAGCTTGAACATGCGCGGCGCTTACCTCGAGGTGCTGAACGACGCACTAGGTTCCAGCGCAGTTTTCGTCGCCGGGCTGGTGATCGTCTTCACTGGGTTCCGGGCTGCCGACGCGATCGCCTCGGGCCTCATCGGGCTGCTCATCCTCCCGCGCACCTGGGGTTTGCTTCGCGACGCCATCGACGTGCTTCTCGAAGCAACCCCGAAAGACGTCGACATCGATCAGGTCCGCCAGCACATCCTGGAGGCGCCCGGCGTGCGAGAGGTCCACGATCTCCACGCGTGGACGATCACGAGCGGGATGAACGTGATCTCCGCACACGTCGTGATCGACAAGCACGCGAAGGGGCCCGCGGTGCTGGACCACCTTTGCAACTGTCTGTCGAGTCAGTTCGACATCGAACATTCGACGTTCCAGCTCGAGAGCGAGGATCGCCAGCCTCTCGAAGAGGCGGCGCATCCGTGAGCGATTTGGTCGCGACCCGTCTTGCCCGCAACGAGCTCCTCGGCCACGGTCTCCGCCTTGAGTACCTAACGGTTGGATGGAATCTCGTGGAAGGCATCGTCTCGGTCCTCGCCGCGCTCGCCGCCGGGAGCGTCGCCCTGCTGGGCTTCGGTATCGACAGTTTCGTCGAGAGCGCCTCCGGCTCGATCCTGATCTGGCGGCTCCTCGCTGAGTGTCGGCATGGCGACGCGGAAGCGATCGAGGCGATCGAGCGGCGCGCGCAGAAGCTGGTGGCGCTCTCGCTCTTTGGCCTTGCCTTGTACATCGTCGTCGACGCGCTCAGGACCCTTTTGAATCAGGACATGCCATCGCCGAGCGGTGTCGGAATCGCGGTGACCATGACCTCGCTCGGCGTTATGTACTGGCTCGCCCGAGCTAAGCGCCGGACCGCGATCGCGCTGGGCAGCAAGGCGATGGAAGCCGACGCGTTCCAGACGACCGCCTGCTGGTGGCTCTCGCTGATCGTGCTCGCGGGCATCGGCGTAAACGCGCTGACCGGCTGGTGGTGGGCAGACCCGCTGGCCGCGGTCGCGATGACCTGGTTCCTCGTTAAGGAAGGCCGCGAGGCCTGGCGCGGAGACGACTGCGGAGATGAGTGATCCAGACCACGAGGATCAGCACGACGATCACCACGATGACCACGACGCCGGTCACGAGGGCGAGCACGGACTGATCACACGGCTGTTCGGCCACGGTCACGGGACCGCCGAACAGACCGACAGCGCCCTCGAGTCGAGCGCACGCGGCATGCGAGTGGTCGCGCTATCGCTCGGGGCACTGGGTCTTACCGCGATCGTGCAGCTGGTCATCGCGCTCGCAAGCGGGTCGGTCGGACTGCTCGCGGACACGATCCACAACGGTGCCGACGCGCTGACCGCGCTGCCGCTGTTCGTCGCGTTCCGGGTCGGCACCCGCGCGCCGACCGCGCGCTACACCTACGGCTACGGCCGCGCCGAGGATCTCGCAGGTGTGTTCATCGTCGCGCTGATCGCCCTCTCAGCTCTCATCGGCGCCTGGCAGTCGTTGCTGCGGCTGATCGCGCCGCAACCCATCGAGCATCTCGGCTGGGTAATGGTCGGGGCGATCGTCGGTTTCATCGGGAACGAGGCGGTGGCGGTCTTTCGCATTCGCGAGGGCAGGCGAATCGGTTCGGCGGCGCTGGAGGCCGACGGCTACCACGCCCGGAGCGACGGGCTGGCTTCGCTCGCCGTGCTCGTCGGGGCGGTGGGCGTTCTGCTCGGGTTTCCACTCGCCGACCCCATCGTCGGCATCCTGATCAGCGTGCTCATCGTGCTTGTCCTGAAGAGCGCCGCCACCGACATCTACCACCGGCTCATGGACGCAATCGACCCGGGCTTGGTGAGCCAGGCCGAGGCTGCCCTTGCTTCCGTGGACGGCGTCGAGGCGATCGTCAGCACCCGCATCCGCTGGGTCGGCCACGCTCTCTGGGCCGAGATTCGTCTGGTGATGGACTGCGAATTGAATCTGTCTGAGGCTCACCGAATCGCGGAAGACGCTCGGCACGCCGTGCTGCACGCGGTGCCGAAGCTCGCTGAGGTGATCGTGCACCCAGATCCCTGCGGGCACGGTGGCGAAGATCACCACGCGTCCGCGGCACATCACCGAGGCGCATGGGTCTCGGAGCCCGGCGCCGAAACATGACGCGTCCGGACCGGTTGCATTTGATGAAGCGCGTCCTCTCCCCAGTTGCGGCGGCTGCCGTGTTTGCGGGCTCGCTCAGCGTCGTGAGCTCGTTCGCCTCGGCGCACGAGAACCGGACGGTCGGGCCTTACGCGCTAGAGGTGGGCTGGTCGCTGGAGCCGGCCTATATCAACACGGCGAACGCGGTCTTCGTTGAGGTCGTCGACGCACACTCCAATGCGCCGATCGAGCACCTGGACAAGTCGATCCAGGTCGAGGTGATCGTCGGCGGCGCAGCGGCGCGCCGAACCTTCGACCTCCTGCCCGTCCCGCAGGAGCCGGGCCAGTACCACGCGGCATTCATCCCCACGGCCGTGGGGGATTACGCGTTCCGTGTTTTCGGGATGATCGGCTCCACCAAGGTCGACGAACGGTTTGAGTCCGGTCCCGGCAGGTTCGATCCGGTCATAAGCGACAGCTCGTTGCAATTTCCGAAGTCCCTGACCACGAACGACCAGCTTGCCGAGCGCCTCGATCAGGTGCGTTTGATCGCAATAGGTGCTCTCATCTTGGGGATCGTCGCGTCGATCGGCTCAATCGCCAGATTGCTGATGAGGCGGCGGTGATTCGTGTCCGCATCAGGTCGACCCCGATGGATGCGCAAATGGATGCCGAAGACTCCGCTATGTCCTCTGCGCCTACGCGGCCGCCAGCCGCAACAGCGCGTAGGCGGCGCCGCCGATCATCGCGCCCAATGACACGAGCGCGACGTCCCGCTTGGCGACGACGATCGCGGCGAAGCTCAGGAGTGCGATCACGACCGCGAGTGCGTCAGGGATCGCGGCGGGTGTGAGGTCGACGGTGACGAGCAGGATGACCGCGACGACGGCTGCAGAGACGCCAGCGAGGAAGTGCCGAACGAGCGGGCGATCGCGCGCGGCTTCGAGCTGTCGC
Organism: Candidatus Limnocylindria bacterium; assembly: GCA_036570125.1. Taxonomy (GTDB): domain Bacteria; phylum Chloroflexota; class Limnocylindria; order P2-11E; family P2-11E; genus 3-1-20CM-2-70-9. The sequence goes on from DATCPK010000159.1 coordinate 37,006, forward strand.
GCACCGACGAGGATGAACACGAACGAGGGCAGGAAGACGAGCACCGTCGCAGCGACGGCGCCTGGCAGACCGGCGATGAGATAACCGGCCCAGGTTGCGAAGAGCATGAACGGACCGGGTGTGGCAATGGACACGGCGACGCCGTCCAGGAGCTGACCGGAGGTGAGCCAGCCGTGCTCGACGACCGCACCGCGGGTGAGCAGGGCGATCGAGCCATAGGCTCCCCCGAAGCTGAACAGACCGGTCCGCAGGAACACCCACGCGAAATCGAGCCAACCCGAGAGTGACAGCGTCAAGGGGAGGAGTGGAACAGCAACTAGGCCCACTGCGGAGCGCGATGACCGCGGCCGCTGCGCGAGGGCGGACATTGTGCCCGCAGCCAGCATCGCGATGATGACGTCGACGCCGGCGAAACGCATCGCGACGGCCGCGCCGAGCGCGATCCCGGCTAAGAGCGGCGAGGTGACCGCGGCGCGCCCGATGCGGAGGAGACCTGCGGCGATGATGCCGAGGACCGCGGGCTTCAGGACATAGAGCGCGTCGGTCACCAGGGGCACGGACCCGTACGCGGCGTAGAGGGCCGCGAGGCCCGTGATGAGCGCCGCCCCCGGCACGATGAACATGACTCCGGCGAAGAGTCCACCGGCGAAGCCCCGGGTCAGGTAGCCGACGTAGATCGCGAGCTGGAGCGCCTCCGGGCCCGGCAGCAGGTGGCAGACCCCCATGATCCGCACGAATCGGTCGCGCGTGAGCCAGCGCGCCCGATCGACGAAGTGGTCGTACATCATCGTCAGCTGAGCGACCGGCCCGCCGATATTCACAAAGCCGAGGCGAAAGAAGTACGTCAGCACCTCGCGCGACGTCGGCGCAACCGTGCCATCCAAGCGCGTCTGCTCGTCATTCATCGACGCATCGTCCGCTGTCGCGACCGACGGTGCTCGAATTAACTGTGTGCCTCATGCGGTCCCGATCGTCAGGTCAGGATGCCACGACGAGCGCGCGGCTATCCAAAGGCGCGTCGGCAATCCGACTACGGGACCACCCGCCGCTCGCGCCTAGGATGCGAGCACAGACCAGGGGAGGAGTCATCGTCGCGTAGATTCGAGCCGGATCTGGGCGTCAAGGGGAAAGATGTCTCTTCACAAAGGTCACGGAGCCGCTGTCAAGCGGGAGGCGCGCACCGAGACGTTTGAGAAAAGCGACCGTTCGGAAGATAAAGCAGAACCTGTTCTGGGGCTGCGGCCTACAAACCTCGTCGCGATCCCCGTTGCCGCTGGAGCGCTCTATCCGTCATTGGGTCTCCTCCTGCGTCCTGAGTTCGGCGCCGTCGCCATGAGCGCGAGCTCCATCACCGTTGTGACCAACGCGCTGCTACTGCGTCGAACCGAACGCGATCTCACGTAGGCGACGGAGAAAGCTTCGCACCTGACGACGGCCACGCTTGCTCGCTACTGCGGGTGGATGCGTCGACGGCGGAACCGACGCAGAGCGACGAATCCCCAGATCAGTTCGACCGCGGTGAACGGCCACGCCCCGACCAGCCAGGCGTAGAGTGCCGACGCCCACGAGGCGAGCGCGAATGCCAGGATGAACCAGGGCGATCGCTCTTCCACCGCGTAGAAGAGCAACATCACGGTCACGCTCGCCAGGCCGAACGCGGTCAGCGCGTCGGGCACGTTGCTCCCCATCCGTCGATCTCCGTCGACTTCCGCTCGCGTGAGCGCGCGAAGCCAAGCCAGTTCATGGGCGGCGGCGGTCCTGGCTCATGTCGGCGTTGAGCAACTCGGCCAGCGTTCTAGCTGATCCCGCACCGACGATCGGACCGACGCTCTCTTCAACAGCACGTAGGCAGGAGAGACGGAATTCGCCCAGACTCGGCGCGCTGGAAAGGGGGTGGGTGACGAAACAGTTGTGGAGTGCATCCACGACCGCCGCGCGCAGTTGACTCGCGTGGTCCGCAGATAACTTCCGAGTCTGCGCGAAGGTCGGGATAATTCGATCGGCGATCACCCCCGCCTCGAGGCGCGAGAGATCTCCAACCGAATTGATGCCGTACCAAGCAGCCACCCCTTGAACATCGGCATCGTTAGCGCCTTCGGCTTCATAGCCGAGTTGCTTGAGCAGGTCGGCCGCGAGCCCAAGTGCGCGTTCGTCGACGACAGAGAGCCGAAGTAGATCGCCGCGATAGTCGATCTCGGCGTGATCGGTCCCCGCGAGGGCCTCCAAGCGCGCCAGCACGGGCGCGATGCGCGAGCCTCAGCCAAGGCCCGGCGCAGCGCTTCAGGCCAGGCCGCGTAGACGAAACGTGTGCACGCTCATGGCAGTCGCATTGTTGCGCACCAGCCTCGAATGGTCGGCAGTCGCCTCGAGCGGACCCTGGGCGGAGCCCCGCGCTTGGCGAGTCGACCCCGTCCGCCGGCGGTGCGGCGAGACTGGCGTGGACCAATCGCAGCTCGCGCCTAGGATGCGAGCAAACACCGGGGAGGAGTCTTGGATGTATGGCACGGTTGCGCGTATGCGGGTGAAGCCAGGAATGGAGGCGAAGCTCAAGGAAGACATGGCGCAATACGACCAACTGAAGATCCCTGGGTTCGTCAGCACGGTCGTATATCGGATGGACCGCGACCCGAACGAGATCTACATGGCCGTCGCCTTCAAGGACAAGGAGAGCTACACCAAGAATGCGCGGGATCCGAAGCAGGACGAGCGCTACAAAAAGCTGCGAGCGCTGCTCGTCGCGGATCCGGAGTGGCACGACGGCGAGATCATCAGATCCGAAACGGCCTAGCGAATCGCAAGCGATGCCAGCTTGCTGCAGTCCCGACGACTACGCGCAGCTCTTCGACGAGAAGAATGCGAGGAGCGACGCGCAAACTTATCTGAAGAAGGGGCTGGACCCGACCGGTCAGCGGATGGTCGATGAGATCGTGCAGCGAGGAGTCGCCGGTGCGAGCGTGCTCGAAGTCGGTGGCGGGATCGGGGCCCTTGAGATCGAGCTGCTCCGTGCGGGTGCGGCCCGCGCGACCAACGTCGAGCTCGTCGGGACCTACGAGCAGCCGGCGCGTGATCTGCTGGAATCCCTCGGCCTCGCCGCTCGCGTCGATCGCAAGCTCTTCGATTTCGCCCGGGATGGCGGCCAGGTACCACGCGCGGACATCGTGCTGTTGCATCGCGTGATCTGCTGCTATCCAGACGTGGAGCCCCTCGTCCGCGCGTCGGCGGACCATGCGGCAAGACTCCTGGCGTTGAGCTTTCCCGCGGACCGCTGGTGGTGGCGGGTCGGGCAATTGCTCAGCCGCGCTTGGTTCCGATTCCGCGGCTGCGCGTTCCGGCTCTACCTTCACGACCCGTGCCGGATCCTCGCGATCGCCGAGTCCGCCGGTTTGCGTCCCGTGCTACAGCGGCGCGGGTGGGTCTGGCAGATCGCAGTGCTGGAGCGTTCGCTCTCGTAGTCGCATCGGACGCCGCGATCCGGCTGGGGCTGCGCGCGAACTGGAGGCAGTTCGCGTTGCTCGTCGCCGTCAACGCCTTCGTCGGAGCGATGGTCGGGCTCGAGCGGGCGATCCTGCCGGTCCTCGGCGAGCAGGAGTTCGGTGTCGCCTCGCGGGCCGCGCTCCTGACCTTCATCGCCAGCTTCGGCGCAACCAAGGCGCTGACCAATCTCGCCGCCGGCGCACTGGCGGACCGGGTGGGTCGAAAGCAATTGCTCATCGCGGGGTGGCTGATCGGCCTGCCCGTTCCGGTGTTGATCATCCTCGCGCCGACCTGGGAATGGGTCGTGGCGGCGAATCTTCTTCTGGGCGTGAATCAGGGTCTCTGCTGGTCGATGACCGTGATCATGAAGGTCGATCTTGTGGGACCGGCCCGCCGCGGACTGGCCCTTGGGATCAATGAGTTCGCGGGCTACCTCTCGGTCGGCCTCGCCGCCTTCGCCGGGAGCGAGCTCGCGGCGGCGACCGCCCTGCGACCACAGCCCTTTCTTCTCGGGCTCGCCATCGCGATCCTTGGTCTGGGGCTTTCGCTCGCCACCCGAGAGTCCGTCGCCCACGCCCGCGCCGAAGCACGAGACCGTCCGTCGGAGGCCCGTCCATCATTGCGCGACATCTTCCTTCGAACGACCTGGCGTGACCGTGCCCTCTCAGCTGCAAGTCAAGCCGGTCTGGTGAATAACCTCAACGACGGTGTCGCGTGGGGTCTGCTGCCTTTGCTCTTCCTTGCTTCAGGCCGTGACCTGCAACAGGTCGGCGTTCTGGCCGGTGCGTATCCCGCCGTGTGGGGCGTGGCGCAACTTGCGACCGGAGCCATCTCGGATGCACTCGGCAGGCGGTGGTTGATCGTCGTTGGCATGTTCGTGCAGGCGGCTGCTTTGGGTGTGCTCGCGACCTCACCCGATTTCTGGCTCGGACTCGCCGCCATGGCCGCGCTCGGCTTGGGCACGGCCCTGGTTTATCCGACACTGCTCGCCGTTATCTCCGACGTCGCACACCCACAATGGCGAGCGACGGCGACCGGCGCGTATCGGTTCTGGCGGGACGCGGGTTACGTGGTCGGAGCGCTCGTCGGCGGAGTCGTCGCGGACCGCCTGGGTCTGAATTGGGCCGTCGGGGTGGTGGCCGCGATAACGCTGGCTTCCGGGCTCGTGACTCTCGGCCGACTTCCCGAGACGCGCACGTTTAGAGGCAGCGCGGGCGTCGAGCACGAGGTCCGCTGAGGAGAACCACTCGAAGAGGCGATTCTGGTCCGTACCATTGGCTCGATGGACCGGCGACGGTTTCTTCTGCTCGCGGGCGGTGGGCTGATTTCGGCGTGCGCCGGCGCGACCCAGACCGGCCGACCCGAGGATGCACTCGTGCAGCTGTACGCCACGCGATCACGCGTGACGTGATCGCACTTCGCAAGGACGGAGTCCCGATGAAGGCGATACGGGCGACGATCGACCAGCGCTGGGGCGACCGCGGGCCGTCCACAAAGACGCCCCTCCCGCCGGGCTGACCGCCGCCGCCGGCGGCCTTGGCGATCCCGTAGGAGATCTTCCTCACGCCTTCCGTCGTCGTATTTGGGGACCTTTGACCCACAAGTCGCGAGTCCATTGGACGCACCGCCTACGCTCGCATCCGGCGTACCGTCTCTGAGGGAGGTCTTCATGTGATGCCATATATGAACGGCTATTGGTTCGGTTTCGGCGGGCTCTTGATGCTGCTCTTTTGGGTCTTCGTGATCGCGGGAATCGTCTGGGCAGTCCTGACGCTCTCGCGACAACAGCATGCCCGTGGAGGGGAAAGCGGTGCCCTTCGGATCCTCGAAGAGCGACTGGCGCGTGGCGAGATCGACACGGAGGAGTTCCGCACTCGACGCGCCGCGATCGAAGAGACCAAGCGATGACCGCCCAGCGGGTCGCCGGCTGGGTGGCGGTGGTGTCGGGCACCCTTCTGGTCGTTGGCATCGCCGCATCGGCGATCAGCCAAGCCGCCGGTGGTGCGAGCGCATTCCCGAACGGGTCTTGGCAGATAGGCCCCGGCATGATGGGCCAAGCGCCGATGGGTCCCGGGATGATGGGCTTCGGCAACGCCGGCCCCGCCGCGTCCGCCATTCCCGGCGCGACCGAGGTGCACGTGGAAGCCCTGAACTTCAGCTTCACGCCAAGCGAGATCCGCCTCCCACACGCCACGGACGTGAATCTGACGCTGAGCAATCCCGCAGCCAACGGCGTGATGCACGATCTCACTGTGCCGGCGCTCGGGATCCACATCGTGGCGAACCCCGGCGAAACCAAGACAGTTGGCCTCCGCGGGCTGCCCCCAGGACGCTACGACGCGTACTGCAGCGTGCCCGGGCACGCTGATCAGGGTATGCGCGCGGCCGTCCTCGTGGAGTAACGACGGACCCGCGCGCGATGAATCCGGATGTAAGCGCCATCGTCCCGCTCCGCCTGATGCAGGGCTGACGTGCTCCTTCCATTCGTCGACCGGATCGCGCGTCGGGTCAGCCCGCCCGGCGACGAGAGCGAGGTCCGCGCCCAGAAGACCTTGCTCGTGCTCTCAGCGCTGCTGTTTATCCCGCCGGGCCTGGTGTGGTCGGCGATCTACTTCATCTATGACGAGCGGCTGTCCGCTGCCATCCCGTTCGCGTATGTGATCGTCAGCTTGCTGGGGCTGGCGACCTTCCTGATCACGGGCTGGTTCGCGCTCCTGCGATGGATCGAGCTCGCGCTCATCCTGGCGCTGCCCTTCGCCCTGCAGCTCACCCTGGGAGGGTTCGTGCCGTCGAGCGGGGTCGTGCTGTGGTCGCTGCTGGCACCGATCGGCGCTCTCGTCTTCGGCGCACGACGCGCGGCACTCTGGCTGCTGGCATTTCTTGCCCTCGTCGCGACCGCCGGTGTTCTCGAGGGCAGCCTGCGCGGAACGAACGCACTCCCGGATTGGTTGCGCACGGCCTTCTTCGTTCTCAACATCGCCGCGATCAGCACGCTCGCGGTCACGCTACTGGCCGTCTTCAACCGCCAGCGCGACCAGGCGATGCACCTGCTGGCCGCGGAGCAGGAGCGTTCCGAGGGTCTGGTGCTCAACATCCTGCCGAAGCAGATCGCGGACCGGCTCAAGGCCGGTGAACGTCGCATCGCCGATTCACACGGACATGCGACCGTGCTCTTCGCCGACCTCGTTGGCTCGACCGCACTGGCCTTGGAGCTCGCGCCAGACGCGCTCATCGGCGTCCTCAACGATGTCTTTTCTTACATCGATGACCTCGCCGAGCGTCACGGCGTAGAAAAGATCCGCACCATCGGAGACAATTGGATGGGCGTGAGCGGGGTCCCTCGCTCGCGCCCGGACCACGCGCAGTCGGCGGTGCGCATGGCGCTCGATGTGCGGGACTTCGTCGAGCGCTACCGCACGCCCGACGGGCGCAGCCTCGCGGTGCGTATCGGCCTCAACTCCGGATCACTGGTCGCAGGGGTCATCGGGAAGCACAAGTTCGTCTATGACATCTGGAGTGACACCGTGAACACGGCGAGTCGCATGGAGTCCCAGGGTATGGCCGGACGCGTCCAAGTGAGCGAGGCGACGTACGCGCTCGTGAAAGACGACTTCGTGTGCGAAGAGCGCGGTGCGATCGATGTGCGCGGCCGCGGGCGGCTGACCACGTACTTCGTCCTCGCGGGGCGCTAAGTCGGCGCGAATGCGGAAGCGACTTCAGCCCACCGATCGCCGCGCGCCACTGCCGGGGATGACGGCCGTGGACAAAGGTGCGTTTCGTGGCAGCAGAAATCGCAGGCTTTGCTGCGCCTCTCTATGTGACCAGGTGTCGCAACTCGCGCTGGTCGATCAGAAGCGTGCGGCTACACGCAGCATCGCTGGTCAGCGCGGCTAAGCCGGCCGAGGCTGACGCAGCAGGGCGAAGACCGGGCGTGCACCCGTGAGACCCTTGAGTTCGTGAAGTCCCCGCTCTTCGAACATCAGGCCCGAGCCTTCGAGCAGATCGCGCGTCACGGCCGAAACCAGAACCTCATTTGGACCGGCGAGTGCGCTGACGCGCGCGGCAGCGTGCACGGCCAGCCCGTGGAGATTGCCCGCGGCTAGCTCGACCTCGCCCGTGTGTAGTCCGGCGCGAATCTCGATTCGCAGGTCGGTGACCGCGTCGACCATCGCGGCGGCGCAGCGCACCCCGCGCGCGGCGCCGTTGAACAGCACCTGAAATCCGTCGCCGGTCGTTCGGACCTCGCGGCCGCCGTACCCGTCGATCTCCGCCCGCAGTCGTTCGTCGTGAGAGCAGCATCGCGTGCCATCGCGTGTCCCCAAAACGCTCGAGGGTTGCGGTCGAGTTGACGATGTCGGTCATGAGGATGGTTCCCAGAATCCGCACACCGGTGTCTTCCTCGGTTGCGCCATACGTGCGCGCGCTCGCGAACTCGACGACGTCCCACGGCACGTCGCCGAAAACCCAGGCGTCGTGGCCCGGTGGTATTTCGTAAGCGTCGCCCCCGCGAATTTCGATCTCGCTCCCGCCCTCGACCTCGACGTGCAGGTGCCCACTGAGCGCGGCGCCGAGATGCCGAATCTGGCAGGAAGCGGTGCCGACCTTTGGCGCGACGTCAACGGACCACCGCCACCCGGGCTCGAGCTTCATCCGGCCGACGGCCGTCTCGTCGAGGTTGACGACGGCCATCCGGCCGCGACCTAGGTCGCGAACTTGCTCCGGGGAGCCAAAGCTCTTTCGTTGCAGCCTCGCCACCGTCGGTATTGTGCCGCCGCTGGCCACTTGAAGTTCGACCAGGGCCTCGAAGGGATGGCCGGAGGCCTCTTCCTCGTAGCGACAGTGCTCGATAACGATCCGGGGGCAGCGCAGCGATGGAACCTGACCTCGAGTGAGGTGCCGCTTGCGGTTCGGCTAATGAGCGCAGAACTTTGTAAACCACCGGTTCCGGGTTCGAGCCCCGGGGTCGGCTCAGCGAACTAGTTTTCTGGAGTCGGAAAGAGCGGGCGATGCGCGGCCATCGCTTTGCCGATCGTCTGGCGCGCATAGACCGAGTGTGCCGCGGCCGCGAGCACGAAGGCGACACCGCCGACGAGAAGCGCCGTGCCGGGTGCGCCTCCGATGCGCACCGTGGCGATCGCCGCGATCACGCCCGCAAGCACCGCGTTCAGGACCATGACCACCGTCGGGGTGCCGGCGATGATCTGCGCGAACCAGAAAAGACGCCCCCCACCGGGTTGCACTCCCATCGTGATGCCGATGCCTCGTGGATCGTCGTGCCCGCTCATCACGAAATAGCGCGCGAGGTCGGGTGCGAGCTCGAGATACGCGGCGCGGATGCGGTTCATGCCGATGACGCACTGAGCCTCGTGGAAGTTCGAAGCGCCGAGGCGGATGTATGTCGCAACACCGATGAACAACACGATCGGCAAGATCACAAGGGCCATGAGCGTGAACGCGTCGCCGAATCCCGATGCACCGCCGACGAGTCCCAGGGCAACGATCGCTCCGGACAACGTCGTGAGGAACATCCCGGCGCGGCTGAACGCTTCGTTCCACGCCAACGAGCGCGACGCGAGGAGGCTCCAATGTTCCGTCGACAGGATCTGCAGTCGCATCGAGGGAGATGCCTCGCCGCTCAGGCTGGGCCCCGACTCAGCTCCCGCCGCTATACCCGTGGCGCGTTCGAAAGCCATGCGGGCACAGATTAGGGGACGGCGTCCTGCCTACGGCGCCGCCGGCATGAGCGAGATGAACCACGCCTTCATGGCCACCGGGTTGATCGTCCGACCGTAGTCGAGGCTCTTCTCGCGGCCGCCGCCGACCATCGCGACGCTGAACGCCTCCGCCCACGATTCGCCGGGGAGGTGGATCCACTGCGCCATCCCAACGGGCTGCGCGTTCGCCTCGGTCAAGGCAGTCTGCCAGGTGCCGGGGAACCCTCGATAGGTCCAGTACTTCGCCATCACGTCGGTTCCCGCGGTCCTCCGCTGGACGAGGTCCTGATATGCGTGACCGAGCTCGTGGAACGCGGTGCTCGGGGTCATCACGTAGTCCTCGCGCACCGAGAAGATCGGCTGCCCCGCGGCGTTGACGCCGCGGTACCACGCGTCGCCGTTCTCGCCCGCGGGCTCGTCGAAGTCGAGCTGCGGGGTGGGCGGGAAGATCGGGAACGCCGCGCGGATCTGGAAGTAGTAAGCCATGAGCTGTTGTCCTGCGACGTTGCTCGTCGGGCGCGGCCGAGGCGTCGGCCCAACCGTGATCGCGACCGTCGGTGTCGGAGTCGGCGTCGGGGTGGGCGAGGGGGTCGGCGATGGGGTCGGCGCGATCGTCGCGGTGGGCGATGAGCTCGGCAATGCGACCGGCTGCTCACGGGCCGTCAACGCGGCTGCGGCGCCGATCACAAGAAGGAGGGCGGCGACGGTGGCGCCAGCGGCGACTCTCACACGGGGCTGCATATCAATAGGGTAGGGCGCTCACCTCGTCGTCCCGGTTCGTGCAGGTCCTAGTACTCGCGGGTGAGAGATGGACGCTTGACGGGGGTTACAGCGGTCATTCCGAAGTGACAGGGTGACCGCGTGGGAAACGTAGGAGAGTCGGTCCCGGTCCGTACGCGCAGGCAACGGCTTGGTGTGATGGTCCCCTGGGTCGTGTCCCTCGCGGTGTTCGGTGCGGGCGCGATCGCCTTGGACGGCGTGGAGCGAGCGGTGGCGCTCGGTGCTTTCTCGGCGTCGTGCTTGGGCGCGTTGCTCGCGGTCGCGCAGCTCCGACGGGCGGTCTCGTCGATGCGCGGATGGATGGGCGAACGAGAGAGCGCTCTGGGCACGTTCGCGGATGACCGAGCGGCAGCCGTCGCTCGGCAATTCCAGTGGGCGGTCGAGGAGCTGGTCAGCGTGCGCGCCGAGCTGCGCAGGGTCGAAGGCCTTCGCGTCGAAGCGGAGGAACGCGCCACGAGCGCTACGACCGGAGCGCGTCGGGATGCGGAAGATCTGCGCCAGGCGCGCGAGAGTCTCCGAGCGCTCGACGAGAGCGAGCTCGATCTCCTTCGCGAGAGGCTGCAGGAGGTAGAGCAGGCGCTGCAAGACGAGGAGCGCGATCGGCGAAACTCCGAGCGCCGCGCCCGCGCGGCAGAGCAGCGCGTCGCGGATCTCACGCGTACCTTGCGCCTCGTCGCGAACACCGTCTCGTCAAGCGGCGACGCGAGCGCGTCCCGCGTAGCGCCGAGTGGGCCGCTCACCCTTGATTGGACTCTCGAGTACGACGGGAGCGCGCACTCGCTTCGGCTCCGTTCGACCTCACCGGAGTCGCGACCGAACAAGGCGCGGATCCTCGATGCGACCGGACGGCCTGTCGCCGAATTCGTGAGTCCTCGACAGCGCCGGCCCGCGCAGCTCGTGCTGCGCATCCCGCAGTCGGTCGCGGCGGCGGTCGAATCAGGTGACTGGTCCGCGTTCCGGCTCGAGGTCGAGGTCGACGATGTGTGGCGCGGCGCGGTCCTGGTGGATCGAGCTCAGCCGGTCGTCGACACCGACGTCATGCAACCGCGCGCCTTTCGCGTCGTGAGCTGATCACCCGCGAGCGTCTTCGGGCCGGTAGAATTGGATTCAGCGCACCCATCGCGGGCAGATTGAGCAGTGTGGTGAGCTCCGCTGACTGTAGATCAGCCGCCTTTGGCTGTGGGGGTTCGATTCCCTCTCTGCCCACCGCGTAACATCAGTGTTGACGGGCCGATCAGGCCCGTCACCCGTTTTCTAGACGTCTATCAGTCGTCGAGCGCGGGCAAGGATTGCAGCTCGCGCAGCACCTTCATCACGGCAACGTGCTCCGGGAGATGCTCGAGGTACTGCAGCGCGTTCGCGGTCCAGCTCTCGGTGTCCTGGCCAGCGGGCTGATCCATCGCATCGGGATCGAGTGCGGCGACCGCCGCCTCGACGCAGTCGAACGCTGTTTTCGCGTACTCGCGGACGACCTCGACTTTGGGAAACACGAGGGCGGCCGCCTGCTCGTCGGTAAGTCCGGTGCCAGCGTCGCGCAGGCCGAGCTGCAGATCGGGCTTCCATCCCCAGCGCGCGCGGATCGACTCACGATCCCAGACCTGCTCGCGGGAAGTCTCATCACGTAGACCAGTCGCGCGCTCGGCGATGATCTGCGCGAATCGATCGTCCCAGCGAGCGATGTGCCACAGCTGCCACAGGAGAGACTGCGGACCTCGCGGCGGTCGCCATCGGGCCTGAACGTCCGTGACCCCTTCCACGCACCGGAGTGTGGTCGTGTGCCAGGCGTGGAATCGCGACGCGATCTCCTCCGGCAACGTTTTCATGACGCGGCGAGTCTACGTACGCGAAGCTCCACAGGGGTGAAACGGATCATCAGGGAGGCGTTCAGGCTCAGCCCGCGTAACTGATTCCAGGTTGTCGAACGATCGCGCACGCGGGTTACGGGATGGTCATGACGGGCTCTGAGGTGTTGCTCACCGTACCCGCATGAGGTGCTGGTGACCGGCCCCGCGCTTTCCATTGCCCGTAATCCCGTGAAGCGCGCGCCCCTCAGTCCGGAGGAGGCGACCCAGCGCGACGAGGTGCGGCGACTTCTGAATGTTCTGACCGGGCTGGGTTTGGTCTCGGGCGGTGTGCTGGCCGTGCAAGCGATCGCCTCGGGGGTCGCGACGTACTGGACCCTCACGGTCCTGGTATGGGGTTACGCCGCGGTGCTCGTGGCCGTGGCACGCCCCCTCCTCGTCCGAGGGCACGTGGAGTCGGCCGTGACAGTGAATGCTCTCGCAACGATCGCGCTGATCTTGACGAGCGCCATCATCAGGCCATCCGGATCGCTGACCGTCGCATCGCTCCTGATCCCCGTCACCGCCGCGCTGCCGTATCTCGAGGCAAAGTCCCTTCGGCGGCTAATGATCCTCACCTGGGTAGGGAGCGTCGTGGTTGCGGCGGCAAGCGTTATTCGGGATGGCTCGACATCGCTTGGCGACGCTGCCGGACTCACCGACCTCTGGGGTTCCGGGCTGGTCTCTGGACTCGTGCTCTTCCTTCTCTACCAGGCGAGCGAAAAGCTGAAGGCATCAAGCCGCGAATTTCGTCGACTGTTCAGCCTTTCGTCGGATCTGGCCGAAACGGCCGAGGCAGGAGTGCTGGGCGATCTCGTCGCCCGCCATCTCGCCGAGGCGACCGGGTTTGACGACTGCGTGCTCTATGCACTCGCGGTCGAGGGCCGCCAGCTCACGCCGTTCGGGTCGCATCCCCCAGAGCGCTCGCTGCAGACAGAAGCCCAATCGCTGTCGGACCGGCCGGTGCTCGGACGCGTCATCCACGACCGTGTGCGTGTGGCCGTCGAGGTCGCGGGCGGCGAGAACGCCGACGGCCTGGAGCGAGATCGACTCCGCGCTCTCGGGCGGAGTTCGATGCTTCTGCTTCCTCTCGTCGCGCACTCGGAGCCGGTCGGCGTCGCGGAGCTGACGTCCGTCCGGCACCGTTCCATCGACGAGCGGCGACTCGCGCTCGCTCGGACGCTGGCGTTCGAAGCCGCCACGGCGATCGCGAACGGGCGCCTGTATCAGGAGCTCCATCAGCGTTCCCTTCACGACAATCTCACCGGCCTCGCGAACCGAGGCCTCTTCATGGACCGCGTCGGCCACGCGATCGCAAGACTCGGCCGCCGGCCCGGCCCATTCCTCGCGGTGCTCTTCGTCGACCTCGACAACTTCAAGACCGTGAACGACACCCTCGGGCATGCCCGAGGCGATCGCCTCCTCGCTCTCGTTGCGGAGCGGCTGCTCATGGCGGTGCGCGACGTCGACACGGTCGCACGCCTCGGCGGCGACGAGTTCGCGATACTGCTGGAGGACCTCACCTCCGAGAACGAGGGGGTCGTGGTCGCCGAACGTGCGGTGAACCTTCTGCGGGCGCCGTTCGATCTCGCGGGCAAGTCGGTGAACGTGAGCGCATCGATCGGCGTCGCCATCCGGGCCGACGACAGCACGGGCACCGACACGTTGCTGGCCGAAGCCGATGCCGCGATGTACGAGGCCAAACGCGCCGGGAAGGGCCGCGTGGTCCGGTCTCGACCAGCGGTCCTGACGACGTAGTCGGACTTTCGTGGCGGCGGGCGGCAGGACGTGCCTATAATTGGTGTAGTTCAGGCGCCAGAGGGGTTGCGGAGAGCAACCTCTTTTTGATGTTCAGGGGCACGAGACCGCCCACCTAGCTCAGTTGGTAGAGCACGTCCTTGGTAAGGACGAGGTCTCGGGTTCGATCCCCGAGGTGGGCTCACCGAGGAGAGAAAGAGAGCGATGGCAAAGAAGAAGTTCGAGCGCAACAAGCCGCACGTGAACGTGGGGACGATCGGTCACATCGACCACGGCAAGACCACGCTCACCGCGGCGATCACGAAGACCCTCTCACTCAAGGGTGGGGCGGAGTTCCGCGCCTTC
>DATCPK010000160.1:0-4628 GCA_036570125.1 Candidatus Limnocylindria bacterium
CGGAACTCGCCGTTCTTGTGGCCATAGGCCTCGCGCATGTCGGTGAAGTGGAAGACGTGGCCGGCTGGGATCTTCGCGAGGTTGAGCGAGTACTCGCCAGCGTCGAAGCCGAGGGCGATGACGACGTCATCCTTGCCGAGGCTTCGCCACACTTCCATCGAGCGCTCGTTGCCGCCGAAGCTGATGTGCCCGAATCCGTATTCGTTGGTCGGGTCGACGGCGTTCGCGCCGTTCACGCTCCACACCGTCGGCGCCTTCAGGATCTTCGAGAGCATCGTCGTGAGCGTGCGCGCGTGCGGCGCAAAGGCCGCCTCGCCGCTCACATAGATCACGACGCGCTTGCCCGCGGAAACGCGCGGGAACTCAGCCAGGAACTCCGCGACGTCGCGTGCGGCGAACGTGCGCGGATGCGACGTCCACGGGACGTCCGTGTCCGTCTCGCGCGAGAGGACGTCGGGGTGGAACGCGATCGCGACGGGCTTGTTGTGCTTAAGGACGCGCTGCGCGCGGCGGAGCCCCTCCTCGAGCTTGTTCATGTTGTCGACGACGACGAGTCCCTCGCCGAGCTCGGCCTGGAGCTGCGGCACGACGTTCATGCCGTACTCGCTCACGTCCTGGAGCGGCGCGTTGCCGATGGAGATCGTCGAGTTGAGCGCGATGAGGTAGACGGCGGGGATGTTGTGGAGCTTCGCGTCGGTCATCCCGCTGCCGCCGAGCTTCGTCGCGGCGCCCGTCGTCGTCACGCATCCGGCGATCTGCCCGGACGCGAGCCAGTACCCGAGGGGCACGAACCCCGCGACGTACTCGCCGATCGTGAGCATCCGCGACGCTTTGTCGGCGGAGTGCGCGAGCTCGTAGTACGGCTCGAGGTGCTTGGCCACGTGCACGACCCCGCCGCCGTTGACGCCGGCGAAGAAGCGGATGCCCCAGCGCCGCAGGGTCTCGATCAGCACCGCGTTCCCGCTCTTCGCCTCAGCGAAGACGGTCGGCTCGCTTCCTCTCGTTCGTTCTAGCGCTGTTGCCATGGTCCGCCCCCTTCCAAAATGAAGAAGGCCTCCCGTTTCCGGGAGGCCTTCAGAACTTTCTCTTTTTCGCTGTGAGGAGTGAGTCGCTACCCTCCCGGCCGCATCCGCGCCCTCTCAATGAGGACGACAATGACGACGCCGATAAGAAGGTTGCGCTGCACTTCGCAGTCAGTGAACGCGACCGAGGTTGGTCGCGTCAAGTCGAATCGGTGTGAATGTGCAGCCTGCACGCCTAAACCGACATTTGTCGCGCTTCGACACGCGACCGAGCGAGCCAATTTGAGCATCGCCGATCGAGCACCGACCAGACCCTTTTCGGGATTTCGGGACGATTACGCTCGGCCGACAGCACGAGGAGGGCGCAAATGTCCACGGAGACCGAAGGGCGCAACAAGGCGATCCGGGCGATCTTTCAGGCCCGGCATTGATCCGTCTTCTCGCGGTCGCTCTCCTGCTGTCGGCGTGCACCACGACCGCGCGGCCGTCGCCCAGCGTGTCCGAGAACCCGACCGCCAGTCCGACTCTGAGCGCGACCGCGAGCCCGACACCGAATCCAACCGCAACGACAGAGTGCGCCATACGGGTGCTCGCGACCATGACCGAGGAGCAGCGCATCGGACAGCTGTTCCTCCTCGGGCTCGACGGCGATCAGCTTGGCGCGGAGGAGCGGAACGCGATACGCGTCAATCACTTCGGGTCCGTCTGGTTCATCGAGAAGAGCGCGGCCGGCACGGCCCCGATTCGCACGGTCTCCGACGCCGTGCAGGCGCTCGCAACGACTCCCGATTACACGGCGAACGTCGGTTTCTTCGTCGCCGCGAATCAGGAGGGCGGCCTCATCCAGTCGCTTTCAGGCCCGGGCTTCAGCACGATCCCGAGCGCGCTCGATCAGAGCACGATCGACCCTGCCGCATTGCAGACGAGCGCGGCGCTCTGGGGGCGCGAGCTCGCAAGCGCTGGCGTAAACCTGAACTTCGCGCCCGTGCTCGACGTCGTCCCACCGGGGACCGATGCGCAGAACGCGCCCATTGGTGCGCTCGCTCGGGGCTACGGGCACGACCCCGCGACAGTGAGTGCGCACGCGGTCGCGTTCATGCGCGGCATGGAATCCGCCGGCATCGCGACCACCGGCAAGCACTTCCCCGGTCTCGGCCGCGTCACCGGGAACACCGATTTCACGGCCGCGGTCGTCGACACCGTGACCACCGCGAACGACCCGTACCTCGCGCCGTTCCGCGACGCCATCGCGGCAGGTATCCCGATGGTCATGGTGGCGCTCGCCAAGTACCAGCAGATCGATCCGGCGGGGCTCGCGGTGTTCTCGCCCACGGTGATGCGACAGATGCTTCGAACGTCGCTCAACTTCACCGGCGTCGTGGTGTCGGACGATCTCGGCGCGACCGTGGCCGTCGCGAATATCGCACCAGCCGATCGCGCGATCAATTTCCTCACGGCGGGCGGCGACTTCATCATCTCGAAGACCATCGCGCCGGCGAACGCCATGGCGACCGCCATCGTGGCGCGCGCGTCGACCGATGCCGCATTCAAGACAAGAGTCGATGACGCCGCGCTCCGCATCCTTCGCGCGAAGGCCGCGCGCGGCCTGGTCCGGTGTGCTTAGGACGCGAGCCGTTCGAGCGCGCTTCGCCCGAGGAGCGCGAGCTGCAGCGCGAGTCGCGAGTCCGCATTCTTCAGGTCCGCGCCGGTGAGCTTCGTGATGCGCCGTAACCGCTGCCGCACCGTGTTGCGGTGAAGAAAGAGATCGCGCGCCACCGCATTCAGGCTCCCGTGAAGGCGCAGGTACGCATCGAGAGTGCGCACCAGGTCGGCGTGCTGCTCGCCGTCGGCGAGCGGGCCAAGGACGCGGTCGGCGAATTCGCGGATGTCGCTCTCGGGCCGGCCGAGCACAAAGCAATACGGGCCGAGGTCCTCGAACATCGTGACCCGACCCTCGCCGCGCATGTCGCGGCCGAGGACGACCGCCTGCTCGGCCTGGAGGAGCGCCAGATGCGCGCCGGCCGTTCCGCGCTTGGGACCCCCGACGCCGGCCGACAGCGTGGCGTCATCGTTGGCGCGAGCGAGGCGCGAGCGGAGCGCCTCCGCGTGCGCGCGCGCGTCGACCGAGCCCGAGAGCTCCCGGAGCGCCGCGACGATCCCCGTGCGCGAGCGAACCAAGCGCGCGTCGGGGACGAGCTCGGCGACCGACACCCGGAGACGCGCCGCGCTCGCGGCGTCCCGTGACGCGAAGGCGATCGCGAGGTACTCGGCCGGTGCGTTCGTCACGTGCCTCCCCTGACAACAAAGAAGGCCTCCCTTTCGGGAGGCCTTTTTTGGAAGTCCGCTTTGGTGATCCGCGCTAGACGCTGCCCCCCGAACGCGATGCGTCCGTCCCAAGAATGGGAAGGACGACGACGAGCATCGGGCACACGTGAAGCGTCATGTGGGAGTGAGGCTACAGGGCGGGTTGCACAGGGTCAATCCCGCTCTGGCACCATCGGCCGCGGATGAAGACGTACAGCATCGGCGTGATCGCCGGCGACGGCATCGGCCCGGAGGTAACGGCCGCCGCGCTCGGGGTGCTCGACGCGTGCGAGAAGCGCTTCGGGTTCAAGACAGAGCGGACGAGCTTTCCATGGTCCGGCGCGCATTACCTCGCGACGGGCGAGCGGCTCACGCTCGAGAAGATGGCGCCGATCCGCGAGCAGGACGCGGTCCTGCTGGGCGCGATCGGCCACCCCGACGCGCCGCGCGGAATGATCGAGCGCGACGTGATCATCGGGCTGCGAAAAGGCCTTGACCTGTACGTGAATCTGCGGCCCGTCGATCTCTACGACGACCGCCTCTCGCCGCTCAAAGGCAAGGGCGCGAAAGAGATCCGGATGACGATCATTCGCGAGAACACCGAAGACGCCTACACGCAGGAGGGGCAGCGGACCGGTATTGGCACGCCGCAGGAGGTCGCCAGCGTGTTGATGCGCTTCACGCGGCCCGGCGTCGAACGGATCATCCGCTACGCGTTCGAGCTCGCCCAGAGGAATGGACAGAAGCACGTCACCCTGGTCGACAAAGCAAACGCGATCCCGATCCAGGAGATCTGGCGCGATGTCTTCGAGGAGCTCGGCAAGGAGTTCTCCGATGTGCGGCGCGACGCGATGTACGTCGACGCCGCCGCGATGTGGATGGTCCAGAAGCCCGAGCAATTCGACGTCGTCGTCACGACGAATCTTTTCGGCGACATCCTTTCAGACCTCGGCGCCGCGCTCGCCGGAGGTCTCGGCACGGCGTCGTCGGGCAACATCAGCCCCGGCAAGGTCTCGGTGTTCGAGCCGATCCACGGCAGCGCGCCGAAATATGCCGGCAAGGGCGTCGCGAGTCCGATCGCCGCCATCGGCGCGCTCGCCCTGCTCCTCGACCACATCGGCGAGCGCGATGCGTCAAAGGCGGTCGATGCCGCGATCCGCGAAGGCCTGCAGAGCGGACGGATCAAAGGCGTCGAGGCGGGAAGCCAGCCGACCAAGGAAGTCGCGGAGATCGTGGCCGCAACGATCTCTTCGGTGGCCCCTCCGACCGAACCCTAAGTGGGACAATGGATGCAGGCGGTGT
>DATCPK010000161.1:0-85662 GCA_036570125.1 Candidatus Limnocylindria bacterium
AGCGATGACCTGGGTGATCGCGGTGCCGACCGCGAAGCGGCTCTTGCCCAGCCAGTTGTCGGGGAAGACGTGGAACCAGAGGGTGGCGAAGAGGAACAGCAGGAGCGAGCTCGCGACGAGGCCGATCCGGGATGCCTGGTCGGTCGTCGGCAGGGCCGCGGTCCCAAGCAGAGCCGCGCCGATGCCCCAGCTTGCGGCCTCGGACGCGATGCGTATGCGGCGCTCGTAGGACGCCCGCGTCCGCGGGTCACCAACCACCAATTCGCGCCCATGGTGCGGCACGCCGGTTAGCCTGTCGCCCCCTCAGCAGGCAACCGAGCCTGAAGATATCCGCTCTCGCCACCCGGCGACCACCTTTTTGCGGGTCGCAGGAGCGCCTTAGGGCTTTGAAAGTAGCGAGAGCGGGTCGATCGGGGCGCCGTCCTTCAGCACCGCGAAGTGCAGATGCGCTCCGGTCGTGACGCCCGTCAAACCGACAAACCCGATCACTTGTCCGGCCTTCACGGCCTGACCCGTCTTCACCGGCGGCAGCGCGAAGGTGTCGTCGAGGTGCGCGTACTCCGAGACATAGCCGCCCGGATGCGCGATGAGCACGATCATCGCGCCATCAGGGAGGTGACCGACGAAGGCGACTACGCCATCGCTCGCCGCGGTCACAGGCGTCCCGAGCGAAGCCGCGATATCGACCGCAGCGTGGAAATGCGCGTACGACACGCCGCCGTAGCTCGCGGGCGGCTCGAGCTCGAACGACGTGGGACCGAACGGCTGCGTAACCACTCCGCGAACGGGCAGCGACCACGCGCCGCTCTCGCCGTCGCGGATCATCGCCGAGGCGACGAGTTGAGCGAGCGCGGTCTGCGCATTGGTCGCGTCCTGCGCGAGCGCTGTGAGGACGACGACCTGAGCGGCCTTGGCCTCCGTGTCGCCCGACGCCGCCGCGGCCGCGAGCGAGCGCGCCCGATCGCGCAGCCGCGCGAGCTGCGCCTGCTTCGCTCCGACCGAGCTCTTGAGCGTCGCGAGCAGATCGGCGCGTTCGGTGAGCTTCGTTTGCGCGGCGAGGAGTCCGTTCTGCAGCGAGAGGAGATCATCGAGCGCTTCGCGCTGGGCGGCGCTGAGATTCGTCGGCACCTTCTCGGTCGGCATGGCGGCAAGACGGAAGGCATCTCGCTCCAGGCGATCATGAAGCGCGCGACGCGCGTCTGACTTCGCCTGCAGAGCGGCGATATCGGCGTTCACGACATCGAGGTCCTTCGCGACCTGCGCGATCTGCGGATCGAGCCCAGCGAGTTCGTCCTGCGCGACTCTCGCCTGCGCTTCGATCACCTGCGCCAGCGAGCGAGCGTTCGCGAGCAGTGCAGCGTCACGAGCGCGGGCCGCCTCGGCCTCCGCGCGCGCAGCCTCCGGGTCCGCGGTCGGGCTTGGCGTTGCCGACGCTGCCGCGGCAGTGGTCTCGGTGGCCGAAGGGGACGGCGAGGTCGACGGACTGGCCGACGGAGAAGAAGATCGCGGACCCGCGGGCGTCGGCGACGAAGACGGACTCGCGGAAGGCGTGGACGTCGGGCCATCGGCCATCGCCGCAGTCCCGAGGAAGGACACGGTGAAGGCGACCGCGAGAAGCGGTGGCGCCAGAAGGCGATGTATCTGCAAGGCTCTGGACGAAAGACTGCCGCATGTCCCTCAGAGAGCGGACACAAGTCTCCCGAGCGAGCGTGCGAGGGCCGTCCTGGCTAGGACTCGGGTGTCATCTCGCCCGCTCGAATGGCGACCACGAGGCGGTTCTCCGGCGGGGGCACCGGGCAGTTGTAGTGAGGCGAGAACGCGCATGCCGGGTTGTACGAGCGATTGAAGTCCACCAGAAAGCCGCCGTCATCGAGCGCGTCGAGGTCGAGGTACCGGCCGATGTGGTACGACTCGCGGCCGTTCGTCCGGTCCTTGAAGAAGATCTGGAGCGAATCTTCGGGGACGCCGGGCTCGAGAAGACGCGTTGCGGCGACGCGGCACTCGCGCCCCTCGACGGAGAACGTGAACCATCCGACGCGTTCGGCGGTGCGATCCCGCTCTCGCGTCGACTCGAGCGCGATCTTCTCGGGATCCGGTTCGAGCGAGAGGATGAATCGAAAGCTCGGCGAGTACGGAAACCATTTCGGCGCCATGCGTTCGCGCTTGGCGTCGGGATCGATGATCACGACAGCCGGAGCGTTCTGGTGCGAAAGCCGCAACCGATACCGGCCGAGTCGCACGATCCCGGGGCCTCGCTTGAACCCGTCGACGCGGAAGCCGTCATCGGTCGCCGCGATGGTGACCGCCGAGCCGGCCTCCGGCAGATCGACATCGCCCTTCGCGCCGAAGCGGAGCGAATGACCGACCGGGAGCTCGTGCCGCGATATCGCGGCCAGGAACGACTCGGGGCCGCTCAGCCACTCGCGGTAGCTTTCGCGGCTTTCCTCCACCTCGCGGGCGGCCTCGTCAGTCGGGGTCACGGCGCGAGTATCGCGAGCCAGCGCGTGGCGGTCGAGAAGGGGCGGTGAGGGCCGCCGGTGCTACCGAGCACCCCCGGTGACCGGCGGCCTACCCGGATCTACGCGTGCGCGGCCTGCTCTTCGGTCTCTACGGTGACGCTCGGATCGTTCTGGAACAGCGAGAACTTGTTTCCCTCGGTGTCGACGCACGGCGCGAACCAGCCCTGGCCTGGGATGGGCATCTTGTCATCGGCCTTGCCGCCCTGGTCCCGGACGGTCGCGATCGACTTGTCGATGTTGTCGATGTCGAAGTACACGACCGGGCCCGGCTCCTGCTGCATCGGGTTGATCGCGCCGGCCGGAGTGGTTCCGTCGATCAGGTAATACTCGATGCCCGGGATGTCCGAGTCCTTGTACTTCCATCCGAAGAGTGAACTGTAGAAACGCTTCGCTCGATTGGCATCCTTGGCGTTGATCTCGAAGTGGACGATGTTTCCTGCCATGTCTTCCTCCCCGCGTTGCTCACTCAAGGGTAGACCTCCGATTCGACAGAAAAGGGACCTTCCGGTAACGGCCCCGTAACTGGCACGCCATCCGCGACTATCCAATGACGATGGACGAGCTCATCCACGAATTCACGAACGAGATCGCTGACGCCGACGGCCACCTGTATGCGGCGCGGGCCATGGGCCGACAGGGCAAGGGTCGGACGGTATGGGAAGGCTGGCTCGAGTTCACGCCCGTCGGAGGGCGTGGGATGGTCCGCCGGAGTCAGGTCGAGACGACGCAGCCGAGTCGCGAAGCGCTGGCGTACTGGGCGAGCGGCGTCGAGCCGGTGTATCTCGAGGGAGCACTCGGGCGCGCCATCGCATCGCGATCGGATCGCCGCGCGCGGTCTACATAGCGCGGCGTAATGTGCGTATCCAGATGTTGCGATCCAACGGGAAGATCGTCCGAGTCGTTCTCATGACTGTGTTGCTCGCGAGCCTGTGCGTCGCCTGCGGCGGCGGGAACGGGCCGAATCCCAGCCCGACCAACTACGGCGGTACGGCGGTCTCGCTGAGCTAGGCGGCGTCCGAAAGATCGAAGTCGCTCGGGCCGAAGAGGTCCGAGAGGTATCGCGCCCACACGAGCTGCTCAGCCGCTTCGATAACGTCTTCCATTCGAAGCGCGTCGATCGCCACCGCTTGGACCTGGACCGCGAGGAACTGACGCTCGCATCCGCCGCAGGTCACTTCGAGAAGACGCGTCTCCTCGTAATGCCGGACCTCGCGCACGATGGCGCGCTCCAGCGTGGTGCCGCACGCCTTGCAGCTTCCAGTGAGTCCTTCAGCGCCGTTCATGAAGCTCCGTATAGGCATCTCCCGTGCCAAGCGAGCGTGGCCCGCCTTGACGGTCGCAGCGCTCAGCGCATCGTCACCTGACGTGCGAGGCATTCCGCGAAGTCCTGGATGAGCTGATCGGCCTTGCGTTTTATCGAGGCTTGACCGAACTCGCCGAGCCGGCCCATCACGGTCAGGTCCGTTCCGATGCGGAGCTGCGTTTCGGCGTCCTTCTCCGCAAGGGCGAGATCCAACGTCGCGCGGATCGCGCCGCCGACGCGCGAGTCCTTCGCGTCCGCGCGGATCGACGCGGTCCCTGCGGCCTCGTCGCGGGCGGTGACCGCGAAGTCACCGTCGAGCACGAGGCGCACCGGCCCGATCTGCACCGCGAGAGTTCCCTGGTACCGGTCCTTGCCATTCGGACGGACCGAGGCCACGCCCGGGACGCAGCGCGCGGCGGCGGGGATGTCCATGAGCCGTGCCCAGACTTTGTCTTTGGGCGCCGCGACCATCGCCGTGTGCGTGAACTTCACGCGTTAGTTGGCGGCTTCCTGACCCGATACCCAGCGGACCGACTTCGCACAGGGGCAACCGCCGCCCATGCGCGCCAGACGGGGCATCGAGTTGACGGCTTCCTTCAGCGGCATCTCACCGCGACTGACCTTGCGTTGCAGATCGGCCCAGTGCTTCACGTCGATCGAAGCGCGGTACGCGTCCGGAAGGTTCGCGAGGACGTGGACGATGTACTGCTCGACGTCGGTGAAGGTCTCACCTTTGGTGCCGACCATCTGATACGCGTACTCGCCTCGCCTGCGGAAGAAGCGACGATCGGGAAGACGCAGCAGGTCCTCCGGCCGAACGCCATCCACCGTCTCGCCGGCCTTGATCCGCGCGAACGCCTTCTCGGCCTCGTCGCGCGACAGCTTCGGCAGGCGAGCGCGCACGTACCGCTCGTTCAAGTCGTCGTACATGCGCTGGCACTCGTCGATGTACATGTCCTGCGCTTCGCGGTTCGCCATGTCCTTCAGGCCGTACTTCACGTTCGTCTCGCCGCCGCGCTCGTCGCCGAACATCTCGAGCCCGCGCCCGAACCATTTCTGCGTCGCCTTCTGGATGTCCTGGACGGTGATGTACCCGTCGCCGCGCGCGGCGGCCTCGACCCAGCGGCGCAGCGGGATGACGCCGGCCGCGAGGTGGAAGGCCTCCTCGCGCAGCATCGGCGGCATGCTCGACGCGTACGGCTTGTAGGCGGAGATCTTCTGCATCGTGAGCTGGTACTTCCCCACCCGATCGATGAACGCGGCGAAGACCACGTTGTCCAGGAAGCTGTCGTACTCGAGGTTGAACGCCGCGAGCACGTGTGACCCCGTTTGCATCGACAGGATCTCCTCGACCATGTCGGCGGCCTTCGTGTTCGTGACCGGCGACCAGTCGGCGCTCGTGAGGAGATGGACCATCTGATAGCCATGGCGCAGCTCCTCGGCCATGACGCGCAGAGCCCACGCGTGGTCCTGCGACTCCTGCGCGCGAGCGAGGGTGCCCTGATGCTGCTGGATGGAACCGAACTCGGTCGATGCCTGCGCTTTGATCTGCATCAGGAGGTGCTGCGCGGCCTCCTCGGGAAGGTCTCTTGGCGCGAGCGCCTTGTCCTGGCCCTTGCGGTCGCCGACCTCGATCTGGCTCGGGATGTCCTCCGCGATCTTGGCGCAGAGGCAGAACGGCTCGTCCTTTGGAAAGAAGCGGTCCCACTCTTCGGCGAGCTTTGGAAAGTCCGGGAAGTTGTGGCGCTGCCAGTGCTCGATCGCGTCGTGATATTGCTTCGGCAGCGTGCGGACTTCGTCTTTCACATAACTAGGGTACGAGGTCGGCCGCAGATCGGTCGCACGTTGCAGGAGCGAACGAGCCTTAACTCTGGATAGGCCTCATTGGGGGGTTAGCCCGATCGACCTGGCCCCGTCAACCGTCGGGGCCCTTACGACGCGTTCGATCAATCCGCAAATTCGCCTGATCTCTGCCCGCTGCCACCAGCCAATCAGAGCGTAGAAAGCGCCGAGAAGGAGAGTTCCAAGAACGATCGTGATCAATGCGAGTCCGCGACTGGAAGTCAGCGCGCTACCACCAGCAAGAACGATCGCAAAGACTGTTACGAAAAGCACGACCGGACTACGCGCGTTAAGGATGTTGCGAGCTTCGATATCGACTGCACTCTCGCCGTCAGCATCACGGATGTGACCGAAGAACAGTGGTTTGAAGCTGTTTCGCCCCGGGCGTCGAAACGCAAATGAGTATTCGCCGACCGTTCCAACGAAAGGCAACTCCGAGGTGCGTCCTCCTAAGCGGACAATGCCCGAGTCTCGAGCGACCACCGCCCTGATGCGTTCGGCCACGTCGCTGGCCGGAAGAGACGTCGCGAAGTTGGCTACGTTGTTCGTCAATACAGCTTTTCCTTGTCCAGGACGTTGCGGAGCGGTTGGCCACTCAGGTAGCGGCGCAGGTTGTCGCAAAAGATCTCGGTGATTCGCGCGTCCTCCTGCGCGACCGTGCTCGCGGAGTGCGGGCTCAGGATCACGTTCGGCATGTCCCAGAGCGGCGAGTCCTGCGGCGGCGGCTCGTCGCGAAGGACGTCGAGAGCAGCGCCGGCCAGGCGCTTTTCCTGAAGCGCGCGGATCAACGCGTCCTCATCGACCAGCGCGCCGCGGCCGATGTTGATGAAGACCGCGCTCGGCTTCAGCACGGCGAGCTCGCCCTCGCCGATGATCCCCTCGGTCTCGGGCGTGTGCGGCGCCGCGAGCACGAGGAAGTCCGCCTCCCGCAGCATCGCGTGCAGATCCGCGCGCTCAAAAAGCTTGTCGACGTCCGGCACCGGCGCGTCCGATCGCCGCATTCCGGTCACGTGCATATCCATCCGCTTCCCGTGGCGCGCGACCTCCTGGCCCACGCGGCCGATGCCGACGATCGCGAGCGTCTTTCCGGTCAGCTCCTCGCCCGAGTAACGCTCCGATCGCTTCGCCCTCTTGTCGCGTTCCATCCAGAGGTAGTTCTTGGCGAATATGAGCATTGCCATCAAGCAGAAGTCCGCGAGCGGCCGCGCGTGGACGCCGCTCGCCGTCGTGAAGGTGATGTCGGTGCGGTCCAGGCCGAAGCGTTTCACGGCCTGGCCGATGCCCGCGCTCGTCGCCTGCAACCAGCGGAGCCGCGGCGCGATGGCGGGAAGATCGCGCATGTGCCCGGCTGGAAAGTCGAAGACGACCTCGG
The DNA here is from genome assembly GCA_036570125.1 of Candidatus Limnocylindria bacterium. Classification (GTDB taxonomy): domain Bacteria; phylum Chloroflexota; class Limnocylindria; order P2-11E; family P2-11E; genus 3-1-20CM-2-70-9. The sequence continues at coordinate 7,037 of DATCPK010000161.1, forward strand.
CGCGCCCGAGCATCTCGAGGAACCGTGCTTCCTGCTCCGCCGTGCGCGTCATCGGAGCGCCGACGTGGTCTGCGACATAGCGCGTCCGCGGCAGAAGCTCGGGGTCGTGAAGCAGTTCGATCCGCGCGTCGACGGCACGGATCCGATCGACGTGCTCAGGCTCGAGCGGCGATGCAATGAGTACGACGAGCGGGCCGGATGTCACTGTGCGATCTAGAGCCGTTTCTCCAGTGCGGTGAGTGGCGCGGGCGCGAAGCCCATGGCCGTGATGAACGCGGCGATGTCCTTATCCTGCGCAGCGACCATCGTGCGCGCCACGTGTGCGCCCTTCGAGCGGAAATGGCCGAGCAGCGCCTCGATCAGGCCGCGGCCGACGCCCTTCTCGCGCGACGAGGGGTCGACGCCGAAGAACTCGACCCAACCGGTCGGCTCCTCAAGCCCGAATTCGCCGCCGCGCACCTCGCCAAGCATGAAGCCGACGACGCGTCCATCGACCTCCGCGATCTGCGATGAGTCCGGGTCGCGGCGGATGTAGTACGCGGCGCGCTGCTCCCAGACCTCCGGCCGATAGCGGCCGGTGATCTTTTCATCGATGCGGCAGATGCCCTCGATGTCGAGCTCGTTCATCGGCCGGATACGTACGCCGGTCATCGTCGGGATGTCGCCTCGACCGCTCCCCCGTTGGCCGCCTGCTCGAGCTGCGCAATATCGAGCTTGTTCATCTGCAGCATTGCATTCATGGCCCGTCCGGCTCTGGCCGGGTCGGGGTCGCTCAAGAGCTGGCTCAAGACACGCGGTACGACCTGCCAGGACACTCCGAACCGATCTGTGAGCCAACCGCAGCGGCCCGGCTCGCCACCCTCGGAGAGCTTCTCCCAAAACATATCGATCTCCGCCTGGGTCTCACAGTCGATGAGGAGCGAGAACCCTTGGGAGAAATCGAAAGGCGCACCGCCGTTGAGAGCAACGAACTCTTGCCCGTCGAGCTCGAAGTTCGCCGCCATCAAGCTTCCCTTCGGGCCTGGCCCGGCGTCACCGTAACGACTCGCGCTCGTGATCCGCGAGTTCTTGAAGATGGACGTGTACACCTTCACGGCTTCTTCGGCTTGGTCCTTGAACGTGAGGAACGTGGTGATCTTCTTCTTCATTTCGAATCTCCCAATGCGCACTCATTGCAGCATGTTTGCTCTTCGGCTGCGCCGCGGCCGCTCAGCGCCGACTTTGAAGGAACGCGGTGAGGTCGTCGAGCTCGGCGGGCGTGAGGCTCCCCGCGAACGCGGGCATCCCGCCGCCACCGGTCGCGATGCGCGCCGTGATCTGGTCGCGATTCATGTGCGACGCGACGTGACTCAGGTCGGGTCCACGCCGGCCACCCGCGGCGTCGATCGCGTGGCAGGCGAAGCACGACTTCGACACGAAGAGGTCGGCGCCGCGGTGCTCCGCATCGCCAAGACCCTGCGTCACGCTCGCGGGTAGCGTCCCGCCATCGAGCTTGGGCACCCACGGCGATTCGAACCCGGCCACCGTGAGGGACGCATATGCGATGAACGGCAGTGCGACCGCCGCGATCGCGGCGGGCCTGCGGGACCAGTGCCGCTCGCCGTCGGGCCAGAGCAGCGGCACGAGGAACAGGAACGTGAAGGCGAAAAGTGGAAGCCCGACGATCACGAGCGCTTCAGTCGCCGGCGGGATGAGCGCGAGGATCGCGAAGTAGCCGAGGAAGTACCAGTCGGGCCGCGGGTCGGCGACGACATTTGTGGGGTCCGCGGGCTTGCTCAGATTCGGCGCGCCGACGATCGCGGCAAGGAGCACGACCGCGAGGACGACGACAGCGGCGGCGACGGCGTCGCGCCACGCGGAGTCGGGCCAGAACGGAATGCCGCGACGGAGCATCTCCGCGTAGCGCGCTCGGTACGAGGGCCGATCCACGGGGAGGCCAGGCACAGGTGGCTCGGAGATGCCGCGCTTCACCACGAGATAAAGGTGCATGCCGATCAGGCCGAAGATCGCGGCAGGGATGAGGAACACGTGCGTCGCGTAGAAGCGCGTGAGCGTCGCCCCGCCGACGTTGTTCCCCGCCACGATGAGGTGCGTCAGCCACTCGCCGAGGATCGGCGCGCGCGCGGCCTGCTCGGCCGCGACGACGATCGCCCAGAACGCGTCCTGATCCCAGCGCAGAAGCTGACCGGTGAAGGCCATGGCGAGCGTCGCGAGGAGTAGGAGCGAGCCCGTGAGCCAGTTCGCCTCGCGCGGGAACTTGAACGCGCCGAAGAGATACACCTGCGTCATGTGCGCGAGAACGAGGACGACCATCGCCCCCGCACCGAAGTAGTGCATACCGCGCACGACGGCGCCGAGCGTCGCGTCGTGGCTTATGAACTGGAGCGAGTCGTACGCGCTGTTCGGCGCGGGGACGTACGTCATCGCGAGGCCGACACCGGTCACGACCTGCATCACGAAGATCGCGAGCGTCGCGCTGCCGAGGACGTACCACCACCCGATCGGACGCTCGAGCTCGCGCGGGACCGGATGGCGCAGGACCGCCATGACCGAGTCGTCGAGCTCGAAGCGCTCTCCGAGCCAGCTCGCGATCGCGCGCAGCCACCTCACCCCTGCTTCACCGTCGGAAGTGGCTGCTGGCGCACCAGGAGGCGATCGCCGCTGACCTCCCACTCGCGCTCGAACAGCGGACGCGGCGGCGGGCCGCCGGCCACGGTGCCGTCGCCGTAGTACACGCCGCCGTGACAGGGGCAGAGAAAGAGCTTCGCTCCGGCCTGCCAGTTCACCGGACATCCGAGGTGCGTGCAGTTCACGTTGAAGACCTGGAACATGGCTGGCCCGGCGGCCTCGCGGCGGCGGACCCAGAGCGCCGTGTCCGCGGTCTGCCCCGCCCACGCGAGCGGGCTGGGGTCGCGGATCGAGACGAGCTTCGTCTCGCCGAGAGGGAAGTCCGTGATCGCGCCGACCGGCACGAGTTCATTCGTCGGCGCGCGGAAAAGTGGAGCCAGCAGGTAGCCCAGGATGGGAAGGCCGACGATCCCGCCGATGAACGCGGTGAGCGCCACCGTGATCCGCGAGAGGAACCGGCGTCGCGTGATCTCGTTCACGGGGCCGCCTCCTCGAGCGCCTGGCGGATCCATCCGACGAGGGCGCCCGCGATGATCAACACACCGGCGGCGATGACGAGCGGGCTCGTCAACGCGCCGACCGCGGCGAGACCGATGCCGGTGGCGAGCGTGACGGGCCAGATCGACGGCGCCGGCCCGTGGGCCGGGCCATGCTCTTTCATAGGAGCGTCCCCAGGTAGACGACGGTGAAGACGACGACCCAGACCGCGTCGACGAAGTGCCAGTAGAACCCCACCGCCTCCCACGCGACCGCCCGAACCGCGCGTGGCCGTCCGAGATTCGCGGTGAAGAGCGCCGCGAGCGCCACGAGACCGGCGAGTACGTGGATCCCGTGAAGACCCGTGAGCGTGAAGAACGTCGTGCCGAAGAGCGCGCTGCCGGGACCGATGCCCTCGCCCAGAAGTCGCGCGTATTCGCTGCCCTGCCCTGTGAGGAAGATCGCGCCGAGGATCATGGTGGCCGCGAGCCACACGCCGCTTCGCGCGCGGGCCGCGAGCGCCATGGTCCCGCTGCTCGCGAAGAGCGCGATCGAGAAGATCGCGGTGCGGCCAACGTCGAGGTTCGCCCTCGCCGTCGCGAGCCCGGAATCGCGGTACGCGACATATGCGAGCACGATCGCGAGAAAGAACACCGACTCCGACGCGATGAAGACCGTGACGCCCAAAAGCGTTCGATCGTTCCTCAACGCGGGCCGCACCGCGATCATCTTTGGTCCCTCGCTTCGGGGTGCTTGCGATCCCAGAGCGGCCGCCGCCCGGTAACTACGGGGATCCGCGCGAAATTCTCCGGCGGGGGCGGCGACGTCGTCGCCCACTCGAGCGTGAACGCGTCCCACGGGTCATCGCCCGCGATCTCGCCGGAGCGCAGGCTTCGCGCGAGATTCACGAAGAAGACGACCATCGCGATCGCGAGGATCGCGGCGCCGATCGTGGATATGAGATTGAGCGGACCCCAACCCGTGCTCGCGGCATACGTGAACACGCGCCGCGGCATCCCGACGGCGCCGAGCCAATGCTGCGGGAGGAACGTGAGATTGAAGCCGGCGAACGTCAACCAGAAGTGCCATCGACCGAGCGCCTCGCCGAGAAGACGGCCGGTCATCTTCGGGAACCAGTAATACGCGCCCGCGAAGATCCCGAGCATGGTTCCGCCGAACAGGACGTAATGAAGGTGGGCCACGACGAAGTAGCTGTCGGTGACCGCGAGGTCGATCGGCACCACCGCGAGCGCGACCCCGGATAGGCCGCCGATCACGAACATCGCGATGAAGCCCACGGCGAAGAGCATCGCGGTGGTCATGCGAAGACGGCCGCCGATCATGGTCGCGATCCAGTTGAAGATCTTCACGCCGGTCGGGATCGCGATGAGCATGCTCGTCGCGGAGAAGATCGCGTTCTCGGTGTCGCCGAGTCCGACCGCGAACATGTGATGCGCCCACACGCCGAACGACAGGAACGCGATGGCCACGCTCGACCCGGCGACGAACCCGTAGCCGAAGATCGGCTTCCGGCTGAAGACCGGGATGACCTCCGAGATCATCCCCATCGCGGGCAGCACCATGATGTAGACCTCGGGATGGCCGAAGAACCAGAAGAGGTGCTGCCACAGCACGGCTTGTCCTCCGCCGCTCGGATCGAAGAAGTGGCCGCCGAGCTGTCTGTCGACGAAGAGCATCACGAGCGCCGCGGTGAGCGCTGGATAGGCGCCGAGGATGAGGATGCTGGTGACGAGCGTCATCCACACGAAGAGCGGCACGCGTGAGATCGCCATGCCCGGGCAGCGCATCAACAGGATCGTCACGGTGAGGTTGATCGCGCCGATGATCGTGCCAGCCCCGTTCACCGCGAGACCGAGGATGTAGTAGTCGACGCCGGTACCCGGCGCGAACGCGCGCTCCGAGAGCGGCGCGTACGAGAACCACCCGGTGTCGGGCGCACCGCCGGCGAGGAAGCTGAAATACAGGACGAGGCCGCCGACGAGCGACAGCCAGAACGAGAGCGCGTTGAGCCGCGGGAACGCGACGTCCGGCGCGCCGATCATCAGCGGGACCATGTAGTTGGCGAATCCGACGAGCAGCGGAACGACGGCGAGCAGGATCATCGTGACCCCGTGCACGGTGAACGCCTGATTGAACGTCTCCGGGTCCACGAGGCTCGCCTCGGGCGTCGCGAGCTGCGCCCGCAGGAGCAACGCCTCGAGCCCGCCGATCGCGAAGAACGCGACGCCCATGCCGATGTAGAGGACGCCGATCTCCTTGTGATCGACGGTGCGCAACCACCCGACGCGTTCGGCGGCCGGCCGCCGGACCCAGAGCGGGATCGCCGTCATTTCAGGGCACCGAGGTATGCGGCGAGGGCGTCGAGATCCGCGTCGGAGAGCGGGACGCGCGGCATGAGCGAGCCCGGTTTGTAGCGCTGCGGGTCCAGGAGCCAGGCGCGCATGTGCCCGACGTCGTTCGGAAGCACGCCCGCGCCGATCGTCGCGCGAGACGCGACGTGCGTGAGATCTGGCCCCGCCGTGCCCGCCGCGGCGGTGCCCGCGATGGTGTGGCAGTTCACGCAGATATTCGAGAGGAAAACACGCTCGCCGTCGGTACCTTTAACGGCGACGGGCAGCCGCTGCGCGCCAAGCCAAGCATCGAACTCGGCTTGCGACTCCACGATCACGCGAATGCGCATCCAGGCGTGCTCGACGCCGCAGAACTCGGCGCACTGTCCGTCGAATGAACCGGCGCGCCGCGCGAAGAGCCGGAGATGGTTGGTCGTGCCGGGCAGCATGTCCATCTTCGGACCGAGCTCGGGTACCCAGAAGCTGTGGATGACGTCGACCGAGCTGAGGTCGAGATCGATCGGTGTGCTGACGGGGATATGCAACTCGTTCGCGGTCTTCGTCCCGCCGTAGCTGAACTCCCACCACCACTGATGTCCCGTGGCCGCGATCCGCATCGCGGGCGCAACGCCGGCGCCGTTGATCTCCGCCATCGTGCCGAGGGTCAGGACGAAGATCACCGCGAGGATCAGAGCCGGCGCCGCGGTCCACGCGATCTCCAGTCGCTGGTTGCGCTCGAACGTTGCCGGCTCTCCCACGGCGCGCGACGCGCGATAGCGCCAGATCGCATACACGAGCGCGGCTTCGACGCCGATGAAGATGAGGAGCGCGATAGCACCGACGATCAGCGAAAGCGTCCCGATCGCGTCAGCGGGCGGCCGCACGGTCGCAGGTTAGGACTGCACGCACCGAACGCAAACGAAGAGCCCGCCCCAGGAGGGCGGGCTCTTCACGGGGAGGGAGCTTGGTCAGGCGGTCGGTGCGGTAGGAGACGCTGGCCGGCGAGTCCGGGCGGCGAAGATCACCGCGACGAAGGCGAGGAGCGGGAGCCAACCGAAGACGATCAGCCAGATCACCGCATCGGCGAACACCTGGAGCATCGCGCCGAGCGCAGCGAGCGCGCGGCCGACGGTCTTGGCGGGGTCCCAGACCTTGCTGGTCGTGTCGCCGGGCAAGGCAGAGATCGTCGAGATGGACATCGAGATCGTCGAGAAGTCGGTACGCTGCTTGATGCCGTTGATCTGAGCGGTGAGCTGCTCGATCTGTGTGCGAACGCTACCGAGTGACGCATCGACCTTGAGGATCTCGTCGATGGTGTTCGCGCGGTTCAGGATCGCGATGTAGCGCTGCTCTTCCGCCTGCTTCGCGGTGAGCCTCGCCTGCAGATCCACGAACTGATCGGTCACGTCCTGCGCGCTCACGCCCGAGGTCTGGACCTCACCCTCGAGGCTCTTGAGCTGCTGGAGCGCATCGCCGAACCGGCTCGACGGCACGCGGATGGTGAGGCTCGCGCTGCGCGAGTCGGCCGTGCCGCTCTGCGACAGGTTCAGGACATCGCCGCCGAGGCCGCTCGCGATCGCCTGCGCGCGGTCGCTCGTGGCCCACGGGTCCTTGGAGCGCATGTCTATCTTCGCGGTGAGGATCAGGTTGCGGTCGCCGCTGACGACGACCGTGGGGACGCCCGCATCGGGAGCGGTCGCCGCGATCCCGCTGTAGCCGGAAGCGGCATCCGCAGCCGGGGCCGGAGCGCCGACCTCGGTCTTGCCACCGACGGTGGCGGAGGGGCCGCTTGCCGTCTGCGAGCAGGCCACAAGGAGCAGCGGGGCCGCGATGAGAAGGGCGAACTTACGCATCGTTTCACCAGCTTTCGGCGGTCTTGTGTGCGTAGACGTCAGGCAGGCTGGCTAGGTTCCCCAGCGGTCCCCAAAGAGCTTTCTGGCGTTCTGGGCGATCTCTGCGGCCAGGTCGCCGATCTCGGCGCCGCGCTCGCGGGCCAAGGCTGCGTGGGTCGCCGCCACGTACAGGGGTTCATTCCGGCGGCCCCGGGCGTTCTGGGGCGCCAGGTAGGGAGCGTCGGTTTCGGCGAGGAGCCGATCCGCCGGGACCAGCGCCGCGGCGGCGCGGAGCCGGTCGCTGCCGGGATACGTGAGCGTTCCGGCGAACGAGACGTGGAGGCCGAGCTCGAGCCACCGCGGAAGCTCCTGCGGACCCTCGCTGTAGCAATGGATCATGCCGCGAACCTGGACACCCTCGCCGAGGATCGCCCGCACGCGATCGCCGGCATCGCGCACGTGAATGACGACCGGAAGATCGAGAAGCGCCGCGAGCCCGAGCTGAGCGCGGAAGGCGGCCTCCTGCGCGTCGGGTGACGCGCTGCGTCCCGAGAAATCCATACCGATCTCGCCGATCGCGACGACGCGCGGATCGCGCGCGAGCTCCATGAGTCGATCAAGCGCGTCCGGTCCCCACGAGTCGGCGCGATGCGGGTGAACACCGACCGCGACACGAAGATCGCCGTGATGTGCCGCGAGCGTGAGAGCCTCCTCGCTCGACGCGACGTCCTCTCCCGCCGTGAGGACGCGTTCGATGCCCGCCTTCCGCGCGCGTTCGAGCACCTCCGCCACATCGGCCGCGAACCGGCGATCGGTGAGATGTGCGTGCGCGTCGATCACGGCGGGAGGGTAACGTTCACTGATGGCGGAGCGCATTTTTGTCGCGGTGGCGTGGCCGTACACGAACGGCCCGCGGCATCTCGGGCATGTCGCCGGCTTCGGCGTGCCGTCGGACGTCTTCGCTCGCTACCACCGCCTGGTGGGCAACGACGTGCTCATGGTGAGCGGAACCGATGAGCACGGGACACCGAATCTGATCCAGGCCGACGCCGAGGGCCTGACCGCGAAGGAAGCCGTCGATAAGTACAGCCGCATCATCAGCGAGGATCTGCGGTCGCTCGGGTTGTCGTACGACCTCTTCACTCGGACGACCACGGACAACCATCGGGTCGTCGTCCAGGACGTCTTCAAGACGCTCTTCGACAAGGGCTACCTCATCAAGAAGACCGCGATGGGCGCGTTCCAGGAGGCCACGGGACGCACGCTTCCCGACCGCTACATCGAGGGCACGTGCCCGATCTGCGGATATCCGAGCGCGCGCGGCGATCAGTGCGACAACTGCGGCAACCAGCTCGATCCCGACCAGCTCATCGATCCGCGCTCACGCATCGACGGGTCGAAGCCGATCTTCAAACAGACCGAGCACTTCTATCTCGACCTGCCGGCGTTCACCGAGCCGCTCACGAAGTGGATCTCCAAGCAGGACCACTGGCGACCGAACGTGCGGAACTTCTCGCTCAACTACATCGCGGACCTCAAGCCGCGCGCGATCACTCGCGACATCGACTGGGGCGTGCCGATCCCGCTCCCCGGCTGGCAGGAGCGGCCCGACAAACGGATGTACGTGTGGTTCGACGCGGTGATCGGTTATTTCTCGGCCGCGGTCGAGTGGGCGGGCATGGTCGGACGGCCCGACGCCTGGCGCGACTGGTGGCAGGACCCGAAGTCGCGGCACTTTTATTTCATGGGCAAGGACAACATCGTCTTTCATACGACGATCTGGCCAGCGATCTTGCTCGGGTACGGGAACGGCGGCACCATCGCGGGCGGCAAGGGCGAGCCCCTTCAGCTTCCGTACAACGTCGTGTCGAGCGAGTTCCTGACGATGGAGGGCCGCAAGTTCTCGACGAGCCGCGGCGTGTCCATCTACGTGAACGATTTCCTCTCGCGTTACGACCCCGACGCGCTCCGGTTCTATCTGATGCTCGCCGGGCCCGAGACGCAGGACACCGACTTCACGTGGGCCGACTTCGTCCGCCGCAACAACGACGAGCTCGTCGCGACATGGGGAAACCTCGCGCATCGAACGCTCGTCAACGCACATCGTCGGTTCGGCGAGGTGCCACGTCCTGGCGAGCTCACGGCCGCCGACAAGACGTTGATCGAGACGGTCGAGTCCGGATTCGAGAAGGTCGGCGACCATCTCGAGGGCGCGCGTTTTCGCGCGGCGCTGCAGGAATTGCTTCACCTCTCGGCGCTCGTCAATCAGTACCTGACCGAGACGGAGCCGTGGAAGCTGATCACGACAGATCGCGAGAGGGCGGGGACCGTCCTTTATGTAGCGCTCCGGAGCGTCGACGCGCTCAAGGTGATGTTCGCGCCCTTCCTGCCGTTCTCCAGCCAGAAGCTTCACGAGTACCTGGGCTACGACAGCCAGATCGCGGGCGCCCCAGAGCGCCGCACGGTCCGTGAATCCGACGGCTCCTCGCATGACGTGCTCACCGGTGACTACACGAAGTGGGCCGGCTCGTGGAAGCCGCCGACGCTGCCCGTCGGGCAGAAGCTCCGCACGCCGGAGCCCCTGTTCAAGAAGCTCGACCCCGACGTCGTGATCGCCGAGGAGCTCCGGCGTATGGAGGAGCGCGGCGGGAAGTGAGACGCCTCTGGGCGTTCGCGGTCACCGCCTCACTAGCGCTCGGTGCTTGCTCCTCGGCCGGTCCAGCCGCGACCTCGCCGACCGCGTCCTCATCCGCGGTCCTCGTCGCGCCCGCGACCGCGTTCGACGCGGCGAAGGCGAAGGCGCACGTCGACTATCTCGCCGACCCGGCGCGAGGCGGGCGCTACTCCGGTTCCGCCGGGTACCGCGACGCGGCCACATACGTCGCCGACCGCTTCCGTGACATAGGGCTCGAGCCCCTCGGCGACAACGGCACGTTCTTCCAGCACTTCACGATGCCCATCGTCGATCTGACCGAGATGTCGACGCTCACGGGTCCCGGCGGGAGGACCTACCGGCCGCGCGTCGACTTCACGGAAAGCGTCGGCGGTCGATCGGGCTCGGGCAAAGTGGAGGCCGAGATCGCGGCGGTCGGAGGCGCCGCGCGCGGCGGTGGATTGGATGACTTCGCCGGCGCGAACGTGCGCGGGAAGATCGCGCTCGTGACCGGGCCCTCGGCGCCGAACGGCGGCAGCTCCGTCGAAAACGCGTACCAGGAGGGTGCGATCGGCGTGCTCATCGTCGGCGGCGCGACGCTTCGGTACTCGTACATCCCGCGCCTGCAGAGCGAGACCGTCCCGACGTTCGTGATCAGCCAGGAGGTCGCGGATCAGCTGCTCGGGCCGAGCGGAAGGACGGTGGCGACCGCGCAGGATCTCGTGCGCGCGCGCCGATCCAATACGAGCGCGCCCGCGTCGGGATTCGACGTGCCGACAACCGTGCGTATGACCGTGTCGCTCGGGCCGGTGCACGACGTCGACGCGATCAACGTCGTCGGGCTGTTGCGCTCACCCGATCCGAACAACGCGCAGCGCGCGGTCCTCGTCGGCGGGCACCTGGACGGCGTCGGCACCGACCCCGACGGCGCGATCTTCCAGGCCGCCAACGACAACGCGTCTGGGCCTGCAGTGACGATCGAGGTCGCGCGGGCGCTCGCCGGATCGCGCGCATCGCTCAGCCATTCCGTGGTCTTCGTCGCGTTCGCCGGCGAGGAAGAGGGCTACTACGGCTCGGAGGCATACATCGCGCAGATGGCGGTCGCCCCCGGCCGGGTCGAAAGCCTCGTGGCGGTGTTGAACCTCGACGTGATCGGCTGCTGCAGCGACACGCTGCTCGTGTCGAACGAAGCGCCGGATCTGCAGCGCCGAGTTCGCGACGCCGCGACGAAGCTGGGCGTCGCAAGCGATGCGACCGGGTCCGGCGGGAGCGATCAGCAGAGCTTCGCGCGCCGCCGGGTTCCGGCCGTGTTCATCGGCGCCGCCGATTTCATCCTGCATGTGTACGCGGACAAGCCTTCGGTGGTCCTTGAGAGCCGTCTCCAGAAGGCCGGCGACGTCGTCACCGCGGTCGCGAAGGACATCGCCAGCGCGCCTTAGGTCGCGGCGATCTCCGCAGCGCGTTCGCCGATCGTCTTCGCCACCTCGTCGCGCTCGCGCTGTCCGAATCCGTCAGACGAAAGCATCTCGACCGCGGCGAGGTCGCGGTACAGGACGCGCACCAGGCGCCTCGCCTCCGTCGGCGCGCGGCCGAGCCACTCGAGCGTCTTATCCACCTGGACCGTGTGCTGGATCATGTGCGCCTCGAACCGGTGCAGGCGGAAGCGGATCGGCTTGAGGCCGTCCCAGAACCCGGCGAGCTTCTCAAGATCCTCGTCGCGTAGATCGCCGAGCTCGCGAAGCACGCGGCGGTGGATCTCGAAGATCGCGTTGCGTACGTCCGAGATGCCGCCCGGAAGCGAGTCGGGCGCGGCGTATCCGTGCTCCTTGCGCCACGAGGGCCAGCGGTCGCCGGCCTCATCCTCATCCGCCGGCCGGCCCGGGTCGCGCGCGTATTGAACGGTGCCGAGAAAGCCGTACTCGGCGCCGAGCATGTGCGCGATCACCTCGCGTAGCGGCCACTCCCGCTCTTTCGGGACGCGGTCAAGGTCGTCGTCGTGGACGCCGGCCAGCGCGCCGGTCAGATCGCGATAGGCATGGTGGTACTGGCCGAGGATGCGTTGCGCCTGCGTTGGTGGCGCCGGTCGCATCGCGGCGAGCCGAACCGCGAGGTCGCGCACCTCGTGCTGCGCCATGAGAAGGGCGAACCGCAGTCCTTCCTCGTCGTACTCCCGCCACACCCACGTCCGGTCCATTTCGGAGTCGGGCAGATCGACGGTCGTGCGGACCAGCGCCTCGACGGCCTGCGTGACGGTCAGCATTACAGCGCGACGACCGGCACGCCGGCGATCGTCTCCGCGGCGACGCTGTCGACGACCGCATGGAGGTGGCCCGTTTCCTTCCACACACGGATCTGGCGGTCCGCGCTCGTCCCTTCGCGGACGATCGTCTCGAGGTACTCCACTTCTTTGCGCGAGCCTAGCGCGTCCACCACGTCGTCGATGAACTCGAGCAGCTCGACGGCGAGCTCCCTCATGGGCACCTCGGTCTGCTTGCCGAAGTCGATCAGCTTGGCGTCCATACCGCCGCGCATGGCGCGCCACTTGTTCTCCTGGATGAGGCTCGGCAGGTAGCGGCGGAAGCCCAGGTTCTTCTCGCGAAGGACGAGAAGCTTCGCGGAGATGGCCTGGATGAGCGCCGCGATGCACAGGGTCTCCTCGACGCGCGTGGCCGCATCGCACACGCGGAACTCGATCGTGGGGAAGAACGCGTGCGGCCGCAGGTCCCACCAGATCTTGCGTCCGTTGTCGATCGACTTCGTCTTCACGAGAAGCTCGACGAAGTTCTCGTACTCGTCGTAGCTCGAGAATTGCGGCGGGATCCCAGTGCGCGGGAAGCGGCCCCAGATGACCTGGCGGTACGACTTCAAGCCGGTGTTGCGCGCGAGCCAGAACGGCGACGACGTCGAGATCGCGAGGAGATGCGGAAGGAAATACCGCGCCTCGTTCATCACCTCGACGCGGCCCTCGCGATCCGGAATGCCAACGTGCACGTGCAGTCCGAAGATCAGCAGCTCGCGGATGACGTCCTGCAGCTCGTCCTCGAGGATCTTGTAGCGCTCCGCCTCGGTGACCTGCTGGTCCTGCCAGTGCGAGAACGGGTGCGTTCCGGCCGACGCGATGCGCAGGCCGGCCGGCGCGAGCAGCGCGGCGAGCGTCCCGCGAAGGGTCGTGATCTCGGCGCGCGCCTCGCTGATGTCGGCGCAGATCTTCGTGCCCGCCTCGATGACCGACTGCATCATCTCGGCCTTGATTTGATCGCCGAGTCGCGGAGCCGCGGCCGCGAGAAGCGTCTCGCTGTGGCTCTTCAGCTGCCCCTCGCCGTCGACGATCTGGAACTCTTCCTCGATCCCGATGGTGAGACGCGGGACGTTCGTCTGTCTCATCGCCGGCCACCCGCGATGACGTAGGTTGGCACGACGCTGCCGGCGCCCGCGGTCACGTTGAGCAGGGCGCTCGACGACACGCGCGCGAGGCAGCCCGAGACCGTGCCCCAGAAGAGATACGGGTTGTGGTCGATCGAAAGATCGAGGAAATGGACGCCGCCGAGGACGACCGGGAACGGGTGGCGCGGCACGTCGACGCGCTCCTGCACCACATACGAGCTCGCGAGCGCCGCGAGAAAGGATTGCTCCCACTCGTGCTGATCGATCGTCCAGCCGAGCACCACGCCCTTGCCGCCGTACTCGTCGTTGGGCTTCAACACCAGCCGGTCGCGGTGCGCGATGACGAAGTCGCCAAGGTCGATGACCTTTCCGCCGTACGTCGTGTGGCCCTCGCGGATCTTCCGCGTCCACGGGATGTGCTTCGCGATCGCCGCGCGCTGGGGCGGCGTGTAGAGCGCGGCGTAGCGGTCGTCTGAAAGGAGCGCGAGGCTCATCTTCTTGTGGAGGAGCTTGGCGCGGAAGCTGTTCACGACGGTCACCGCGCCCTCGAGATACGCGCGAACGAGAGGCCGCGAGACGTCGTCCTTCGCGAGGAGCTCGCTCGTCAGCACGCGCCGATATACGAGGTTGATCGGCTTTCCGCGCGCGCGAAGCGTGCCGCGCGAATAGGTCAGATCGTCCGGCGCGCAGATCACGGTCGGCACGCCGCGCGACTCGAAGTACCGCTGAAACATCTCGAACTCGGTGAGGGTCGGCAGACCGCGCCAGTCGACGATCGCGATCGAGGGCGAGCGCTCCGACCGCGACCGATGGGCGCGCAGCATCGCCGTGAGCTGGCGCCCGCGCGTCGGGACGACGCTGCACGAAAACTTCTTGCGGAACAGCTTCATCACCGGCAGCGATGCGAAGACCTGCGCGAGCTCGTCGTTGTATGCCATGCCCGCCGGCGATTCCGCGTTGTATTCGACGAACCGAATCACGCCGTCCTCTCCGATGAAGCCATCGAGGCGCGCCGAGGGAGATGCCGCGCGGAAGCCGGGATCGCGCACCGCGAGCGCCTCTTCCTGCGGGTCGAGGTCGAGCTCGCGTCGCAGGTCCTCGTCGGCGAGCAGCGCCCGCTCGAGCCGCCCGAGAGCCGCGTAGATCGTCTGCGACGCTTCGTTCACGGCCGCGTACTGCCAGTCGCTGACGAGATTGGGCCGCAGCGAGACGCAGAGGGGCCGATCGCCGAAGACGAGCCTGCGTTTCCGCTGGCCTTCGGTGAGCACGGACGCGCTCGCCTCAGCGAGCTCCGGATCCTCCAGGAGCTCGTGGTACGCGACCACGGGGTCGCGCGCCGTCGAGGCCGGCCGCCGTCGCGCTAGCGCACGTGCCGCCACCACCGATGCTCCCCCTTCCACGGCGGCTCCGCCTGCCCCGTGGCGTATGCGATGACGAGATCGCTCATCTTCTCGAGGACCCACGCGAAGTTGTCCTCTTTGATCGAGAAACTGTCGAAGTCCGGAGCGGGATTGAGCCAATCGATCGCGTAGAGCTCACCGTCGCGAATCGCGAACTCGACAGTGTCCATGTCATAGCCGAGCGCGTCGGTGAGGCGGATCGCGTTGAGGATGGCGCGGGTGCGCAGATCACCCTCGACCGGACGGCTGATGACGTACCGCTCGTGGAATGGCGCGGTCGGGTCGTATCGGATCGGAAGAACATCCTTGCGGCCGATCGCGATGCAGCGGATGTAGTCCTCCCACTTGATGAACTCCTGAAGGATCATCGTCTTCGGCCGGTACCCCGGCGAGAGCCCGCCAGACTGGTCGTAGGCCCAGATGAGCTCCTCTTTCGTGTCGACGCGATAGACGTCCTTCCATCCGCCGCCGGTGTTCGGCTTGAGGATGGCGGGCAGTCCCGTGTACGCGATGAGCGAGTCCCAATCGAGCGGGTACTGCAGGTTGCGCAGCGACTGGTCGGAGATGTCCGGGATGTACGCCTTGTTCGGCAGGGCCACGGTCTTCGGCACCGATACGCCGAGCATGCGCGCGAGCGTGCACTCGAAGAACTTCTCGTCGGCTTCCCACCAGAACGGGTCGTTCACGACCACCGTCCCCTGGAGGACCGCGCTTTTCAGGTGAGCCCGGTAATACGGGACCTCGTGGCTGATCCGATCGACGATCACCGCGTACCGCTGAAGCTCGATCTCGCGCGCGCCGCCCAGGACGGCCATCTCGGCGCGCACGCCCTTGGCGGCGCCCTTGCGATTGACCGTTTCGATGAACGGGCCGGGGAACGTGTTCTCGCGGCCGATGAGAAGGCCGACAACTTTTTCGTCGCTCATATGTACCTGTCCACCATGTCCTTCCAGTACGGCCAATCGTGCGCCCAGCCGTCCCAGATATCGAGTTCGGCCGGCACGCCCTTCTCCTGCAGCACGGCCGCGAGGCGCTTCGATTCGTCGACGTTCGCATCGTCGCGGCCGGTTGCGATGATGATCTCCGTCGCCCGGAGGGGCGCGAGATAGCGATCGTCGTTCAGATTCGCGAGGAACGCGAGTGGATTCACGAAGTACGCCTCTCCACTCCGATCGCCGTCCAGCCAACGTGCGGTGTCGTACGCGCCGGACATGCCGACGGCCTTTCGCGCGATGCCCGGGCGCCGTGTCACGAACGAGAGCGCGTGAAACGCGCCGAACGAGGCTCCGGCAACGATGAGCTGATCGACCGCGTTCGTGAAGCGGATCGCGGGCAGGACCTCGTCGACGAGATATCGCTCGTACGCGAGATGCCGGCGCGCGCGGTCCTGCGGCGCCGCCGTTTTGTTGTAGAAGGACTCGCCATCGATCGAGTCGACACACCAGAGCTGGACCCAACCGGCTTCGATCCGCGGCGCCATGTGCGCCACGATGCCGAAGTCCTCCCATTGGTAGAACCGGCCCATCGAGGTCGGAAACACGAGCACGGGCGCGCCGCGGTCGCCGAAGACGAGCAGCTCCATGTCACGTCCGAGCGCGGGGCTCCACCATTTCCGGTACTCGCGGTTCACGACGTCCTCCGTGCGCGGCCGCGTGCGTCGCCGATCAGCTTCCACGCCACATCGGCATCGTGCCAGCCTTTCACTTCGGACGACTTGTTGCTCTCGAGCTCCTTGTAGGTGGCGAAGAACGTCTCGATCTCGCGCAGCCAGTGCTTCCCCAGATCGCCGAGGGCCTGGACCTCGTCGAACCGCGGATCGCCGACGGGTACGGCGAGGATTTTCTCGTCGTCGCCGTGCTCGTCGCGCATAAGGAGCGTGCCGATCGGCCGAGAGGGCACCACGCAACCTGGGAACGTCGGCTCCTCGACCACGATGAGGGCATCGAGCGGATCGCCGTCTCCGCCGATCGTGTCCATGACGAAGCCGTAGTCGGCGGGGTAGTGCACCGAAGAGAAGAGGACGCGGTCGAGGCGGATTCGGCCGGTCTTCTGGTCCATCTCGTATTTGGCGCGCGAGCCTTTTGGGATCTCTACGAGGACGTCAACGCTCTGATCCTGGCTCCCGCTCCTCACGCACATGCTCCCCCGCGTCTTTGGCCGGCGCCACGACCACCGTGATCTCGCCTTTTGGGCGGTCGGAAGCATAGTGCGCCGCCAGTTCCGACGCCGACCCGCGGACGATCTCCTCGTGCAGCTTCGTCATCTCGCGGGCCACCGCGACTAGCGCATCAGGTGCGACCGCGGCGAGGTCTGCCAGCAGGTCGCCGACGCGAAACGGGCTCTCGTACAGAACGACCGTGCGGCCCGCCGCGAGGAGCTCGGTGAGCTCGCGCCGCCGTGCGCCGCTCTTCTTCTCAAGAAAACCGACGAACGTGAACTCGCGTGTTGGCAACCCCGACGCCACGAGCGCCGCGATCGCCGCGGCCGGGCCCGGGATCGGCACCACCTCGTGACCTGCCGCGATCGCGGCGACGACGAGCTGCTCGCCGGGATCGGACAGACCGGGCGTGCCGGCATCGGTCACGAGCGCCACATCCCATCCGCGGTCCATCTGACCCACCAGCTCGGCAACCTTGCGACGGTGATTGAATTCTGTATAGCTCGTCAGATGCTTCGCGCGGATCTCATGCTTGCGCAGAAGGATCTGCGTATGTCGCGTGTCCTCGCACGCGACCATGTGGACCTCCTGCAGGATCCGCAGCGCGCGCAGCGAGACGTCCTCGAGATTGCCGATCGGCGTCGCTACGAGATAGAGCTTGCCTATGCGATGGGGACCTTCGGCGCGTAGGGGGCGGCGACGAGCACGCGATCTTCGATCTCGCCGACCAGGTCACCGTGCTCGGCGTTGGTCACGCGCTTGATCTCTTTCCACTCCTCGTCGGCCCTGAACTGGCGCCAGGCTGTTTCCATCGTCGCCACATCCGGCCAGCTCAGCAGGTAGACGAACTCCAAGCGCCGGGCGGTCTTGGATTCCCACATGGCGACGAACTCGAAGCCGTACGTCCGCATGATGCGCATCGCCTGGTCGCGGAAACGAGCGTGGAAAGCGGCCTTGTTACGTTCGAAGATCTCGTACACGCGGAGCTGATGGATCAACCCGCACCTCCACCCTCGATTCTGGCAGGGACGGCTGCCATCATCCGCCCGTGAGCTCGCAACGGCGGATCCTCGTGGTCGACGACGACGATCGTCTCGCAGCGTCGCTCCGCCGAGCGCTTATCTATGAGGGCCATACCGTCGACATCGCCGGCGATGGTCCGGGCGCGCTGGTCGCCGCGCGCGATCGCCCGCCGGACCTGGTCGTGCTCGACGTCATGCTGCCGGGGATGGACGGCGTAGAAGTCTGCCGACGATTACGGGATGGATCGGACCTCCCGATCCTGATGCTGACCGCGCGCGACGCCGTCTCCGATCGCGTCGCCGGGCTTGACGCTGGAGCGGACGACTACCTCGTGAAGCCATTCGCGTACGACGAGCTCCTGGCGCGCGTGCGCGCGCTCCTGCGGCGGCGGGAGCCAGGCGGCCGCGGGATCCTGCAGTGCGCGGACCTCGTCATGGACGTATCGCGACACGAGGTCCGGCGCGGGGATCGCGCGATCGAGCTGACCGCGCTCCAATTCGATGTCCTCGAGCATTTCCTCAGGCATCAGGATCAGGTGCTCGATCGCGATCGGCTGCTCGTCGCCGTGTGGGGGATCGACAGCGACGCCGTCTCGAACGTCGTCGACGTTACCGTTGCCGGGCTCCGCGCTCGGATCGAGTCCGACGACCGTCCGCGACTGCTGCACACGGTGCGCGGCGTCGGCTACGTCCTGCGGGAGCGATAGATGCCACTCCGACGACAGCTCGCACTCTACGGGACCAGCGTCGCGGCAGCCGGAATGTTGGTGTTCATCCTCCTGCTGTCCGGCCTCGGGGCGAACGGCGTCCGCGAAGATCAGGACCGCAACCTGACCGCGATGGCCGATGCGGCCGCGACCGCGCTGCAGCGCGGCGACGCCACACCGAACGCGGCGCGGTCGCTTCTGGTGACCGATCTGGCCATCAGCACCGATCCGTTCATCCTCCTGCTGACGCCCGACGGATCGGTTCGGTACACGTCGGGGCTGCTCGGTGGCGTGCCGCCGCGTATTCCGGCCGCCGTGATCGTCGAGGCGAACGAGCGGGGTCGCTCGGTAGCGACCATCTCGGCCGCCGGCGCGGCCGGCGGTGGCGCGGATGCCGGTCTGCGCGTGGTGGCGCGCAAATGGACGAGCGCGTCGGACAGCGGGATCGTCGTCGCGGGCCAATCGACCGCGTTTCCGGCAAATCAGATCACCGGGCTACGGACATTTCTGGTGATCGCCGCGATCGTGACGCTCATCGTCGTCGCGATCGTGTCATGGCTCGTCGCGGGACGCGCCGTCCGGCCGCTCGTGACTCTCGCGCAGACGACCGAAGCGATCGGCGCGACCGGAGATCTCTCGCGGCGTCTCGCGCTCAGCAAGAACCGCGACGAGGTCGGCCGGCTCACGACGAGCTTCAACGCGATGATCGAGCGGCTGCAGTCGTCGCAGGCCGACCTTGGCGCGGCGCTCGCCGCTCAGCAGCGATTCGTCGCTGACGCATCGCATGAGCTCCGGACGCCGCTCTCGACCATTCGCACGAACGCGGAGTTCCTGCGCGAGCGACCCGATGCGACGGTGGACGATCGAAGCGCCGCGATCGGCGACATCGTGAGCGAAGCGGAGCGCATGAGTAAGCTCGTCGAGGGCCTTCTCGTCCTCGCGCGCGCCGACGCCGGCATCGCCATCGAACGTCGACCCGTGGACCTTCGAGCGGTCGCGGCAGAGGAGGCGCGGCGCGTTCGGCCACCCGGGCGTGTCCGCGACGAGACAGAGACGGTTCGCGTCACGGCGGATGGATCGGCCCTCGTCTCGGGCGATGCCGAGGCCCTGGGTCGGGTCGTCAGATCCCTCCTCGACAACGCGTTTCGGCACGGCAAGCCGCCGGTCGCGATCACCATCGGCCGACGCGATGGTCGTATCCAGCTCGAGGTCAGCGACGCCGGGACCGGGCTGCCCCAGGGCAGCGAGGAGCGGATCTTCGAGCGCTTCTATCGCGCCGATCCCGCGCGAAGCGGAGAGGGCACGGGCCTCGGGCTGTCGATCGCTCAGGCGATCGTCAAATCGCACGGCGGCACGATCCGAGCTGCAAACATTGATGGCGGCGGCACGACAGTGACGATTGAGCTTCCGGCGCTCTAAGCGCAGCGGTCTAAGGAGCGTCGGGGTCTTCTGAGCGAGCGGCCCCTGCGAACGGTCCATCGCGATCCCACGAGGGGCCGAGCGAAGAAGACCCCGGCGCTCCGGCAACTCTGAGACGGGTGCGCTACCGAGCGCTCATCAAGGCCTCATCTTCCGGCCATCCAGCCCTCATGCGCGCGTTCGAGGATTGCCCCATGGAAACAACTCGACGACCTAGCGACGACCTTCTCGATGTCGCGCGAGCTCTCCTGCTCTTTCAAGGAGCGATCCTCGTTGCGACGACGATCGAAGCCCTCGTGTGGGCCGTGCTCTTTCCCGGCGCGAACGCTTCGCCCGCGCTGATGAGTGGCGCGTCGGCGGTGGTCATCCTCGTCGGGCGCGTTCGGCTGCGGGCCGATCGGCGCTGGGCACGGCGGCTCATCTACTTCGTCGAAGGGCTCATCCTCGTGACCGCGGCCGTTAACGTCGCGATCGGACTGGTGCTCGCGCACGCGCTCCCGCCGATCGTCGCCATCGGGACCCAGGTGGTCCTCCCTGTTGCGGCGATCGCGCTGCTTCGCCGCTCGGCTCGCCTCCCGCGGACCGCGGCGCCGATGACTCCCGTTCTGGAAGGTGCGGCATGAATGTGGCGCTCCTCGCGCACATCGGACACGTCGCGGGCGGCAACCCGCTCTATCAGATCGGCGCCGAGCACGTGGCCGGGCTGATCGCCCTCGGCGCGCTGCCGGTCGTCTGGTGGCTCTTCCTCCGACGGGGCATTCCCGCGCTCGCACCTATCGAGTGGCTTCTCGCCGGTCTGCTCGGTGCGTCGGCCGCGATCCACGCCGGGCTCGCCATCGTCGCCGACCACGGTTTCGTCCTCAGCGTCCTCTTCGCCGTCGATGCGCTCTTGCTCACGGTCGTCGCGCGACGAGTGCTCCTCGGGTCATCGGTGGGGCGCCTCGGCGTCGCGGTGCTCGTGGGGTCGATCGTGGCGTACTGGGGATCGGCCGTGAGCGGCGAGGCGCCCGACCAGGTCGGCCTCGCCACAAAGCTCTGCGAGATCCTCGCCCTCGCGATCGTCTTGCGGCCCACGGTGGCGCCGACCTCCAGGTGGCGCGTCGCGCTCTCGCTCGGGCGATCGCTCGCCGTCATCGTGCTCGTCGTCGGCACCGGCGCGACCTCGTGGATCGGCGCGTTCCGCGCCTCCGCCGCCGATCCCGCTGCGCTGTCCGGACACCAGATCCACGGCGGCCCGGTCGCGCCTCCAGGCATGGTCATGCCCGTCGTCCCGACACGGGATGCCACGCCCGCCGAACGCGTCGCGGCGAACGATCTGATCATGGCCGCACGGAAGGCTCTCGCGCCCTACGCCGACATCAGTGTCGCCGCGGCCGACGGCTACAACGTGAAGGGCATCGTCGGGATCGACTTCCACGCCGGTAACCCGGCGAACGAGAACGACGGCCGCATCCTCGACGTCGCCCACCCCGAGACACTCGTGTATGCGGTCGCGCCGAATGGACAGCCCGTTCTCATGGGCGCGATGTTCCTCATGCCGAAGATCGGCGAACCCGGGCCAACGATCGGTGGCCCGCTGACCGTTTGGCACGCCCATCAGCACGTCTGCATCTCGCTGACGCCGCCCGGGCTCGCAGGCCTGCTCAGCCCACTCGGGATGTGTCCGGTCGGCACGATCGATCTCGCGCTGACCGCGGAGATGATCCACATCTGGATCGTGCCCGGCGCACCCGAACCCTTCGGCGACCTCGACGACGCGTGGAAGCGCGCGTACCTGCAAGCCGTCGCCGCGCGACCCTGACTAGCGCGCGTCCGCCGGTGGGCTAGACGCTACCGGCCGTGGGTCTAAGCGACTGCGCGATCGCGATGCCCACGAGAACGACGGCGCCGCCCGCGATCTGCAGCGGGTCGAGATGCTCGCCGAGCGCGATCCACGCGGCGACCGCCGCAACCACGGGCTCGAACGTCGCCGCGAGACCAACGCGCGCCGCGGGAATGAGCCGAACGGCAGCGAGCGTCAACGCGAACGGGATCACCGTCGCGATCACCACGACCGCGGCGATCTGAACGTAGCCTTCCGCGCTCGTCTCGGCCCACGGGAGAAGCCACGGCGGCCGAATCACGCTCCAGCCGGCCAGCGCGAAGCCGAAGCCCCATACCAGGAGCGTCGGTGTGCCATACGTCTTGCCCAGCCGTTCACCGAGCGCGAAGTACAGCGCGAAGATGAATGAGTCCATCGCGGCCAGCGCGAGACCGAGCGCGTTGAGCTCGCGCAATCGCGCGTCGTATGCCCCCGCGGCGAAGAAGCATCCGAGGACCGCGAGCGCGGCGGCGATCCACAGGCGCCTCCCGACCGCGCGCCCGCGAAGCCGCGCATAGATAAGGAGCAGGACCGGTCCGGTGTATTCGATGACGAGCGCAACGCCGACTGGGATGCGCTTGATCGCCTCGTAATAGATGAGCGACACACCTGCGAGGCCCACCACACCGAAGATCGCGAAGAGCGGCAGGTCGGATCGACGAATGCGTAGATCAACCCTCAGAGCAGCAAAGATCGAAACGAAAACCAAGAAAGCGAAGAGGACACGCCACTCCGCGAGAATCGACGGAGCTACACCAGAGTTGAATGCCGCCTTCGCAATGATTCCTCCGATACCGAAGAAAGCGGCTGCTGTGAGCGCGAATGTGTAGCCGAGTCCGACGCGCAGCGGCGGCGCTGCGACGGCACCCGCGGGGTCGACCGAGGGCCCCCGCGCGCTGGGGTGCCGGCCGAGGCGTCCGAGGCCGGGGGGACCCCGGCGCGAAGAGAGGGTATCGGTCGACCCCGCGGAGTCCGACCCCGCGTCCCCAGGCGTGGAGCTCAGTCAGCTTCCCAGTCGCGCGGATAGAGGAAATCGTGTCCGACGGTGCGGAGGCTGAGCTTCGCGATGAGCGGCATCACGCGCTTGTAGTGGTTGCGGCGGACCATCTCGCGAATGCGCGTGACCAGCTGAGCGTTGAATCCGTGTTCGATGAGCTCTGCGGGCCGCAGGCGGCGATCGACCATGTGATACAGGACGAGATCGGCGTCGGCGTAGGTGAAGCCGAGCTCGCCCTCGTCGGTCTGCCCCTCCCAGAGCTCCGCGGTCGGCGGTTTGCGCACGATCGCTTCGGGGATGCCGATCGAGAGCGCGAGCTCGCGAAGCTGCGTCTTGTACAGGTCGCCGACCGGATTGATGCCGCACGCCATATCGCCGAATTGCGTGCCGTAGCCCAGCAGCAGCTCGGTCTTGTTGCTCGTGCCGAGGACGATCCCGTCCGGCCACGATCGGTCGTACTCGATGCTTTTGCGCTCGCGCGCCATCTTGTTCCCGATGCGCACCCGGTCGACCTTCTTGCCGAGCTGCGCGAAGTACGCGTCGACCTGCTCGGTGATCGGAACCTCCTCGAGCGTGAAGCCGAACTTCCGCGATAGCTCGCGCGCGTGCTCGCGCGACTCGCCGGAGGACGATCGATAGGGCGTGAACAGTCCGAGCACGTTCTCCGCCCCGAGCGCCAGCGTCGCGAGCGCGACGGTCACCGCGCTGTCCACACCGCCGGAAACGCCGACGACGGCGCGCGCAAGGCGCGCCTTCGCGATCTCGTCGCGGATGAAGAGGACGAGCATCTTTCGGACGAGCGCTTCGTCGATCCGCAGCGGCGATGGATCCTTCGGGTCCGGGTGGATGACTCCCGTCCGCACGAAAGCGCTAGTCACGGCGATCGAACGGAAGACCGAGGCGCCCGGCGATATTTCGCAGCACGATGTCCTCGCGCTCGTCGCGCAACAGCGGATTGCGCGCACGTTCGCGAGCGACGAGCTCCGGATCGATCTCGCCGATGAGAAGCTCCTCGTCGAACTCGGGCGCGCGCGCGGCGACGGTCCCGTCCGGCGCGACGATCTCAGACCCGCCCCAGAACGCGATCCCGTCCTCGTGCCCGACGCGATTCACGTAGACGACGTACACCGTGAGATACGACGCGTAGAAGCGATCCATCAGCCGGCAGGACTCGGCGGTCCCGAGATCGCCGCCCTCAGCCACGCCGCGCCCCGGACTCGCAGACGGCGCGAGCACGATCGTCGCGCCGGCCGCCGCGTAGAGGTACGGCGTCGAGACGTGCCACAGGTCCTCGCAGATCGCCACGCCGGTCGTACCTCCCGCCCACTGGTATGTCTCGAACCGGTCGCCAGGCCCGAAGTAGCGGCCGTCGTCGAAGATGCCATAGGTCGGCAGGTAGACCTTGCGATGCACGTGGACGAGCTTCCCGCCCGACCAGTGCCCCTGCGCGATATGCAGCTTCGCGTCGGCGGAGCGCTCGACGAATCCGGCGCTGATGTCGATGTCGCGCGAGGCCTCCGCGATGCGCGCGAGCTGCGGATCGTCGGCGGCGCACGCCACGTCCGCGGCCAGATCCTTTAGGTAATACCCGGTCAGTGAAAGCTCGGGAAAGATCACCAGGCGCGCGCCCGCCGCTCTGGCGCGGGCGATCCATTTGTCGTGCATGTCGAGATTGCGTTTCACGGCGCCGAGCGCCGGCGCGCATTGTGCGATTGCTATGCGGATGCTCAAGGGGCGCGCATCCGCTCGAGCTTGTCGGCGTACTCATGAACGAGCATCGAAGCGCGGTCGTCGTCCTTCGCCTCCGCGTACACGTTGAAAAGTGGCCGATCCGCGTCCGGCAGCACGAGGACCCACTCGCCGTCGTTCTGGTGCTTCACACCGTCGACCTGACGGGTGCGTTCCGTCTGCGGGTCCTGCGCGAGCATCCGCATCACGCGGCCCTTCTCCTCCCACGGGCAGACCACCTGGAGGCGCGCGACATGGGCTGGTGGAATCTGATCGATGACCTGGCTGAGCGTCTGCTTCGCCGCGACGAGAAGCTCGATCAGCCGCACCGTCGCGAAGAGGCCGTCGAACGACGGATGGAATCGCGAGAAGATGAAACCGCCGACGCCATCGCCGACGAGGAGCGGATGCTCGCGCGCCGCGAGGCTCATCTGCGCTTCGGCTGATGCGCGCACCCGCTGCACGCGGCCTCCATAAGAGGCCACGATCTCCTCGATCGAAGACGGCGCGTAGACCGGTACCGCTACCACGCCAGGCGCGTGCCTCATCGTGAGAGAGACGAACGCGGCAAGGAAATGCATGTCGTTGATCACGCGTCCGCGATCGTCGACCACGAAGATCTTTTCCCCGCCGGCATCGAGGATCACGCCGAGCGACGCGCCGAGCGCGGGCACGAGGACCGCGAGCTGTCGCTGCTCCTCCTGGAACTCTTCGAACGAGCGCGACCCGATGTTCTCGGACACCACGCCGTTGACGGCGACGGCTTCGACGTCAAGCGCATTCAGGAGCTGCGGGAGGAACTGCGCGGGCGTGCCATGCGAGTAGTTGACGACGATCTTCGGTTTCGCTTCGGCGATCTCCTTGCGATGCGCGACCTCGGCCAGGAAGGCCTCGCTGTACGCCTCGCCGACGCGCTGCGACTCGAAGATGCGCCCGACGTCGTCATACGAGACGCGGCGGAGGTCCTCTCGGAAGAAGATCGTCTCGACCTTCCGCTCCTGCGTCTTGTCCATATCGAGAGCCTGACGATCGAAGAACTTCACATCGCAGACGCGGACGTCGAAGGGCGAGACGCGCACGTGCACCCCACCCGCGGCGCCCATGCGCCGAGTGTGATGGCGGCCGATCGGGAGCGGCACCTGGGAGAGATCGGCGACGTCAATGCCGGCGCTCACGATGCCGCTCATGAGGCCGCGTTTCAGCATCCGGCTCGAGCGATGCTGATCGCGGTTCATGGTGATCGTCGCACCCTGCTTCAGCGTCGAGGCATAGGCGGCCCCGAGGCGGGCGACGAATTCGGGCGTGAGGTCGATGTTGACGATGCCGGTGACACCGAAGCGGCCGAACAGCGCCCGTCGTCCCTGCGCTCCCCAGATGAGGCTCGACCCGATCACGGCGCCGGATTCGATCTGCTTGTCTGGCCACACCTTCACCTGCGCTCGCACGCGGGCTTGATCGCCGACGATCGTGTGATCGCCAATGACGCTGCCTTCCTCGAGAATGACGCGCGACTTCAGCGCGCACTGCCGGCCGACGATCGTGCCGTGGAGCTCCGAGCGCTCGCCGATGTACGTGTTGCGCCAGACGATGGAGCTGTCGACGACCGCGCCGACGTCGACGGAGACGTAGTCGCGAAGGACGGTCGGTCCGATGATCTCGGCGTGCGGGCCGATCTTCACGCCCTCGCCGAGGAAGATGGGCCCGGTGAGCTTGGCAGACTCGTTGATGTCGACGTCGCCCGCGGTCCAGACGCCCGGCATGAGCTCGTTGCCGAGGTCCCCGGCTTTCACTTTCCCACGGAGGAGATCGGCGTTCGCTCGCGCGTATTCGGCGATGGAGCCCACGTCGGTCCAGTACCCCTCCGCGACGTAGCCGTAGAGCGGTTCGCCTTCGGCGAGCAGGCGCGGGAAGAGGTCCTTGCTGAAATCGAAGACCTCGCCCACCGCGAAACGCTCGAGGACGCGCGGCTCGATCACGTAGATACCGGTGTTGATCGTGTCGCTGAATACCTCGCCCCAGGACGGCTTCTCGAGGAACTTCGTGATCCGCCCGTCGTCGTCGGTGATCACGACGCCGTACTCCAGCGGGTGTGGCACGCGCACCAGGGTGAGCGTCACGGCCGCATTGCGTTCGCGGTGGAACGCGATGACCTTCGAGAGGTCGATGTCCGTGAGGGCGTCGCCCGAGATGACGAGGAACGTGCCATCGAGGTCCGCCGCGAGCTGCCGCACCGAACCGCCGGTGCCCAGCGGAGTCTCCTCGACGCTGTAGCGGAGCTGCATTCCGATCCCGCCGCCGTCGCCGTAGCTGTCCTGGATGACCGACGCGAGGTACTGCAGGGTGACGAACGATTCCTCGATGCCGTGCCGCTTGAGGAGCTCGAAGATGTGGCCGAGGCAGGGCTTGTCGACGATGGGCACCATCGGTTTGGGACGGTTGATCGTCAGAGGTCGAAGACGGCTTCCCTCGCCGCCCGCCATGACGACGGCCTGCATCAGCGCGAGTCTAGTTCAGCCCTGCTCCGCGCCGATCGCGAACAGAGCCTCGAGATCGTGGCGCGAATACGCCTTGAAAGCCACGTGCGTCTGAGTGCGAGCGACACCGCCGACCTGCGCGATCCGTCGAGTCACGATGTCGGCGAGCTCGTCGTGCTCCCGTGCGCGAACCATCGCCACGAAGTCGAAATCGCCAGTGACCGAGTAGACCTCGGACACGCCGGGGACCGCAGCAAGGGCCTCGCCCAGCTTCGGCAGCGCGCCCTTCTCAGCGGTGATGAGAACGACGGCCGTAATCACAAGCTCTTGACGTCGATGTCGTGCAGGGCCGACTTCACGTAGTGCGCGGCTTCCTGAAAGGCCATGGCCCTGCCGCGATTGAGCGCCGCCTCGTACGAGTCGAGGCTGTCCTGGCTCGATTTCTCGTCAAAGACATGGAACTGCTCTTCGCAGAGGTCGATCGCGAGCTTGACGCGGTCGCGTGCGGCCGTGCTGATCAAAAGATGTCCTCCGAACGCAAGTGTCTCTGGGCGTGAGAATAACTCCGTTGCTCGAGCGGTACGAAGGGCGCCTGGCGGTCGCGATGGTGCTTCTCTACGTGGCGCTCTTCGGCACGCTCTCGCTTGTGCGTCATTGGGCCTTCCACTCGACGGCGCTCGACCTTGGCGTGTTCGACCAGGTGCTGTGGAACACCGTGCACGGCCGCTTCATGGAATCGACCCTGAGCCTCGAGCGGTGCGATCCGCATTCCTTCTTCCTCGATCACTTCTCTCCGGCGCTCCTGGTCATCGTCCCCTTTTACGCGCTCTTGCCGAGGCCCGAGACGCTCATCGTCTTTCAGACCGTCGCGCTGGCCCTCGGTGCGTGGCCCGTGTATCTCCTCGCGCGCCGCTTCCTAGACCGAAGCGACGAGCGTCTGGTGTGGGTCGCTGCGTATGTGCTCTCCGCGCCCCTTGCGTGGGTCACCTTCTACGACTTCCACGAAATCAGCCTCGCCGTCTTGCCCCTCGGCCTCGCTGTCTATTTCTACGCGACCCGCCGAACGGTGCCCCTCCTCTTGAGCCTCGGCGCTTCGTTTCTCGTCAAGGAGGAGCTCCCGCTGATCGCCGTCGGATTCGGGATCGCGCTTCTCGCGCAGCGCCGCTGGAAGCTCGGTGCATTCGTGATCGCCGCGAGCGTCGTCGTATTCCTCGTCACGCTCCAGGTGATCATCCCGGCGTTCGCGGGCGGCGCGCCGTGGCAATACCTCGGCCGGTACGCGGGCCTCGGAGCGAACGAGGCCGAGATCGTTCGCACGCTGCTGCTCGACCCGCTGCGCGTGCTGCGCGTGCTATTCAGCGGCGAGATCGGCGGGAAGATCGTGTTCGTCCTCACGCTCTTCGCACCGGGCCTCTTTCTCGCGTTGCGATCGAAGTGGGCGCTCGTCCCATCGATCATTCCGCTCGGATACCTGCTCCTCTCGGACTATCCCGGGGAGCACACGCATCACAATCAGTACGGCGCTCCGCTGATCCCCCTCGCGCTCGGCGCATCGATCCTCGGATTCGCGACGCTGCCGCAGAACCGTCTGCGCCGCCGGCTCACCCTCGCGATCCTGCTGTCGACGATCGGCTTCACCATCGTGCACGGCGCCATCCCGTTCACGCCCGACTTCACCGACGCGTTCCTGCGGGGCAACCGCGACCGCGCGCCAGCGGAGGGGTCGATCCTCGCACGCGAGCCGCGGTACGACCCGTTCCTCCCGGCGGTGAAGGCCATCCCGGCCGACGCATCCATCTCGTCTCGCGACTTCTTCACGACCCAGGTGCCCGAGCGGCGGTTCAACTACCACCTGAACGCGCTCGACCCATGCGGCGCCGAGTACGTGATCCTCGACTACGCCGATCCGAGCGTGAACCGCGACGAGCAAAAGCACCTCGCCGAGATCGCGACGCTCGAGGCGCAGGGGTACGACGAGATCGCGTCCGGAAAAGGACTCTCGCTACTGCATCGTCGCTAGAGCGCGCGGCCTATGGGTGCCGGTGCTCCTCGACGACGTGCTCCTCTTCGACGACCGGGTCCTGGCCCGACTCCTGAATATTGGTCGTCCCATCGGGACCGACGCTAACGTTCGTCGTCTTGTCGACCGGCTCCTGGCCAACCACGGTGGTCCGCTTCTCGACGGTGACTTCTTTCTCGTCCATGGGAGGGCCTCCTTCGGTTAGTGGGCGACCGAAGTGCAGGACGTCTGCCAGCGCGGTTCTCTAGCGAAGACCGTGATTCCCGCCTCGGATCGGCGGATACGTGCGGAGCTCGTCGACCAGCGCAAGGAGAGCCTGACGAGCGCGCTCGCGATCGAGGCTGAAGCCCGGGCCCACCGTCGGCGTGAGATCGCGGCCCTGGAGCACGGACAATCGGAGGGCGAAGCCGAGCGCCTCGCGATCCGACCCGCCGAGCCGTGGAAGATATTCGACAAGGGTCGGCAGCGCGCCGTCGCCGAGCGACGCCAGGTACAGGGCATCGAGCGCGCGGCTCGCGTCCGCCGGGAGGCCGCTCGGATCGACGACCCGCTCGAGGTTCTGGCGCGCGACGAACGCGCTCGGGCCGATGAGATTGACCGCGATCGCGACGGCCAGAGCGATCAGACCGCCGGCGTGGAGGAGCCAGCGCGTCGCGTTACGCCAGACGAGAACGCCAGCGCAGGCGCCGCTCGCCCCGAGCCAGGCGATCCCGGCGAGCCCGTAAAACCGCTGCTCGGTCCACCCATACGCGAGCTGGTAGAGCTGCATGCGGTATGTGGCCGACACGACGATGACGAGCGTCGCGATGGCGAGCATGAGCGCCGCGCCGACGTAGAGCCGAGTGCGTCTGGCTACGACGAGCTCGACCGCGAAGAGAAGACCGCCCGCGAGCACGGCGACCGCGATCAGCTCGAAAAAGCCGCGGCGCGCGTACGCGGAATACGTCAGCCCGGTCGCATTCAGCGTGTCGACTCCGCCGAACAGATACGCGATCTGCAGGGCCACGAAGAACAGGAAGAGCGCATCGATCGCGAGAAGCGTCGTGGTCCCGGCGGTCGAGCTCAGGATGCCTCGTAGGCGCGGCAGCACCGCCGGCATCGTCGTGTCCGTGCGGCGCCCCGCGACGATGAAGAGTCCCCCTCCGACCCACGCGAAGACGCCACCCAGAAGGACACGGCCAATGAAGTCGCCGATCGACCATTTGCGGAAGTCGAACACGTTCGTGACCGCGCTCGAGAACACAGCGTCGGCGCTGGCGAAGAGGAGCGCGAACACGACGAGGAACGGGAAGGCGACCGCGATGCCGACACCTATTGATGCGATCCGTCCCCCACCCCCTCGTGCGAGCGGGCGCCCGAGATCCGGAAGCGCCGCGACGAGGAGTGCGCCGCCGGCCACGATCCGTCCCAGGACGACCAGGCCGAGGATGACGAGGATGTCCACGGCGCGCCGCGTGAGCGGGACGCCGGCGAACGAGATCGCGGCCATCGTGACGAGAGCCGCCGTCGCGGGCACGTCGAACAGCAGAAGCATGAGATCGACGCGTAGTGCCGGGAGAAACGCGAAAACGATGGCGGCTGGAACGATCCAGCGATCCGCATGGTCGATGCGCGCGCCAGTCGGCCGGAGCCGCCATGCGACGGCGAGGACCACCGCCGCAGCGATGCCGACGTTGATCCCGAGCGCGGTTCGATAGAAGAGGTACTGCGCGATGATCCCGAAGAGGAACGCCAGCGACAGCAGGACCGCAGGTGAGTACCGGTCGAGTGAGCCAACGCGCGGCGCGGTGTGTTCGATGACGTGATCGGCCATGTGCCGATCGTGTCATCGTCGCGGGCGGTTTACGTATGAGTTAGAGGGCCTGCTAGTAGTTAGCGCGCGCGATGTCAGCCGATCTCGAGCTCTTTGGTCGGGACGCCGACATCCACCTGCACGACGCCGTCGACGATGCGCACCGGATACGCGTTCACCGGAAAGACGGCGGGCAACGCACGCACCTCACCGGTCAAGAGGTCGAATCGCGCCCCGTGGCGCGGGCACTCGACCAAGCAGTCCTCGAGCTCGCCCTCGCCGAGGACACCGCCGTCGTGGGTGCAGACGTTGTCGATCGCGCCCCACGTGCCATCCTCGCAGTGCCCGAGCGCAAGACTCTTGTCCCGTGCGTGGACGACCTTCACCTCGCCGACCGGGACCTCGTCCTCGCGAGCGACCGGCACGAACTCGGTCAAACGAGGACGCCCATCTCCGCGATGTTGCCGATGCGAGGACGGAGGGCGTTCAGCACACGCTGGCGAACATGCTCGTCGTCGAGTCGATTGATCACGCGGCGGAAGAATCCGTGGACCATGAGCTGCTGCGCCTGGTCGCGGTCGAAGCCGCGCGACATCGCGTAGAAGAGCTCCTCGTCCCCGAGCGCCCCTGCGGTGGCACCGTGGCCGCAGCGGACGACGTCATTCGTGAGGATCTCGAGCACCGGGATCGGGTCCGCACCCGCGTGCTTCGACAGGAGCATGTTGCGGCATTCCTGATAGCTGCCGGTCCCGCTCGAGGTCGCCTCCACCCGGATCTTGCCGTAGAAGATGGCCTTGGCGTGGTCGTAGAGAGCAGAGAGGTAGAGGAGGTCACTCTGCGAGCCCTTGCCGTCCACTTGCTGAAAGCTGTTCACGTCGATGCGCTGGTTGTCGCCGGCCGCGACGAGCCCGTAGAGCTTCACGGTCGCACCGTTGCCTTCCATGTCCGACTGGATGCCGACCTTCGACCTGCCCTCACCCGCGAACACGTTGTGGACGGCGAGGTCGCTGTCGTTCGCGGAACGGAACCGCTGAAAGCCGAGGTCGAGCACGCCCGGTGCGAAACGACGGATCGCGACGTAGCGCACCCGCGCGCCCGGGCCGGCGTACACGTCGACGTGCGGGATCGCGATACGGGGCGTCGCGCCTTCGGACGAGAGGTCCTCGACGATCGTCACGGTCGACCCGCGCTCCGCGACCACGATCGTTCGCGAGAGCATCGCGTCGCCACCGGCAGGCCAGACCTTGTCGACGACGATCGGCATCTCGACGGCAACGTCCGCGGGAACGTGAACGAACGTGCTTCCGGCCGACCAGAGCGCGTCAGCGATCGCGCGGAATGCGGCATGGGACGGGATCCCGTCCCCCGGGGCGATGTGCGGACGGACGAGATCGGGATTGTCGAGCGAGGCGCGCAATAGACCCTTGAAGATCACGCCCTGTGCCGCTGCTTGGGGCTCGAGCTTGAACTGGATACCTGGAAGGCGGTCGACCGACGAGACGAGCGAACCTTCGGGGAGGTCCGTCAACGGGAACCGCCGCCACTCCTCTTCCTGACCGGTCGGCCAGCTCTCCGGCGTGAATCCTTCAAGTGCGCTCAGGCGCGCGGCGCGCAGCCACTCGGGCTCGTTGCGCCGAAGACTGTGCTGCTCGACCGTTTCGCGGTCGAGCAGCAGCGGGACCGGTGTGAGTGTTGGCGCGCTAGCCAAGGGCGCCTTGCATCTGCAGCGTGATCAGCCGGTTCATCTCGATCGCGTAGTCCATCGGGAGCGTCTTGACGATCGGCTCGATGAAACCGTTCACGACCATCGCGGTACCCTCGGCCTCGGAGAGTCCACGGCTCATCAGGTAGAAGAGCTGCTCCTCGCCGACCTTCGAAACAGATGCCTCGTGGCCGATGGTGACGTCCTCCTCGTCGATCTCCATGTACGGGTACGTGTCACTTCGCGCGGTCTGGTCGAGGATGAGCGCATCGCACCGGACGGTGCTCTTGGCGCCATGCGCACCGGGATAGATCTTTACCAGACCGCGGTAGGTCTGCTGCCCGGTTCCTTTGCTGATGCCCTTGCTCTGGATGATGCTCGTCGTGTTCGGCGCGGCGTGGATCATCTTGGCGCCGGCGTCCTGGTGCTGGTCGTTCCCCGCGAATGCCACCGAGAGCACTTCGCCGTGGGCGCGCTCGCCGACGAGGTACACGCTCGGGTATTTCATCGTGACCTTTGAACCGAGGTTCGCGTCGATCCAGGTCATCCGGGCGTCCTCGTGAACGACCGCGCGCTTGGTCACGAGGTTGTAGACGTTGTGACTCCAGTTCTGGATCGTCGTGTATCGCACGTCGGCGCCCTTCTTGACGATGATCTCGACGACCGCGCTGTGCAACGTGTTCGTCGTGAACACCGGCGCGGTGCATCCCTCGACGTAGTGAACGCTCGAGCCTTCCTCGGCGATGATGAGCGTCCGCTCGAACTGGCCGGCGTTCTCGCTGTTGATGCGGAAGTACGCCTGCAGCGGGATCTCCACCTTGACTCCAGGCGGGACCCACACGAACGAGCCGCCCGACCACACCGCGGTGTTGAGCGCGGCGAGCTTGTTGTCGTTCGCGGGAATGACCGTGCCGAAGTACTGCTTGACGATGTCGGGGTGCTCCTTCAGCGCGGTGTCCGTGTCCATGAAGATGACGCCGAGCTTCTCGAGGTCCTTGCGGATGTTGTGATAGACGGACTCGCTGTCGTACTGCGCGCCGACGCCGGCGAGGTACTTCTGCTCTGCCTGCGGGATGCCCAGCTGATCGAACGTGCGCTTCACGTAGTCGGGCACGTCCTCCCAGCTCTTTGCGGACTTATCGGAGGCGCGCAGGTAGTAATAGATGTCCTCGAAGTCGATGCCCGAAAGGTCCGCGCCCCACGTCGGCATCGAGCGCGTGCGGTAGTGCTTGAGCGCCTTGAGGCGCCGCTGGAGCATCCAGTCCGGCTCCTGCTTGTAGGTCTGGCTGATCTCGCGGACGACGTCCTCCGAGAGGCCCTTGTGCTTCTTGTTCCGGTAGACGGCGTCCTTGTCTTCCCAGCCGTACTGGTAGTCCTTGGGAAGGTCCGCAACTTGGGTTGTCATTTCGCTTTCACCTCTTCGCCGGGCCACGCCGTGAGTCCCCAGGCCGCGCCTTTCAACGCTTTCAACCCAAGGAGCGCGCACTTGATGCGCGCCGGACTGATCGGAATGCCGAGATTCGCGAGCACGTGATCGCGGTCGATCGCCTTCACCTCCCCAAGCGTCTTGCCTTTCACCTCTTCGGTGAGGATTGAGGCCGATGCCTGGCTGATCGCGCAGCCCTTGCCGGTGAAGTGCACGTCGTCGACGTTGCCGCCATCGATCTTGAGCTGCATCGTCATCTCGTCGCCGCAGAGCGGGTTCGAGTCGTGGTACGTGTGAGTCGCGCCCTCGAGCTCGCCGAAGTTCCGCGGGTTCTTGTAGTGGTCGAGGATGTAGTCCCGGTACATGTCATCCATGGCTAAATCCCGAACACTTTCTTCGCGGTGTGGATGGCACTCACCAGAGCATCCATCTCGTCCGTCGTGTTGTACAGATACACGCTGGCGCGCGTCGTCGCTGGAACACCGAGCCGATTCATGAGCGGCTGGTTGCAATGGTGCCCGGCGCGCACGCACACGCCCTCGCTGTCGAAGATCGTCGCGACGTCGTGCGGGTGGATGCCTTCGATGTTGAACGACACGACGCCGACGCGAGACTCCAGATCCTTCGGCCCGTAGATCGTCACGCCAGGGATCTCACGAAGGCGCGGCAACAGGTACTCGACGAGCGAGAGCTCGTGCGCATGGACCTTCGCGATGCCGACGTCGTTCAGGTAGTCGACCGCCGCTCCGAGTGCGATCGCGTCGACGTACGAGCTCGTCCCGGCCTCGAACTTCCACGGGAGCTCGTTCCACTCGGTGAGCTTCACGGTGACACGGCTGATCATGTCGCCGCCGTACAGGAACGGACGCATCTTCTCGAGGGTCTCCGCGCGGCCCCAGAGCGCACCAGACCCGGGAGGCGCGAGCATCTTGTGGCCACTGAAGGCCACGAAGTCGGCGCCCAGGTCCTGCACGTCGACCGGCGTGTGCGGCACAGCCTGCGCGACGTCCACGAGAACGGTCGCGCCGGCGGCGTGGGCCTCCGCCGCGATCTCCTTGACCGGGTTCACGGTGCCAAGGCCGTTCGAGGTGTGCGTGATCGCGAGGAGCTTGGCGCCCTTGCGCAGCTCGGCGGACATCTGATCGCGCCGGAGACGGCCGTCGTCATCGACGTCGACCACGGCGATCTCCGCGCCGACCTCCGTCGCGAGCTGCTGCCAAGGGACGAAGTCGGAGTGATGCTCGAGCACCGTCGTCACGATCCGGTCGCCGCGCTTGATGTTGTCTCTGCCCCAGGCGTACGCGACGAGGTTCAAGCCTTCGGTCGCGTTGCGCACGAAGATGACCTCGCGCTCGCTCGGCGCGTTGATGAAGCGCGCGACTTTGGCACGGGCTTCCTCGAACGCGGCGGTGGTGCGCTCGCTGAACTCGTACACACCGCGATGGATGTTCGCGTTGTGCTCCTCGAAGACGCGCGTCATCGAGTCGATGACCTGGCGAGGCTTCTGGCTGGTCGCGGCGTTGTCGAGGTAGACGAGCTTCTTCCCCCGCACCGTCTGCGCGAGGATCGGGAAGTCCTTGCGGATGCGCCCGACGTCGAGCGGCGCCGCCTTGATAACCGGGGTCTTGACCGTCACAGCCACTGCTCTACGCCTTCCCCGCGTACAGCGCATCGCGCACGAAGTCGTAGCCCTTCGACTCGAGCTCGGCCGCGAGCTCGGGGCCACCGGTTCGCACAATGCGTCCGTCGACGAGCACGTGGACGAAGTCCGGGTGCACGTAGCGAAGGATCCGCTCGTAGTGCGTGATGAGGAGCATCCCGACCTCGGCCCCGCGCATGGCGTCGATGCCCTCGGCGACCACTTTGAGCGCGTCGATGTCGAGCCCAGAGTCCGTCTCGTCGAGGATCGCGAAGCGCGGCTGGAACATGTGCATCTGCAGTATCTCGAGGCGCTTCTTCTCTCCGCCGGAGAACCCGTCGTTCACCGAGCGCGTGATGAACGAGTCGTCGACGCCGAGAAGCTTCATCTTCTCGGCAAGGAGCTTGCGGAACTGCGGGATGGGCATGTCGTTCTTCTTGACCTCGCCCGTGCCGTCGGCGCTCGGGGCGGCGCGCCGCGCGTTGATGGCGGTGCGCAGGAAGTTCGCGACCGACACGCCCGGGATCGCGGACGGGTACTGGAACGCGAGGAAGACGCCGGCGCGGGCGCGCGCGTCGACGGCGAGCTTCAGGAGGTCGATGCCGTCGAGCAGGACCTGGCCGCGCTCCACCTTGTACTTGGGGTGACCCATGATCGCGAGCGATAGCGTGCTCTTGCCGGAACCGTTCGGTCCCATGATCGCGTGCACCGAACCGCTCTCGACGACGAGATCGATCCCGTTGAGGATCGTCTTGCCTTCAACGCTCACGACGAGGTCTTTGATCTCGAGGCTAGACATTCACACGCTCCCGCGTCGTGGTCGTCGCGACCTCCGCGAGAGTCATGCCATCAAGTGCCTTCACGATGCTGTCCTGGAGCTTGAGCCACACAGCCCTCGTTCCGCAGCCGGGCTCACGTACGCAGTTCACGACGGGCTCACCTTCAGCGGTGCAGATCTGCGGCTCGATCGGACCCTCCAGCGCGCGCACGACGTCACCGGCCGTGATGTCACGCGGCTCGCGCGCGAGAACGTAGCCGCCGCCCGCGCCGCGTTTGCCGTTCACTAGACCGGCCTTGCGGAGAGCGGCGACGAGCTGCTCGAGGTACGCCTCAGGCAGGTCCTCACGCTGTGCGACGGCGTGCAGGGAGACGGTGCCCTGGCCCCAGTGTCTTGCGAGGTCGACCATGAGACGCATCCCGTATTCGCCGCGGGTGGATACGTGGAAGGCGGTGGAATTTCCGAGCACTTCACTCGGAATTGTACGCGTTCGATACCGCTCCGTGAACCCCGTCAATCCGCCTCGATTAGGGTCCCCGCGTGCCCCTTCCCTTCCGCACGGCGGCTGTCGGATCGACCAATCCGGCGAAGGTCGAGGCAGTACGGCGGATCCTCGGAAAACTCGCCCCGGCGTGCGCTCTGGAGGCTATCGACGTCCCGAGTGGCGTCGGCGCGATGCCGCTTGGCGAGGCGGCGGTGCGGACCGGCGCCCTCGCGCGGGCGCGCGCGGCACTCGAGCGAACGGGCGCTGATGCCGCGTTCGGCCTCGAGGGCGGCGCGATCCTCGACGGCCCGGACGCGTGGCTCACCGGCTACGTCGTCGCGGTGACGCGCGACGGAAGGCTCGGCGAGGCCGCGTGGGGACGGATGCTGCTGCCGCGCGTCGCCGCGGAACGACTGCGCGGCGGCGAAGAGCTCGGGGACATCATCGACGATCTCTTCGCGCGCAAAGAATCCAAGCGTCAGGCGGGCGCGATCGGCATCCTCACGGACGGCGCGATGTCACGGACAGATGCGTTCGCGGACCTCGTCGCGATGGCCTGCGCGCCGTTCCTTCATCCGGAGCTGTATTAGCCCGGCCCGAACCGCCGCATGCGCACGCCGGCGAGCTCCGGTGGCGGAGGTGCCTCGGCCGGCGGAACGGCGCTCTCGTCGACGAAGTTCCGCGTGTAGAGACGGTGGTAGAGGCCACCGCGAGTAAGAAGCTCCGCGTGCGTGCCCTCCTCGACGATGCGGCCTCTGTCGAGCACGAGGATCCGGTCCGCGCGCTCGACCGTCGAGAGGCGATGCGCGATGACGATCGTGGTGCGGCCGCGCATGAGCCGGTCCAGCGCCTGCTGCACCAGGAACTCGCTCTCGTTGTCGAGCGAGCTCGTGGCCTCGTCGAGCAACAGGATCCGCGCGTTGCGGAGGATCGCGCGCGCGATCGCGATCCGCTGCCGCTGTCCGACCGAAAGCCTGACGCCGCGCTCGCCGACGATCGTCTCCATGCCCTTCGGCATTCGCGAGATGAACTCCGTCGCGTTCGCGGCCTTCGCGGCGTCATCGATCTCCGCCTGTGTGGCATCGAGCCGGCCGTAGCGGATGTTCTCGCGGATCGTGTCGCCGAAGAGGATCGGCTCCTGCGGCACGACCGCGATCTGCTCGCGTAGCGATCGAATGGTGACCTCGCGAATATCCCGCCCGTCGACGCACACCCGGCCGGCGACCGGGTCGTAGAACCGACCGACGAGGTTCACGAGCGTCGTCTTCCCCGCCCCTGACGGTCCCACGAGCGCGGTCGTCTTCCCCTCCGCGAACGAGGTGGAGAGCGACTCGAAGATCAAGGGACCCTCACCGTACTTGAAGGAGACGTGGTCGAACTCGATCTCGCCGCGGACCGGGCCGATCGGCACCGCGCCGGGCAGGTCGCGAATGTCGGCTTCGGTGTCGAGGAGCGCGAAGATCCGATCCGCCGCGCCGAACGCCTGCTGGATGCCGGTCCACTGGCTGGCGAGACCGCCCACCGGCCCCGCGACCATCCCCATATAGAGGAGGAAGGCGACGAGCTCTCCCTGGGTGAGCTCCCCGGTGGCGACCTGATGGCCGCCGTACCAGAGCACCACGATCGACGACGCAAAGCCGAGGAAGCCGATGGCCGGGAACATGATCGCGCCGATGCGCGAGCGGTCGATGCTCTTCGAGAACATCACGAGAAGCTTCTCGTGGAACCGCTTGGCCTCGTAGTCCTCGCGCGTGAACGCTTGCACGACCCGGACCTCCGCGAGAGCCTCCTGCAAAACCCCGACGGCCTCGCCCTGCGCATCCTGAGCGGCGCGGGAGATGTCCCGGATCTTTCGGCCGAGGTACTGACCGATGATGCCGATCGGCGGAGCGACGACGAGCGTGAGCAGCGCGAGCTTCCAGTTCATGAGGAGGATGATCGTGACACCGCCGACGAGCGTGAGGACCTGACCGAGGACCTGGATGATCGTTTGCGTCACGACGCCATGCACGAGGGTCGCGTCGCTGGTGACGTGCGACATGAGGTCGCCTGTCTTGCGTACGTTGAAGAACGACAGGGACATCGACTGGAGGTGGTTCACGATCGCCATGCGGAGATCGAAGATGACCTTCTCGCCGGTCCACGCCATCACGAACTGACGGACCCCATCGACGACCGCTCGCACCAGCAACACCGCGACGAGAACGACCACGAGCTGGTCGAGCAACCCTGGCTCCTTGAAGCCGAGGTCGAGCACCAGCTGCACGATCTTCGGCCATACCAGGCCGAGCGAGGTGGAGACGATGAGGAGCGCCGCCGCGATCGCGAGGTTCCAGCGATACGGGCCGACGAACCGCAGGAGCCTGCGGTACATCGCGATCGAGGGTCGTTTCTTGGCCGCGTCGCCGCGCGAACCCCACATGAACATGTGCACGCCGCCGCCGCCCGGAATCATCACTTCCTTACACGTTAGCCGACGCTGTCAGGGCCGCAGCCACACCGTGCCGAAATACTCGATACCGGTGTACCCGACCAGGCGCGCTGTCACGGCGTTTGGCCGGTCGGCGAACAGGAGCGGCACGCGGAGGGCGTCGGTCCGCGCGATCTTCGACACCTGCTTGTAGAGCTCGGCGCGCTTGCTCGGATCCGCCTCGGCGCGGGCCTTCTTGACCAGACCGACGATCAGCGACGCGCCGGACGGATCATTGAGGCCGTACAGCGGCCAGAACACATCGTCGGGGTCGAGCCCGATCGGGGTGGTGTCGAGCGTGAACGTCGCCTTCGCATCGGCGAGTGCCGTCGGGTCGACCGCGCGGAGTCGAGCGACGATGCCGATCTTGCTGAGGTCCGCGGCGATCGACTGAGCGATCCGCTGCGGGTCCGGGTATGCGGCCGTGGGGGTATTCGGGTAGGCGAGGTCGGCGGCGATCGGCGTGGTGACGTGAGCGTCGGCGAGCGCCTTGCGCGCGGCGTCCGTGTCGAGCGGCGCGAACTCGACCACGCTCTCGTCGTAACCGAGAACGCCAGGCGGTACGACCTGGGTCGCCGGCCGCGAGGTGCCGGCGTAGACCGCGGATAGAGCGTTCCGGTTAACGGCCATGGCCACCGCGCGCCGGACCTCGGGACGATCGAACGGCGCCGTGATGGCGTCGATCCCGAGCGAAGCGAGCGCGGCATCCTTTCGTGGACTGACGACGAGGCTCGGGTCGCTGCGCGCGCTCGAGGCTTGCGCGACGGGAAGATCAAGCGCCGCGTCGACGCGGCCGGCCCGCAGCTCCGCGAGCCGCGAGGTCGGGTCGCGCACCGGCCGCAGGACGAGCCCGTCGAGATACGGAAGCTGCTTACCCGCGGCATCGCGGCGCCAGTAGAACTCGTTGCGCCCGAGCGTGAGGGTCCCATCCGGTGCGAGCGCGCCCGCCGACGCCGTGAAGGGACCTGTGCCGGCCCCGTTTGCGCGTGCGATCGCGGTCTGCGGCGCGGCGAGGTGCGCGAGGAACGGACCGAACGGAGTGCGGAGGTCGAAGCGGACCGTCCTCGGGTCGACCGCGACCACGTTCACGATCGCCGGCGGGTTGTCGAAGAGCGCCCGGTATGCGGCTCCGCGACCCGTCCGGCCGCGCTCGAAGCTCGCGACGACTGACGCCGCGTCGAAGGCGACGCTGTCGTGGAAGAGAACGCCCTCGCGAAGCGTGAACGTCCACGACGCGCCGTCGTTGGTCATCTGCCACGAGGAGGCGAGGCCCGGCGTGATCCGCGACGTCGCTGGATCGATCTCGACGAGCGTCTCGAAGATCTGCCGCGTCGCCATGAGCGACGCTGGGTCCGCGTTCCAGGGGTCGAACGCCGTGACCTCGGCCGGCAATGCGACGCGAAGGGTTCCGCCCTGCTGCGCCCCGGTCGGCGCCGGCGTGGCGCTCGCGGGAGGCACCTGGCAGGCGACACCGAACAGGAACGCGAGCGCCAGAACGGACGCGCGACGCATGACGCCTAGTGCGTCTTGAGGCGGGGGTCGAGCGCGTCGCGCAGGCCGTCGCCGATGAGGTACAGGCAGAGCACGGTAAGGAAGATCATCGCGCCCGGCGAGACGACCAGCCACCAGGCCCGAACGAAGTAGGACACGGCGTTCGTCAGCAGGTTTCCCCACGTCGGCGTCGGCGGGAGGATGCCGAGCCCGAGAAAGCTGAGGGCCGACTCGAGAAGGATGATCGCGCCAACGTCGATCGCCGCGAGGACGAAGATCAGCGGAAGCACGTTCGGAAGGATGTGCTTGAACATGATCCGGCGATCGCGCGCCCCGATGGTCCGCGCCGCCGTCACGAACTCCCGCTCGCGGAGCGCGAACGTCTGACCGCGCACGTAGAGGGAGATGCCGGTCCAGTTCAGGAGACCGATGATCACAATGAGCGAGAGCGGGCCGGGAGTCCAGAGCGCGGCGATGATGAGAAGCAGGTAGAGCTGCGGGATGCCGTTCAGCGTCGTGATGATCCACGTGATTGCATCGTCGAGCGGGCCGCGGAAGTAGCCCGCAGCGAGGCCGAGCGAAACGCCGACCGTGAGATTGACGAAGGCTGCGACGAAACCGACGAGGAGCGAGATCTGGCCTCCGTACAAGAGGCGCACCACCTGACTACGGCCGATCTCATCCGAGCCGAGAAGGTAGGCCGGGTTCGCGAACGTCGGCTTCTCGTAGGTGTGAAGTAGGTCCTGCTGCTCGAACTTGTAATGGAAGAGGTATTCGGAAAAAAGCGGTGCAGCGAGCGAGAGAAGAGCGAGGACGACGAGAATGCAGGACGCCGCGATCGTGAGCTTGTCCTGACGGAGCTTCCACAGAGCGTTGTCCCACAGGCTCCGCGACGGCCGAGCGAGGGCCGGAACTCCCGGTACGATCCGTGCGGTGGCGGCTGTGGTCGCCATCAGCCGGCCTTGATCCGCGGGTCGACGATCGCGTAGGTCAGGTCGCGGAGCAGGTAGCTGATCACGAGAAGCGTGCTCGTGAACATCACGCCGGCCTGCACGATCGGGTAGTCCTTCGCGATAGCGGCCTGAAAGGTGAACTGACCGACACCCGGCCAGCTGAAGACCTGCTCGATGACCAGCGCGCCGCCGACGAGCCCGGCGAGGATCCCGCCGAGCGTGGTGACGACCGGGATGAGTGCGTTGCGTAGCGCGTGCGTGAAGACGACCGTGCGGTCCTTGAGCCCTTTCGCGTGTGCGGTTCGAACGAAGTCCTGTGAGAGGACGTCAAGCGTCTCTGTCCGCAGGATGCGCGAGTAGTTGGCGATCCCCGTGAGGGCAAGGACGAACGAGGGAAGGATCAAGTGCTTGAAGCGGTCGAGGATGTCCAGTTGATCGTGTCCGACGGTCAGCACTCCGATGCTCGGCAGCCACCGAAGCTGCACGGCGAACACGATGATCAGGATGAGGCCGAGCCAGAAGGCGGGCACAGCGTGCCCGACGACGCCGAAGACGCGGATCGCGCCGTCGACCCAGGTTCCACGCTTGAAGGCGGCGAGC
The DNA here is from genome assembly GCA_036570125.1 of Candidatus Limnocylindria bacterium. Taxonomy (GTDB): domain Bacteria; phylum Chloroflexota; class Limnocylindria; order P2-11E; family P2-11E; genus 3-1-20CM-2-70-9. The sequence goes on from DATCPK010000161.1 coordinate 49,483, forward strand.
ACCCCAAGGGGGACGCCGATGACGAGCTGGAGCAACAGCGCCGCACCGGCGAGCACGAGGGTGTTCGGAACCCGCTCCAGCAGCATGGTGAACGACTCCCGGTGATAGATGAGCGACTCGCCGAAATTTCCATGAAGGGCGCCCCAGATCCAGTTGAGGTACTGGACCGGCATCGGCTGGTCGAGGCCGTAGACGTGGAGCAGACGCTCGTAATCGGCCTGCGTGAAGTCTCTGATCCCGAAAGTGAAGAGCCGGATCGGATCGCCTGGTGCGAGGCGCGCTATCGCGAACGTGATTATCGAGATGCCGATGAGGGTGGGGATCGCATATAGGAGCCGTCGGATGATGAAGTCGCGCAACGCTCCTCCATCGGAAGAGGGGAGCGCCCCAAGGCGCTCCCCTCGACCTCAGACCGTTATTGCTTGATCCACCACTCGTGAATGTTGTAGACGGTCGCGAACGGTGCGGGGGCGAAGCCCTGCAGCGACGACTGCGATGCCGCGAGCACGTTCGGGACATAGCCGAAGTTGTAGGGCTGGTTGTCGTTCAGGATCTTGTTGAACGTCTCGTAGTTCTTCTTGCGCGTCGCGATGGAGCAGTCGCCGTTGGTTGGGTTACGCGCCGCCTCGATCGCGGAGTCCATCGCGGGGTCCTTGAAGAACGTGAAGCCGAATCCGGTGGTGCCTTTTGCGCGATCGGGGATCTGGCTGGAGTGCCAGATCTGATACGGGTCGGGCTCGGTGCCGAGCGACCAGCCGATGATCGTCGCGTCGAGGACCGGGTCGCCGGTCGTGAGCTTGGTGACGAGTCCCTGGAACGCTTCCGGCGCGGCCGTCGCCTGGATCCCGAGCTGCTTGTATTGCTCGGCGGCGACCTGCGCAACGGTGACGCGCTCCTGGCTGTCGCTGTGGGTCGAGATCGTAAGCGTGAACTTCTTGCCGTCCTTCTGGAGGATCCCGTCAGCGCCCGCGGTCCAACCGGCGGCGGCGAGGAGCGACTTCGCCTTTGCCTGGTCGAACTTGTAAGGCTCGAGCGTCACGTCGGGATATGCCCACTGGACGGGAACGTGGTGCGCCACGTGAGCCGTCGCCTCACCGAAGACGACCGCTTTGATGATCGCGTCCATGTCGAGTCCGTACGCGAGCGCCTGACGTACTCGCTTGTCGGCGAGGCCGGGCGCCTGCGGGCTGGTCGTATTCCAGCCGATGAACGTGTAGCCGAGGCTCGGGTACTTCGTGATCTTGACGGTGTTGACCGTCTGCATGTCCGCGAGATCCTTCGCCTGGATCACACCGAATGTGATCTCGCCGGTCTTGAGACCGTTCGCGATCGCGGTCGCGTTAGCGACGATCTTGAAGATGTACTGGTCCACGTTGGGAGCGCCCTGCCAGTAGTCGGCGTTCTTGGTGAGGATGATCTGGTCACCCTTACGCCACTCGCTGAACTTGAACGGCCCGCTGAAAACGGTCGGGTTCAGGTTCTCCGGCGCCGTGTCGATCTCGTCCTTCGACGCGTCGGTCACGTACTTGCCGAAGACCTGGGTCGGGAGAACGTAGCCGGTCAGGTCGATGATCGCGGCGCAGCTGACCTTGGTCATGGAAAGGCTGAACTTCTTGGGGTTCGCGGAATCGATCTTGACGCCGGAGATCGACTTCGCCGTACCCTTGCAGCCGGACGTCGCCGAGCCGGTGCAGTAGTCGAGGAATCCCTGGACATCCTGGAAGAGCGACTTGCGCACCGTCTTCTGCGACTTGCCGACGGCCATCATCCCGGTCAGATAGTCCTGCGCGATGACGGGCTTGCCGTCCGACCAATTGGCCTTCGCGTTGATCTCGTAGGAGTACGTGAGGCCGTCCTGCGAGATGCTGAACGTCGCCAGGCGCGATTTCGGTTCACCGGTCTTTGGGTCGGCCTGGATGAGGTCGTCGTAGATGAGCTGGGTGATACGGCGTGAGGCCGTGTCGGCCACAAGGATCGGGTTCATCGTCGCGATGTCGGTGGTGCTGCCCTCGATGATCTTTCCGCCTTGCTGTGGCTTCTCGGACGCTGCCGGCGTCTGACTTGCCGACTGACCGCCCGGAGATGTGCAGGCGGTCGCGACGAGCACGACGCCGGCGAAGCCTGCGATGAGCGCTCGGAAACGTTTCGTCATGCCCCTCTGTGGCTCCTTTCCCAATGCGAGAACTTCGCGAGTCTAGGCATAGTCCGACCGCCAGGCTGGCGGACGTCCGTCGCCTCCTATACCGGCCTACGGTCGAAGCCGTTCGGCCGATCAGAGCAGGCCGCTGCGGCGCGCATACTCGCCGACCGGATGCGTGTGCCTGCCGCCGCAGCACTCACGGCGCTCCTGGTGATCGGCGGCTGCTCGCCGCAGACCGCCTCAGGCCCGGTCACTTTGCCTCACGAGCACGGCGTCGAAGCAACACTCTCGTGCCCGGACGCGACGCCTCCCCTCGGAGCGCTCCCGCCAGCCGTTCCGGCTTGGTGCATCGAGCTGACGGCGGGTGTGGATAGCGCGGTTCGAGGGGTGAACAACTGGAGTGATGAATTCAGGAGCGGCGCGGTGAACGCCCGCATCTCGAACTCCTACCGCGTGTTCGAGCTCGGCCGGAGTCGCACGTCGTCCGTCTTTGAGACCGAGCACTTCGCGCACAACGGCCACTGGATGGTCGATGTCGCGGGCCACGGCGCGCCGCTCGGCATCTATCCCGATTCCGTCGACGATTTCGCGATCGGCCCGAACAATGGCGGCGCGCTCATGCGTCCGGATGCTGCATTCCATTTCGTCGAGGGGCGCCTGGTCGTCGAGGTCGATGTCGCCGCGGGGATGGATTCCTACGGCGACCATGCGTGGCCGGAGATCGTGATCACGACCGCGGACGCGCCCACGCCCTATGAGACCAACGGGTGGTACGCCGCGGGGATCTTCGGCGGCTACCCGGTCGTCGCGTGCGGACTACCGGCGGATCGACTCTCCGAGTGCCGGATCTACGACCGCGACACGATCACTGCGCATCTGAACGCCGCCTCGTCCGCAGGCGCCGCGTTCGTCGAGGGCGGCGCGCCGACGACGCCCGCGCGCGATGCGGCGTGGCGTACGTGCACCGCGGCTCAGGCCGACGAGCTCTGCCGCGATCGGTTCCGACTCGTCCTCGAACAGGACGCGGTCACCCTCTCCGTGAACGGCGTGCCCTACATGGAGCACCGCGGGTTACCGCAGGCGGCCCGCCTACCGGACGAGCTTCTGCGCTCGAGCGTGTACGTGTACTTCGCGAGCTGGACCTACCTCGGCGAGCCGGCCGTGGTCCGGTTCCACTGGGGCCGTATCGCGATCAATCCCTGATCACGCACCCGGGAAGTGACACGCGGCCCAGTGGCGAGTCTCGTGCTCGATGAACTCGGGGTCGACCTCCGAGCAGATCTGCTGAGCTTTCCAGCAGCGCGTGTGGAAGCGGCAGCCCGACGGCGGGTTCACCGGTGACGGCACGTCGCCGGTCAGGATGATCCGCTTGCGCTTCGACTCGATCGCCGGGTCCGGGATCGGCACCGCGGAGAGCAGCGCCTGACTGTACGGATGGAGCGGGTGCTCGTAGAGGTCGACCCGGTCCGCGAGCTCGACGATCTTCCCGAGGTACATCACCGCGACGCGGTCGCTGATGTGCCGCACGACCGAGAGGTCGTGGGCGATGAACAGATACGTCAGCTTGAACCGGTCCTGGAGCTCCTCGAGAAGGTTGATGACCTGCGCCTGGATGGACACGTCGAGCGCCGAGATCGGCTCGTCGCACACGATGAACTCCGGCTCGACCGCGAGCGCGCGGGCGATCCCGATGCGCTGACGCTGGCCCCCCGAGAACTCGTGTGGATAGCGGTTCGTGAAGTACGGGTTGAGACCGACGACGCGCAGGAGCTCCTGCACGCGCTCGGTCTTCTCCTTGCCCTTCGCCAGGTTATGGACCTCGAGCGGCTCGCCGATGATGTTTCCGACGGTCATACGCGGATTCAATGAGGCGTACGGATCCTGAAAGATCATCTGCATTCGGCGGCGCATCTTGCGCATCTGCTCGCCGCCCAGCTTCGTGAGCTCGACGCCGTCGAACTTCACCTCGCCTGCCGTCGGCTTGTAGAGCTGGAGGATCGCGCGTCCGGTCGTCGACTTGCCGCATCCGGATTCGCCGACCAAGCCGAGCGTTTCGCTCTTCTCGACGAAGAAGTCGATCCCGTCGACCGCCCGCACCGCGCCGACCTGGCGCTGGAAGATGATCCCCTGCGTCAGCGGGAAGTGCATCTTCAGCGCTTTGACGTCGAGGAGGTTCTTGCCGCTGTCGAAGGTCGCCGTGCTCCGGACGCGGACCATGTCCGGATCTTCCGGCCTCGCCGGTGTGTTTACGGCCATCTCTGCACCTCTTACACCGCCGCCGCTGGGGGCGGGACATCGCCGGGCTTGGGCTCGGGCGGAAGCTGCGCGACTTCCTGCTTGATCTCCTCGATGACACGCGTGTCACCGACCTCTTTGTGCCAATCCGTGTCGACGAGCCAGCCGCCCTGCTGCGTGCCCCAGCAGCGGGCCTCGTGGTCCGGCTTGGAGTTCGGGATGTGCTCGAGCTCCGGCTCCTTCTCCTTGCAGATGTCGCGGCGGTACTGGCAGCGCGGCTCGAACCGGCAACCGGGTGGCGGCGCGATGAGGTCCGGCGGCAGGCCCTCGATCGGGACGAGCTTGGCCTTGCGGCGCTCGTCGAGGCGCGGGATGGAACGCAGCAGGCCCCACGTGTACGGCATCTTCGGATTCGCGAAGAGCTCGGCGGTGTCGGCCTTCTCCACGATCTTGCCGCCGTACATGACGTGAATGCGCTGGGTCATGCCCGCGACGACGCCGAGGTCGTGCGTGATGAGGATGAACGCGGTCCGGAACTCGCGTGCGAGGTTCTTCAGAAGGTCCAAGATCTGCGCCTGGATCGTCACGTCGAGCGCGGTCGTCGGCTCGTCCGCGAGGATGAGCTTCGGATTGCACGAGAGCGCCATGGCGATCATGACGCGCTGACGCATACCGCCGGAGAACTGGTGGGGGTAATCGTCCACACGCTTCTTGGCGCTGGGAATGCCGACGAGATCGAGGAGCTCGATGGTCCGCTTGCGCGCCTCGCTCTTGTCCATCTTGAGGTGCAGCTCGAGCGCTTCCGAGATCTGGCGGCTGATGGTGAGGACGGGGTTGAGGCTCGTCATGGGGTCCTGGAAGATCATCGCGATGTTGTTGCCGCGGATCCCGCGCACTTCGTCGTCGTCCATCTTCAGGACGTCCGCACCATCGAACATGATCTTGCCCTTGACGATCTTGCCCGGCGGCTGCGGGATGAGACGCATGAGCGAGAGCGCGGTCACGGACTTGCCGCAGCCGGACTCGCCCACGATCCCCAGCGTTTCACCCGCCGCGACCTCGAACGAGACACCGTCGACCGCGCGGACGACACCGTCGCGCGTGAAGAACTGCGTGTGGAGGTCAGTGACCTCCAGAAGCTGCTGTGCCACCCGGTCTCCCCCTAGCCCCGCTTGAGTTCCGCGGAGTCTATCAACGGCACGTCATCACATCTTGGACCGCGGATCGAGCGCGTCCCGGAGCCCGTCCCCGACGAACGTGAACGCCAGCAGGACGATCGAAATGCAGAGCGAGGGAAGAAGCACGGGCCACGGGGTCGTCGAAAAGACGACGAATCCCTCGTTGATCATGACCCCCCAGGTCGGGGTCGGCGGCCGGATGCCGATACCCAGGAACGAGAGCACGGCTTCGGTCAGCATGGCGCCGGGTATCGCAAAGGCCGCCGTCACGATGACCGGCGCGAGGATGTTCGGGAAGATGTGCTTTCGCATGATCCGGCCCGGCCCGGCGCCGATCGATCGAGCCGCCTCGACGAACTCGCGGTTCTTCGTTGCGAGAACTTGCCCGCGGACAAGTCGGGCCACCCCGACCCAGTTCACGACCGCGATCCCGACGAAGATGATGAGAAGTCCGTCGAACGCTTCGCCGAGACCCGTCCCGCGGAGGGTCGCCACGATGATGATGACGAACAGCAGGTCCGGGAAGGCGTAGACGACGTCGGTCACTCGCATGAGGACGTCATCGACGACGCCGCCGACATACCCGGCGAGCATCCCGACGCTTATCCCGATGAAGAGCACGATCGAGACCGGTACGAAGCCGATGATCAGGCTCACTCGCGAGGAATATATGAGGCGGCTCAGAATGTCACGACCCAGCTCGTCGGAGCCGAAGATGTAAGCGGGATCGGTGAACTTGCTGCCGAAGAACTTCGTCCAGATGGGCTCCATGAGCTGCTTCGGTCCGTTCTGCGCGAGCGGGTCGTAGGGCGCGAGCACCGAGGCGAAGATCGCGACCAGCGCCGCTAGTGCGATCACGACGAGACCCACAAGCGCGGCGCGGTTTCGGATCAGCCGGTAGACCGCGTCGCCCCAGAGCGAGCGCTGCTTGCGCGAGATGACATTCAGGTCCGCGGCGGGCTTGTCCTGCGCCGTTACTGCCGTTGCCATCAGCGCACCTTGATCCGCGGATCGAGGACGCCGTACATGATGTCGACGGTGAGGTTGGCGATCATGATCAGGAACGCGTAGAGCAGCGTGGTCGCCATGATCGTCGGGTAATCCCGCTGACCGATGCTGATGATGTACAACCGCCCCATCCCGGGGACGTTGAAGAGCGACTCGATGATGAAGGACCCGGTGATCAGGCCGGCCGTCGCCGGGCCGATGATGGTCGCGACCGGGATGAGCGCGTTCTTCAAAGCGTGACCGACGATCACGGCGCGCTCAGGTAGCCCTTTGCTCCGCGCCGTCCGGACATAGTCCTGCCGGATCGCCTCGAGCATGCTGGCTCGGGTGATTCGTGTGAGAAAGCCCCCAGCGCCGAGACTCAGGACGAAGATCGGCATGACCATGTGTTGCCAGCTTCCCCACCCTACGAACGGCAGCAAATGGAGCGAGACGCCGAAGATGTAGATGAGGAAGATGGCGATGACGAACCCGGGGATGGTCGTGCCGATGGTCGCGACGAGCATGCTGAGGTAGTCGACGATGGTGTTCTGCTTCAGGGCGCTCACGATCCCGAGCGGGATCGAGAACGCGAGCGCGAGTGCCAGCGCGCCAACGCCGAGCTGGAATGTCGTGCCGATCCCCTGGCCGATGATTTCCACGACCGGACGTTGACGGGTGAAGCTCGTGCCGAGGTCGCCCTTCAAAAGATTGCCCATATAGGTCACGAACTGCTCTGGGATCGGCTTGTCGACCCCGTAATAGCGATTGATCCGGTCGATCGTCTCCTGTGTCATAGGGCGGTTCGCGTTGCGGTCGAACGGACTGCCGGGCGCCATGTGCGCGAGCGAGAAGGTGATCAGCGCCACGAAAAACATCGTGGGGATGATCAATAGGAGTCGGCGAATTACGTACCTAAGCACTACGCACTGGTCTCGAAGCGAGTGTATAACGCGACGCTTTCGGAATGCGTCGCCCGAAACAGACGGGGCCGGCTCTCGCCGGCCCCCTCATTGCGACTCGCGCGCGCGATCGCTAGCTCTTCTTGGTCACGTAGGGATCGGTCCAGCGTGCTTCCTCGAAGCCAAGTGAGGTCAGGTAGAAGTTCTTGACCCAGGGCTTCTCGAGTACCGGGTTCGCGTCGTAGTAGATCCACGCGGCCGGCGCGTCCTGTGAGAGGAGGCGCGAGGCCTGCTGGTACAGGTCGTCGCGCTTCTTCGGGTCGGGTTCCTTGTCTGCGTTGGTCACGAGCTGGTCGAATTGGGGATTCTTGTACCCGATCTGCGTCACCGTTGACTGCGAGCTGAAGACGGTCGTCAGCCAGTCCTGCTGGTCGTAGTAGTCGGCGCACCAGCCGAGAAGAAACAGGGCCGGCGTCGTGTCCGCTTTCTTGACGAGCTGCGTGTAGGTGGTGGAGTCGACCGGGTCGAGGCCGACGTTGAGGCCGAGGTTGGTCTTCCATTGATTCTGGAACCATTCGAGACGCGTCTTATTGCGCGCGCTCGATGCATACGTGATCTTGACTCCCGCGAGCGCTGCCTGCGCCGCCGGAGTGGCCTGAGCGAGCGCGGCCTTCGCCGCAGTCGCGTCGAACTTCTGGAAGGTGTCACCGGCGTCGTAGCCCGGGATGCCCGGCGTTATGAACGCCAGCGCCGGCTTGCCGATCTTGGCGATGTCATTGATGTAGGCGTCGCGGTCGAACGACTTGGCGAAAGCGACGCGAACGTTCTTGTCGGTGAACGGATCCTTCTTCGTGTTGAAGCCGATGTAGAACGTGCACTGGCCCGGGCCTTCGACGCGCTGGGACTTGAGGTCCGCGTCGGCGTCGATCGTGCGAAGGTCCTCTGCCGCGATGCCGTAGACGTCCAGCTCGTTATTGCGGTACGCCGCGAACGCGACGGCACCTTCGTTGATCATGACCTGGGTCCACTTCGCGAGCTTGGGCGTCGCGCCCGACGCTGTCTTGAAGTTCGGGTTACGGGTGAAAACCATCTTCTCGTTGTGCTTCCACTCGCTAAGAATGAATGGACCGTTGCCGATGAACGTGGCCGGCTCGGTCCACTTCTCGGCGCCCTTGGTGACCATGTCTTCGCGAGCGGGAACGCCCACCCAGAGCGCCGCGATCGAGTTGAAGTACGGCGCCTGGTCGGTGAGCGTGAACGAGATGTCGTTCCCGTTGACCTTGATGTTGTTCAGGAAGTTGGTCTTCGCTGCCGCGAGCTTCGCGGGATCGTCCTTCTTCGGATCCATGCCGTTCCACTCGCCGCATCCGGCCACGATGTAGCCGGTGAATGCGTAACCGCCGGCGGTGGCCGGGTCGCAGAGCCGCTGCCAACCGTACTTGAAGTCGTTGGCCGTGAGGGCCTTGCCGTCCGAGTACTTGAGCCCGTCGCGGAGCGTATAGGTGTACGTCTTGCCGTCGGCGCTGACCTTCGGCTGGTCCTTCGCCGCCGCGGGGATCGGCTTACCGGTCTTGACGTCGAAGGTCATTAAAGCCTCGAAGACCTTCATGTTCACGCCGATCTCCTGCACGAACTGGGACTGCTGGGGGTCGATGTTGTCGGGTTCAGCGCCCATGTTCGTGACGAGCTCTCCGTTGGGGTCCGCCTCACCTCCGCCGCTGGCGTTTGGTCCGCCGCCCTGCTGTGTGCAGGCACCGACGACCATCGCCAGGAGCGTCATGAGCGATAAGAGTGGCCAGACGCGATTGCGAGCTTGGGTCAAAATTTCGCCTCCCTGTCCTTTTTATTCGGGTATGACGCGATTCTGGGCCATTCTTTGTACCGTCGCCACCCCGCCCCGGTTCAGCGGACCGAAAAACTCCACTCGAAGGCGTTCCACGACAGTGCCGAACCTGATGGAGTAGGTTGAATTCCGGCGAGGGTTTGCGGCGCGACGTCGACTCGTAGCTCCTGATAGAGCGGGAGCGCGGGTAGCGCGATCGTCCATATCCGCTCCATCTCGGCGTAGATCGCGCGCTTCTCGGCGCGATCCGGCGCCTGGGCCGCGAGGCCCGCGAGCGCGTCGAACCACGGGTCGACAAGACCGGCCCATCGGTCCGACGCAAGCTGTGGGTCGGCCGCCTCCTCTGATGTGAGGGCCAGATCGAACTGGCCGCCGCGTACCTCGTTCAATAGGTCCGCCAGCGGTCGTTCGCGCACCTCGACGGCGATCCCGATCGCCGCGAGATCGCCGGCGACCCTTCGCGCGACGTCGATGCGCGCCTGCGAGCCGGCGGCGACGCCGAGTGTCGCGGTCATGCGCTCGCCCGCGCGTTCCACGATGCCGAACTCACCTTTGGTGAATCCGGCTTCAGCCAGAAGAGCGCGCGCGCGATCACGATCCGGTCGCGCAGCAGGCACGTCCTCGGCCGCGGCCCACTGCGGTGGAAGGAGATAGGTGCGCGGCACACGCGCTCGACCGACGAACACATCGTCGACGATCGACTGACGGTCCACGGTGAGCTCGATGGCCTTTCGGACGAGAGGATCGCCGAAACGTTTCGGATCGGATCCGAAGCGAAGAAGCGTCCCCGTCTCGGTCGGGACGTAGTGGGCGAGAAGATGCGTGCCGTCGGCGAACCGGTCGAGGGTCTTCGCGAGATCGGCCTCGAGCACCGGCCAGGGCGCGATGTCGACGTCGCCGCGCAAGAGGGCTTGCAGGGCGGCCGCGCGAGTGGCGAAGAAGCGGATCTCGAGCCGGCCGAGCTTCGGCGCTCCGAGGACATAGCCAGGGTACGCGGAGAGGGTGATGCTCCCGGGGAGCCAGGCCGCGATCGCGAAGGCACCCGCGTGGACCGGCTCGCGTCCGTACGCGGCGCGCTGCTCAGCCGTCGCCTGCGCCAGACGCAGGCTCGGCATCACGTGAGGACCGAGTGCGTAATCGTCCCATCGCTCGCCGTTCCGGTAGCGAACGCGAACGTCGCGCACACCGAGCACCTCTACGTCGGAGATACGGTCCGCGTACCAGCGCGCGAGCGTGCCGGGCGCCGCCGCCTGATCTTGCTGCCACGCGAACCGAACGTCCGCGGCGGTGATCGGGACTCCGTCCTGCCACTTCGCGTCGCGCAATCGGAACGTCGCGACGAGGCGGCCATCCGGCGCGTCGGCGTCGTCGGTCACGACGCGCAGGCCGCCGTTCTCCAACGTCGGGACCGACTCGGCGAGTCGCGGGACGAGCTCGTCGTGCGCGTCTCGGCGCACGAGCGTTTCGGTGACCGCGGCGGCGATGAAGCGCGCGGACGGATCGTCGTCAAAGACGCTGCGCGGCTCGCCGACGAGGCCAACGACGACGTCACGTCGCGTCGGCGGCGTCGAGGCGCATGCCGTGATCAGGCCAACGACGATCACGAGCACGAGGGAAAGGGCGGCGCGCGGGGTCAGATCAGCGCGGTGAGGCGCTCGGTCCCTGCGAGTACTCGACGGGGTCGTAATCGAAGCGGCCGCCCATCGGAAGACGCGTGGGGTCCGAGACATTCGAGGAAGCATCGGCCTTGACGAGTCTGAGCCAACGGACGTAATCGATGTCGCCGAAAGGCGGCTGAGCGCGGAAATACTCCTGAACGACCGAGTGCGTCGGCGTGAGCGAGGTCGACTGGCGCGTCCCCGGATCCAGCGACGACCCGACCGCGAAGAGCGTCACCCCGACCATGACCGAGATCTCCGCCAGACGTCCGAAGAAACGCGGCGCGCGGAGCCACGGATTCGTCTTCGCGGCGCTTCTCGGACCGACCGCAAGGCGAACGCGGCCGGGCGCGATGATCGTCCGGCGCTCTCGCAGCGGAGCAAAGGCGCCGCGAAGAGCGAGGTCGACGGGTCGAGCGTTGCGCAGCACGTCGGCGCACTCGGCGCACGACGTGGCGTGCGCCTCGAGCGCGATCCGCTCGCGCGCACTCAGCCGGTCGGCAGCGACCAGGTACGCGGCCTGACGAGATTCACATCCGTGCGAGAAGAGCCTCATTCGCCCTCGATGGGCACAGGTGCCGTGATCGGCTTGGGTGCCCGAAGTCCAGTAGCGATAAGCGGGCGGCTCGGTTCGATGCCCAGCTCGGGGTGTGCCGCAAGATGCGTTCGAAGACGGCGGAGCGCGTAGTGCAGACGGGATTTCACCGTTCCCACCGGACAGCCGACGATCTCCGCGATCTCGGTGAGGTTCAGACCGTTCAGGTAGTGCAGCACCACCACGAGCCGGTGCTTGGCCCCGAGCTCGTCGACAGCCCCGAGAACGAACCTTCGGAGCTCCGCCTGCTCGGCGACGCGCGAGGGCGAACCTTCCTCGTTCGCCGTGGCTTCGTCGACGGCGTCGTCGAGAGAGGAGAGGACGATGCCTTTCCGGGGGCGCCGGTTGTATGACAGGTTGACCGCGACGCGATACAGCCAGGGACGCAGCGAAGCATCGGGCTCGAGGCGGGCGAGCGCGCGGTGCGCCCGGGCGAACGTGTCGACGACGATCTCTTCCGCGGCGGACGGATCCTTCGTGATCGCGAGACCGAGACGGAAGATCCCGTCGCGGTACCGGTAAAAGAGCGCGTCGAACGCGAGCGTGTCCCCATCGCGCGCGGCGTACACGAGATCGTGGTCGCTTCGGATGTCGCCTGCCGCCGGGTCGCGCTGGGTCTTCATGAGGCGGAGACATCCGGAAGGTAGCGGCGGATCCCGAGAAGGTTGCGGTCGCCGCCGAGCCGGCTGTGCTCGACCACGCCGCCTTTCATCGGGGCGTGGATGAACTCGCTGGCGCTCGTGGCGAGCGCGACGTGGGTAACCCCCTGGGCTCCGAAGAACATGAGGTCGCCTGCTCGCGCCTCTTCCACCCTTCGGCCGAGCATGGCCTGTTGATCCGCGTCCCGCGGCAGGGCCACCCGGTTAAGACGGTACACCTGCTGAACGAGTCCGGAACAGTCCAAACCTAGTGCCGTAGTACCGCCCCACATGTACGGAACGCCGATGAACGATTCCGCGGTTTTCAGGTAGTCATCGGCGGTCGGGTACCGGTGTGGCAGCTGGCGAACGTCGACGAGGTCGGCCAGAGCGACGAACCCCGTGCGCCACCCCGGTCCGATGTGGATCTCGCGCCAGCCATCGGGGCTCGCCACGTTCGGCGGCACGTTCGTCCCGGCCGGCAGCCGCGCGATCACCTCGGCTTCCGGCCGCGGCGCGCCTCGGACGTCGCACAGAACCACAGCGACCACGTGGCTCTCGACGTACCCCGTGAACACGACCAGGTCGTCGAGGTGGAGCCAGCCGAAGTATTGATCGGCGCCCTGAACGTACCGCCAATCGTCGCGTTCGCCGAGCACCGTGACGTCCTCTCCGTAGTGCGCCTGATCGACCAGCTCCGAATCCGCAGAAGGCGTCACGCGCACGTCGGCAAGGTCGCGCCGCACGATGGCCGCCTGCGGCCAGACCATCGCGACGCGGGTCGAGGCCCGAACTACGTCGGCCGCTCTCGATGCCATTTGAGCTTCGGACTCCGAGCCGCGTGTACTTCGTCGAGTCGGGCGAGGGGCGCGTTCTTGGGTGCGGCCTTGACGGCTGCGGGGTCGGTCTTCGCCTTCTCGGCGATGCGGATCATCGCGGCGGCGAACGCGTCCAACGTCTCGCGCGGCTCGGTCTCAGTCGGCTCGATCATCAACGCCTCGGGGACGACGAGGGGGAAGTAGACCGTCGGCGGATGGAACCCTTCGTCGATCAGCGCCTTTCCGACATCGAGCGCGGACACGCCGAGCTTCTTCTGCCGCGTTGCGGAGAGCACGAACTCGTGCATGCACGGGCGATCGAACGCGACGTCGTACGACCCGCGGAGCTGAGCCAGGAGGTAGTTCGCCGCGAGGATCGCGTCGTTCGAGGCCTCCGCGAGCCCCTCCTCTCCGAGCGTTCGCATGTAGGTGTACGCGCGGACGAGCACGCCGAAGTTGCCGAGGAACGTTCGCACGCGTCCGATCGAATCGCCGAGGCCGGCCGGCGCCTGATCGTCGCGCGCCGTGTCGAGGTGATAGCGGCCTTGGTCATCACGAACGATCCACGGTTTCGGCAGGAACGCGCGCAGCGGCTCCTTGACGCAGAGCGGGCCCGCTCCGGGACCACCCGCGCCATGCGGCGTCGAGAACGTCTTGTGGACGTTGATGTGGATGCAGTCGAATCCGAGATCGCCGGGACGCGCGACGCCGAGCAGCGCGTTCATGTTCGCGCCGTCGCCGTAGACAAGGCCGCCGACCGCGTGCACCGCGTCGCACACCTCGCGCAGGCGCTCCTCGAAGAGGCCGAGCGTATTCGGGTTGGTCAGCATGAGTCCTACGACGTCGTCGCCCAGCGCGGTCTTGAGAGACGCGAGGTCGATGTTGCCGTGCGCATCGCTCTTGACGGTCGTCACTTCGAACCCGCACATCGCGGCCGACGCCGGATTGGTGCCGTGCGCTGTGTCGGGGACGATCACGCGACGGCGCTTCGCACCTTCACCGCGCTTTTGGTGGTAGGCCTTGAACATCAGGATCGCGGTGAACTCAGCCTGAGCGCCGGCTGCGGGTTGCAGCGTGACCGCCTCCATGCCCGTGAGCTTGGCAAGCATCAGTTCGAGATCCGCGAGCAGCGTGAGCGCTCCCTGCACCGTGCTCTGCGGCTGCTGCGGGTGCAGGTCCGCGAAGAGGGATGCGACGCGGTCGTTGATCTTGGGGTTGTACTTCATGGTGCAGGAGCCCAGCGGATACATGCCTGTGTCGACCGAGTAGTTGAGCTGCGCGAGGTGCGTGAAGTGACGCACCACCTGCGGCTCGGTGAGCTCGGGCAGGCCCAGCGGCGCTTTCCGTGCGAACGCGGCAGGGATCTGCGCGTCGGCCTCCTCGCCACCGCGCACGTGTCTGCCGGCGCGGCCCTCCTCGTGGATCTCGACGAGCAGCGGCTCGAGCGCCGGCACCTCGGTCTTCACGCCGGAGTCCGGGATGACCTGTGTACGAAGCGTCATCGGGCGCTCACGGTCTCGCGGACGCTCGCCGCGATGCTCTCGATGGCGGCGACGAGCGCGTCCATCTCGGCGTCGGTCGTCATCTCCGTGCACTGGATGATCAGGTCGTCCCGATCGCCGTAGTGAGAGGCCGTCGCCTCGACCAGCACGTTGTCGACGAGGAGCGCGTTCCGCATCGCGTAGCCGCTGCCCTCGGCGCCTGTGGCAAGCCGCGGAACGCGCAGCGCGAACCGATCGAAGAAATCTCCGTCGGTCGAGACCGAGCATCCGGGCAGCGCGCCGAGCCGATGCGCGAGCGCGTGCGCCTTCGCCACCCCGAGGCGCGCGGCCGCGCTGAGCCCCTGCGGGCCCATGAGCGCGAGGTAGATCGCCGCCGTTATCGCGGCGATCGCCTCGTTCGTGCAGATGTTGCTCGTCGCCTTCTCCCGGCGGATGTGCTGCTCCCGCGTCTGTAGCGTGTTGACGAAGCCGCGCATGCCGCGCGCATCGTGCGTCTCGCCGACGACGCGGCCGGGCATCTGACGGACAAGTGCGCTGCGGCACGCGAGGATGCCGAGGTACGGCCCGCCGAAGCTCATCGGGATCCCGAGCGGCTGGCCCTCCCCCACCACGATGTCGACGCCGAGCGCTCCCGGTGGTTCGAGCAGGGCGTTCGCGTGCGGCTCCGTCACCTGGATGCAGAGCGCGCCCGCGGCGTGCGCGGCATCGGCGATCCCGCGCACGTCGACGAGTCCGCCGAACGCGTCGGGGTGCTGCACGATGAGGCAGGCCGCACCCTCGGCGGCCGACGCGAGATCGCGCGTCGGCACCTCCACGATCTCGAGGTCGGGCCCGCGGGAGTACGTCCGCACGGTGCGACGGAACTCGAAGTAGACCTCGCTCGCCATCACGACCTTCTTACGACCGGTCGAGCGAACGGCCATGAAAGCCGCCTCCGCGACGGCGGAGCCGCCCTCGTACATCGAGGAGTTCGCGACGTCCATCGCGAGGAGCTCGCAGATCAGCGACTGGTACTCGAAGATCGACTGCAGCGTGCCCTGACTCACCTCTGGCTGGTATGGCGTGTACGCGGTCAGGAACTCTCCGCGCAGGGCGAGGACGGGCACCGCCGCGGGGATGTACCGACGCTGCACGGGCCCGCCGAGGAAGAACGGCCCGGCTCCGGCCGTCCGGTTCTTCGCCGCGAGGGCCTCGAGGTGCGACTGGATCTCGAGCTCGGACATGCCCACGGGAAGCCCGAGCTTCGGGCGGAGCGCGTCCTTGGGGATCGCGGTCAGGAGCTCATCGACGCTCTTGATGCCGACGCGCTCGAGCATCGCCGCGCGGTCGGCCTCGGTGTGCGAGGAGTACGGGTTTTTGTTCATGGTCAAGCAGCTCGTCCCGTCGGCGGCGCCTCCGTGACTCGCCACGGGCTCAGGGCTGACCACGCCTCGCTACGCTCGGCTAACGGGGGCCCCTGCCCCCTCGCTCGTCGCGAGTGAATCGCTCCTCGCTTCAGCCTCAAGTCGTTTCTAGTCCCCGCCGGCGCCGGCCGTCTCGCCGATGTGCGAGCGATAGTCGGCCGACGAGAGAAGCTGCCCGAGCTCGGCCTTGTCGGAGAGCCGCACCTTTACCAACCACCCGTCCCCATACGGCACGGTGTTGACGAGCTCGGGCTTCTCGATGACCTTCATGTTGCGTTCGACGACTTCGCCGGAGATCGGCGCGTAGATGTCGGATGCCGCCTTCACCGACTCGACGACGCCGAGGCTCGAGAACTGACGCACCGTCGCGCCCTTCTCCGGTAGCTCGACGAAGACGACGTCCCCGAGCTGCTCCTGCGCGAAGTGCGTGATGCCGATCGTGGCGACGTCGCCGTCGGCGCGCACCCACTCGTGCTCCTTTGAATACTTGAGATCGTCGGGAACGGTGCTCACGCTTTTTTCACCCTGCTGTACCTCCGGCTCGCTCCGCTCGCCTCCGGCAGTCTCGTCACTTCGTTCCTCGACTGTAGAAAGGTGTCTTCACTACCGTAGCGGGAACGTCCTTGCCGCGAATGCGGACCCCGAGTGTCGTTCCAACCTTCGAAAGTGGCGTCGGGACGTAGGCGAGAGCGATGTTCTTTTCGACCGTCGGTCCATAGGTCCCGCTCGTGACGCGACCCACGACCTCTCCGTTCTCTGTGACCTCGTGGCCGTGGCGGGCCACCCCGCCCTCGACGACGAGACCGGCGATCTTCCGCTTCGGTCCCGCCGCCTTTTTCGCGGCGATCACGTCGCGGCCGGTGAAGTCCTTGTCCAGCTTGCAGGTCCATCCGAGTCCCGCCTCGATGGGGTCGGTGGTCTCGTCGATGTCGTTGCCGTAGAGCGAAAAGCGCGCCTCGAGGCGGAGCGTGTCGCGCGCGCCGAGGCCGATGGGCTTGATGCCGTTCTGGCGCCCGGTCTCGAGGAGGGCGTCCCAGACCTTCGGCGCGTCGGCGTTCGCCACGAAGACCTCGAAGCCGTCCTCGCCCGTGTAGCCGGTTCGGGCCAGCGTCGCGCGGGCACCGGCCACGCGGCCGTGCGTCACGCCGAACGACGGGAGCGACTTCACGTCCGCGTCGGTCTGCGACGCAAGGATCTCCGCGGCGCGTGGCCCTTGGATCGCGACGAGGGCCGTGGCGTAGGAGCGATCGTCGAGCGCGACATCTTGATCGAGATGCGCGAGCACATGCGCGCGGTCCTTCGCGATGTTCGCCGCGTTCACGACCATCATGTATTCGCCGTCGCTGATCCGGTAGACGATGACGTCATCGACGATCGTCCCGCGTTCGTTCGTCAGCAGGCCGTAGCGGGCCTGGCCGACCGCGAGACCGGCGATGTCGCTCGACACAAGCCGGTCCAGCGTCGAACCGGCGCCGCGACCTTTGAAGAAGAACTCACCCATGTGGGAGAGGTCGAACAGGCCGGCGCTGTTCCGGACCGCTCGATGCTCCGCGACGATCCCCTCGTATTGGATCGGCATCTCGTAACCCGCGAACGGGACCATCTTCGCGCCGAGCTCGGCATGCTTGTCGAACAGCGGGGTGCGCCGCATGGTCGGCGCCTCGGTCGCCATCAAGCGGCCTCTTCGGCCGCCGCGAGAGCGCGATCGAGGATCTCGCGGTACGTATCGAACGAAAGCAGGCGACGCGCTTCGTCCGCGGGCACCCACCGGACCTCGTCGTACTCCTGATCGTGCGCGGAGGTGTCGCCGCCGGTGGGCTCCATCAAGAAGAAGTGCACGAACTTGTGGACGCGCTCGCCCGGCGCCGCAAACCAGTAATCGGTGGTGCCAAGGTCGCGAAGGATTCGGACCTTGAGGCCGGTCTCTTCCTCGACCTCGCGGAGCGCGGTGTCCTCGATCTCCTCGCCCTGATCGGGCGTCCCTTTCGGAAATACCCAGCTCCCGTCGGCGTAGCGGCCGGTGAGGACGACCTCGCGCTTTCCGTCACGATCGCGAAAGACAACGCCACCTGCGGCGATCGCGTCGCGGACACGTGAAGGCCGGCGGGTACGGATCGTCGGCATAACGGATGGATCCTCCCGGAAACGTGAGGAGTCGAAGTCTAACTAAAGCAAACGCGTGTTGTTGATGACGAGGGCGAAGTTGCAGTGGAGGAACTCGGCGGCGCGGCGCGACAGCATCATGCGCGGCAGGAAGATCTCGAAGTACTCCATGATCGGCGAGACCTCCGTGTCGACGGAGAGCTCGAGCGTGATGAGCTTCTCCTTGCGGCTGACTTTGATCTCCGAGGCCGTTACCGCGTAGTTGACGCGGTCGTGGATATCGAACGAGGTCGACTTTGGGTTTCGCACGCGACTGCGGTGCACGTCGCTCTTGTCGGCGATGATGACCGCGGCGGACACGGCGCTCACGGGGAGCCCACCCTCATCCTCCTCATGGTTGGCGATCGCGCCCATCATCGTTGCGATCTCTTCGAGCGGAAACCCGAGGTCGGTCAGGATGTCCTTCGCGAGCAGTGCTCCCGTCTGCGCGTGCTTCTCCCTCGTCACGACGTTGCCCATGTCGTGCAGGTACGCGGCGACCGCGGCGATCTCGCAGCGTCGCGCGTCATGGCCCAGCGACTTGAGGATGAACCGGGCGCCGTCGGCTGACGTGTTCGCGTGGCGCTCGCCGTGCTCGGTGTAGCCGATCGCTCCGGTCTGCTGGTTCGCGGAGCGGATGAAGACCTTCACGCGCTCGTCGGACTTGATGACGTCGAGCGTCGGACCCTCGCGTTTCGCCTCGACGGGCGTCCGGGTCTTCGTCTCCGAGCGATGCATCTTCTTCTGCTCGTCCGGCGCGTTGGTGTTGTCAGGCCGTGGGGCCTGTACCGCGTCTGCCATCGACGAAACTCTAAACCGGCCTCATTCCGAATAGGCCCTTTGGAGGCGCTCCGCAACCTGCTGAAGCCAGCGAAGCTCGATGAGGCCCGCGCGGCACACGACCATCCCGCGCGTAAACGCGAGCCATGGCTTGAGCGTGCCGCCGAGCAGTCCGAGCCAGGTCGCGCTCGTCGCGTCCACTTTCGGTCCCTTTCCCTTGACGTCGGCCAGCTCGGCGTGCAGCTCCCCCGCTCCGGCTTGGAACTCGATCGCGCGGCCGATGTCGGTGAACCGCAGCAACGCGCGGCCGGCCTTCACGTCCTTCAACGCCTCGCGCACCGTGTCGGTCTCGCTCGCCGCGGTGAGGATGCGCAACACCAGCTCCGGCACGTCGTTCCCCGATCCGTCGGTCTTCGCGCGGGCCTTCGCCTCTTCGAGCGCGGCGGAGAGCTCCTCTTTGGTCACCTCAAGCGAGCTTGAGATCGCTTCGCGCCGAGACCGGTATCTCGGTGCCGCGATGCCGCAGAACGAAGAACGCGGCCGCGCCGATCATCGCGCCGTTGTCGGTGCAGAGACCCGGACGAGGCACGCGCAGCGGATGGCCGATGCGCCGCGCGATCGCTTCGCGCAGCGCGAGATTCGCGGCGACGCCGCCACCCAGAAGCACGGTTTCGACCGCGTGCTCGGCCGCGGCGCGCGCCGTCTTCTCGGCCAGCATCTCCGTGATCGCCTTCTGGAACGACGCGGCGACGTCCGCGACGGGGACCTCCCCTTTCTTCTCGAGGTCGCGCACCAGCCGCAGCACCGCGGTCTTCAGGCCGCTGAACGAGAAGTCGAAACGATCCGCGGGCAGAGCGCGCGGGAGGGCGAACGCGTCCGGGTTTCCATCCTTGGCGATGCGCTCGATCACCGGACCTCCAGGAAATCCCAGGTGGAGAAGTCGCGCGACCTTATCGAACGCCTCGCCCGCGGCGTCGTCGATCGTGCGACCGAGCGGACGGAAACGACGGTGCGCTTCCATCAGCACGAGATCGCTGTGCGCGCCGCTCACCACGAGCACGATGGCGGGAAGCTCCGGCTCCGGTGGGATGTCCTCGGTCTCGTACAACCAGTTCGCGTACACGTGCCCCTCGAGATGATTCACGCCGACGAATGGCAGGCCCGCCGCGAGCGCGAGACCGCGCGCGTAGTTCGCGCCGACGAGAAGGCAACCGATCAGCCCGGGTCCAACCGTCGCCGCGACGGCATCGATCTCGGAGAGCTGCCGCCCCGCGTCGCGCAACGCCTTCTCGGTGATGACGTCGATGGTGCGCAGGTGCTCCCGCGCGGCGACCTCGGGGACGATGCCGCCGGTGTCCTGGTGGACAAGCTGCGAGGCGACGATATTCGAGCGGATCCGCCGGCCATCCTCGACGATCGCGACGCCAGTCTCGTCACACGACGTCTCGATCGCGAGGATCCTCAACCGGTCTCCTGCAGATCTGCCTTGAGCTTCGCGAGACGCTCGCGCACGGGACGCTCGCGCAGCCGTTCGGTCCACATGATCAGCGCGTCCTCGTTGTTGTCCGAGTAGTAGCGGCGGCGTACCCCGGCGCGGCGGAAGCCGTATTTCTCGTAGAGCTTCTGCGCGGCGAGGTTCGAGGCGCGGACCTCGAGCGTGAGCCACTCGGCGTTGAGCGCGGCGGCCATCTCGAAGACGCGCACGAGGAGCCGTTCGCCGATCCGCCGGCGGCGATGATCGGGGTGCACCGCGAACGTCGTGATGTGAGCCTCGTCGACCATGAGCCAGACCCCGGCGTAGCCGACGATGCGGCCGCCATCGCGCGCCACGAGGTACCGCGCGTTCTTGTTCTGCGTCAGCTCGTGACGGAATGCGTTCGCCGGCCACGGGACCGGGAACGACGCGCGCTCCACGTCTTGCACGCCGTCGATGTCGTCGAGGGTCATGTCCTCGATGACGATCGGAAATGTGGCGACCATGTCTCTTGAAGCTACTTCATCCCGGCGAAGCCGGGTGCAGCAGGACGGTCACGCGGAGCGAAGCGACGTGTGACCACCTACTCAGGACCGCTTGGGGAGGCCGAGCGCGCGCTCGTCCGACGGCGGCGCGGCGAACGGCTGCTCGAAGGACACGCGGATCGACGGCTGCCGCACGTAGAGGGGCTCGATCTCGTTGATCTTCGTCTGTGTGCGCGTCTCGAGCTCGCGCCAGCCGAGCTCGGCGAGGTAGCCCGCGCGCCGGACGCGCGACGCCGGCGACGCGAAGAGCGCTTTCGGGCCGAGCAGGTCACGGAGCGCCGCCTCGGTCTCGGCGTCGATCTCGCCGACGAAGAGCGTGTGCGTGCCGATCTGCCGGCAGATCTCGTCGAGCGTCGCGACGAGGAACGGCGAGCGCCGCATCCATTTTCGATTTCGCTCCTGATAGAACGCGGCGTAGAAGGTGTCGCGCCCGGCGCGCAGCAAGGGACACGTGCGCTGCTTCGAGGTCGCGTGCGGATACGCGAGCACGTCGAGGGTCGAGATGCCCACGAGCGCCGCGCCGTTGCCGCGCGCGATCCCCTGCCCCGCCGCGATCGCGATGCGCAGGCCGGTGAACGAGCCGGGCCCGACAGCGACGGCGACGCGATCGACGGACGAGAGCGAGGTTCGCGTCTTTAAGAGCGCGCGCTCGATCGCCGGAAAGAGCTCGTCGCCCTGACGGCGCTGCGCGTGCCACGTCTCCTCGGAAAGGACATCGCGGCCGTCGAAGAGCGCGATCGATGCCCAGTCGGTCGACGTGTCAAGCGCTAATAACACTCGCCCGCAGCTCCTCCACAAAATGCGCGGAACGTGGACCCGTCGCCGCGACGACGATGCGGCGTTTCGTATCGGCGATGTGCTCGAGCCTCACCTCGAGGCGGTCGTCCGGCAAAAGGTGACCCGCGCGGTCGGGCCACTCGATGACGGTCACGCCGCCGGCGTCGAGACATTCCTCCCATCCGGTGTTCGCCAGATCGACCCCCTCGAGGCGATACAGGTCGATGTGAAAGAACGGAAGCCGACCTCCGGAATGCTCGCGCATGATGATGAAGGTCGGGCTCGAGATGTCCGCGGCATCGATGCCGAGGCCGATCGCGATGCCCCGCGCGAGCACCGTCTTTCCGGTCCCGAGCTCGCCGGCGAGCGCGAAGACGTCGTTCGGCCGCGCGGCGCGTCCCAGACGCTCGCCGAGCCGTTCGGTGTGCAGCGACGAGTGGCTCACCAGATCGAGCGAGGCCACATCCTTCTGCCGATCAGCCACTCGCGACCCCGCGGCGGAATTTGCGACGCTCGAGGAAAAGTCGAATCGTGATGCCGAGGAACGATCCGAAGAGCGCCGCCCAGATGGCGAGCCACCACTCTTGCGGGATCTGACAGAGGAGCTGCACGCCCGCGCCGCAACCGAGCGCGCCGCCCAGCGGGATGAACGCAAGAGCGCCGATGAACGTCCGACGCCTGCGAAGGGACTTCTGATCGGCGTCGAACGACTCGCGGCGCTTGTCTTCAGAGCGCTTCTCGCGTCTTTCGGGTTGCGCTGGACGATGCTCGGCCGCATCGCGCCTATCGCGGCGCCGTCGACGTCGTGCCACGAGCGGAGGCTAGCTCTCTGACGGGGTGCGGTCGTTGGCGCTCCGCGTGAGCTCTTCGTCGGTCTGCGCCGGCTGCTCGTCATCGGCGCCCCGTTCTTCGACATCGGCGTCGGCGCGATCCGCGGGCGCGTAGGCCGCCGGCCCCTCACCCCTCACCTCGACATCGGGTGACGGCGCCTCGGCCCGACCGATATCCGCGGTGCTGAACACGAAGAGTCGCGCCGATGCGGTGTGGATCGCCGCGCGCGCGCCGCCGAGAGCGGCGAGCGGCTCGAAGATCTCGCGCGGAAGGACCGCCGACCCGAAGCCGATCAAACAGAGGACGGTCGGCCGGTCGTCGCGGCTCGGCGACCCCGCCGCGGTCACCGCATCGCCGTAGACCACACGCAGGCCCGCCGGCGGAACGCCGCCCGCCACGAGTCCAGCCACGCCGCACGCGTGTGCGCGCGTGATGACCTCCGCCGAAACTCGCGCGCCGCCGACGATGATGCGTCCGGCCAGGCGCACGTCGATGCGCGACGGGGCAAGATCGGCATCCGGCCCGTCGACGCCGAGCGTGATCTCGCCGATCGCATCCGGGCCGAACGCCGCGGCGCCTTGAAGACACCACGCCTCCCCTTCGACCTCAACGACAGCGTCGTCCGACCGGGAAACCACACCGTCGAGGGTCGAGCGGACCGTCCAGCGATCGACGATCGGGGCGATGTAGAGATCGCCGTCGACCGTGACGTGCAGGAGGCGACCGTCGATCGGCGCCGTGACGCTGCGCGCGAAGCGGCGGCCGACGCGTGCGAGCACCGTCTTGGTGACCACGTCGCTGCCGACACGCACTCGCAGCTCACGCTCGAAGTCCGCAGGCGAAAGACCGAGACGCCGCGCGCCGGGCACGCGCAGCGCGCCCGCGAGCACCGCACCCGCGGCGATGATGTCGCCGGCCCGCACGAGCTCCCCGACCTGCGCGCGTTTGGTCACGCCGATGGGCAGCGGGTGATCGGCGCTCCAGCTCTCGCGACGCCACGTCATGTCGAGCTCCTGTCGTCGGCGATCGCCTGCAGCGCGGCGTGCCATCGGGTCACCGTCGGGATGCGCTCCGCGTCGCGCTCGGGAAGCAAGAGCGGTCGGCCGCGCGCGTCGATGAGCACGCCCAGCTCGCCCGACCGCCCGTGACCCCGCACACCGGCACCGCTCACGGCGATCTCGACGTCGGCTCCGATCTGTACCGGACCGAACGATCCGGGCACCACACGCGCCACACTCCGGCCGGTCGCGCGAACGATCTTGATCTTCGCGGACTTGCGCGTCGTGACCGAGACCACCATCCCGATGCGCTCGGCGCGTCCCTCATCGGGCTCGCGGAAGACCGTCGAGACCGCATTCGGCTCGAGGCCATCCACCAGCACGAGAAGACTCTGTCCGGCGTTTGGGAGCGAGGCCGGCTCGCCTGTGATCAGGATCGAGGGCGCAGAACGCATCGCGGCGACGTCGAGCCCCGCGTCGGCAGCGTCGCGTAGCGCGTGCGCGATCGCCTCGCGCGCGAGGGCCATATCGAGCAGGACCGCGGCTTCGCTCGCGGCCTCGCTCAGAGACCGTCGGGTGCGATTGAAGACACGCTCGAGCAGCGCCGGCGCGTCGATGGGCCACGGCAACCATCGCCGCACGTTGTCGAGGCTGGCGCGCACGACGGCGTGATCCGCACCCATCCCCAGGCCGAGCGGCACGAAGTGCGCGGCTTCGATCCGACCATCCGGGCGCGCCAGCACCAGCGATGTCGACCGCTCGGTCACGTCGACCGCGAGCGCCGTGGTCGCGTTCGTCGTGGCAAGCGCGCGCGCGCCATCCTCGATCAGCGCGTCGCGCAATATCGCGTCGCCGCTCCCGGCGCGCAGGTCGCGAAGGCTCTGGACCATCTCGGCGCCCGTCCCGAAGCGCTCGAACTCGAACGGGCTGGCCCGCATTCGAAGGTCATGCGCGACGCGCGTGTCCACCAGGCCAAAGACGCGCGGCATCGGACGCTGCGCGCCGCAGCCGAGGCGCAGCGCCTCGAGAAGCTCGGCGAGCGCCGTCTCCTCCTTCGGTCCGCCCTGGATCACGACGACATCCGGCTTTGCGTCGCGGAGCGCCTGGGCGGCCTCGACGAACGAGCGCGGATCGGTCGCTCGGATGCGCGCCACGATCTCGGCGCCCGAAGCGAGCGCGAGGTGCACGACCGCACGACGCGACGCCTCCTCGCGGCCATAGACAAGCGCGACGCGAAGCGGACGGCCGAGCGCGACGCGCGTCTCCTCGACCGGGGTCTCTATCCCGGTCGAGACCGTCATCGTGACGCCGTCGGGGTGCGCGCCGCCTCCTGGACGAACGCGTCGAACACGCCCTCCACCTCGGGCGACATCCCCTGGTCTTTCCCGATCCGCTCGGGGTGCCATTGCACGCCCACCACCCATCGGTACTTGTCGGACTCGAACGCTTCTATGAGATCGCCGACCGTCGCGGTCGCGTGAAGGGAAGGCGCCAGCTCCTTCGAGGTCACTGCTTGATGGTGTCGCGAGTTCACGTCCAGCGGCGCGCGGCCGGACGCGGCCGCAAGCCTGGAACTCGGGTCGATGGCCACATCCTGGTGCAGTCGCACCGAGTCGAGGTCGTCGGGCTCGTGATGAGCGACGTCGAGAACGAGGCTGCCGCCGAGTGCGACGTTGATGAGCTGAAACCCGCGGCAAATACCGAGGACGGGAATGTCGCGGCGCAGTGCCGCGCCGATCGCGTCGAACTCCAGATCGTCGCGGGCCAGATCGGGATCCTTGGCGAGATGGGAGGGATCGGATTTGCCGTAGCGAGCCGGCGAGATGTCCGGCCCGCCGGACAGGCAGAGTCCATCGATGTCGGCGGGAACGCGGTCGCCGGGCTCCAGCACGATCACCTCGGCCCGGGCGCGCTCGAGTGCTGCGACGTAATTCGCGCGGGACGCGAGAGCGCGCGGCGTGGTCGATTTGCCGATGGTGAGACCGATTCGCGGGCGTTGCTGCATTCCGGTCATGGTATGGAATCACGGAGGCTCGCGCGGTCGATCAGCTCGATGAGGACCCCGCCGGACGCTCGCGGGTGGATGAACGCGACCATGCCCTCGGCCCCTCGCCGTGGCGCGCGGTCGATCAGCTCGACGCCCTCGCGCGCGAGCGTCTCGAGCGTCGCCGCGAGGTCGTCGACGAGATAGCAAACGTGATGGAGCGTCGGCTTCGGGTGCTCGGCCACGAACTTCGCCACCCCCGAGTCGTCGTCGATGGGCTGGATAAGCTCGATCCGCCCCTTCGCATCGCCAAGGAACACCATGCGCACGTGCTGGTCCGGAAGCTCGCGGATGCGATCCGCGGCGAGCCCGAGCGTGTCGCCGAAGAACGGCAGGGCGTCCTCGATGCGCGGGACCGCGATCGCGACGTGGTGCAGCGGTCCGAGCTTCACAGACGTGGCGGAACGTACGTGCCGAACACCTCGCGCAGGTCTGCGCAGATCTCGCCGAGCGTGACATCGGCCTCGACCGCTCCGACGATGGGCGGCACGAGGTTCGCTGTGCCGCGCGCCGCGGTACTGAGGTCGGCGCGCGCCTTCGTCGCGCGGGCGCCGTCGCGTCGTCGCCGCAGGTCTGAAAGGCGCGCGCGCTGGCGCTCGAGCACGGCCGGGTCGACGCGGGTGATCGGCACCTGGGGCTCGTCGCCCTCGGCGCGGTAGGCGTTGACGCCGACGATGACCTTTTCCCTGCTCTCGATCGCGCGCTGCTGGTTGTAGGCGGAGTCCTCGATGGCGCGCTGCTGGTAGCCCTTTTCGATCCCGGCGAGCGCGCCTCCGAGCTCGTCGATCTTCTTGATCTCGGCGAGGGTCCGGCGCTCGATGTCGCTCGTCAGCGCCTCGATCGCGTGCGCGCCGCCGAGCGGGTCGATCGTCTCGGCAACACCCGACTCCTCGGCGATGATCTGCTGGGTCCGGAGGGCAATCCGCACGGACTCCTCGGTGGGAAGGCCGAGCGCCTCGTCGTACGCATTGGTGTGGAGCGACTGCGTCCCGCCGAGCACCGCGGCGAGCGCCTCGATCGCGGTCCGCACGATGTTGTTCTGCGGCTGCTGTGCGGTGAGGGTCGAGCCCATGGTCTGCGTGTGAAAGCGGAGTGCGAGCGATGCCGGCGCCTTCGCGCCGTAACGATCGCGCATCACGGAAGCCCACACCCTCCGCGCGGCGCGGAACTTCGCGACCTCCTCGAGGAGCGTCGAATGCGCGGCAAAGAAGAACGAGAGCTGCGGCGCGAATCGGTCCACGTCGAGCCCGCGCCCGACCGCGGCGTCCACGTACGCGATCGCATCCGCGAACGTGAATGCGAGCTCTTGGACGGCGTCCGCTCCAGCTTCACGAATGTGATAACCGCTGATCGATATCGCGTTCCACCGCGGGTGCCGCTCGGCGCAATACACGATGAGGTCGGTCGCGAGCCGCATCGAAGGCCGCGGCGGAAAGATGTAGGTCCCGCGCGCGATGTACTCCTTGAGGATGTCGTTCTGCGTCGTCCCGGCGACGCGGTCCGCCGCGACCCCCTGCCGCTTCCCGATCGCGACGTACATCGCGAGGAGGATCGCCGCGGTGGCGTTGATCGTCATCGACGTCGTCACGTCCTGCATCGGAATGCCGTCGAAGAGGCGCGCGAAGTCCTCGAGCGAGCTGATCGATACGCCGACCTTTCCCACCTCGCCGGCGACGCGCGGATCGTCGGCGTCGTAGCCCATCTGCGTCGGCAGGTCGAAGGCCACCGAGAGCCCGGTCTGTCCCTGACCCAGCAGGTAGCGATAGCGCGCGTTCGACTCCTCAGCCGTGCCGAAGCCCGCGTACTGGCGCATCGTCCAGAGGCGTCCGCGATACATCGTCGGCTGGATGCCGCGCGTGTAGGGCGGCTCCCCTGGAAGCCCCGGATCCGTGCCATCGGGATCGAAGATCGGCGGCAGGGGCGCGCCGTAGGTGGTCTCGAATTTCGCACGCTCGGGGACACGTTTCGTGGCCTCCGCGTACTTCGTTCGTTCCCACTCGCCGCGATCGCGGCTTTTCTTTGGCACCAGGCGATGGTACCGACCTATCGCGGGCGAAAGACGAGCATTCCGTCGATGCGCCCGAGCAAGTCCCGCGAGAAACGCATCGGCTTGTAATCGCCCGCGTTCCAGAGCGGCGCCTGATCGCCCCAGTAACGAGATCCCGGCTGACCGGATTCGCCTTCCGGGGTCACGGAAAGCGAGCGATCGAGATCGGCAAGGTCGGCGATCATCCGCTCCGACGCGTTCGTCGTCTGGGCGTACGGCTTCGCCAGATCGTAGGCGCCGTTGTTGACCGAGAATCCGTCGCCGGCGCGCGGCAACGGACCGATGTTCAGAAGGAGCGCGAGCGGACCGATCGCGAGTGGATGCGCGAACGTGATCGTGTGCAGATCGCCCCAGCGCCACTTCGTGGTGTCGGCGCCGAAGCGCGCCACGAGCTCACGCGTCGCGTCCTCGAGCGCGACCGTCGAGAGGCCGTCGCGCCCACGCACCGACGGGTCGCCGGCATCGCTGAACCAGGGATCCTCCGGGCGTCCAAGGAGCTCGTACAACGCGAACACGGCGCGCCCGTTTGCGAGGTAGTCGGCGTACAGCGTTTCGCCGAGCTTGTCCTGGAACGTCCGCGCGAGCATGTGTACGAGCCACGCCTCCGTGACGGCGGCGCCGGCCGATTGCGCCGCGAGCGTGCCGTCCCAGTCGCGCACGAGCTGCTGCGCGCGACGCTGCAGGTCGGTCTTGGGGCTGGCCGCGAGGATCACCTCGCGCCACCGCGCCACGGGCGTCGACGCGTACTCGGTCTGGATCGCGCGCATCGCGGGCAGGTCCGCCTTCGACAGACCCGCGAGGCGCTGCCCGATGTACGTCGCGCGAAAACCCGGATCCCATTCGCCGATGTATGCCGCGCTGTGCGGATCCTGTGTCGGCCGGTCGTTCGCGTTCACGATCATGCCGCTCGGTGGATCGAGGAGCGTCGTATTCGCGTCGGAGGGCAGGACGCCCGTCCAGTCGTAGTCGCCGGTCCATCCAGGCACGGGCATTTGTCCATCGCCCTTGCGCGCCGGAAGCTGGCCGATGAGCTGATAGCCGATGTGTCCGTCGACATCCGCATAGCAGGCGGAAACAGCGGCGCCGGTGAAATCGGCGGCGGCCGCGCGGAACTCCTGCCAGGAGCCGGCCCGCGCGAGCTCGAACACGAAGTCCATGAGGCGGCCCGGATCGAGCGCCGTCCAGCGAAGGGCGAGAGGAGCGGTCTGGCCCTCGAGGACCGGCGTGACGATCGGTCCGTGCCGCGTGATCGCGACGTCGACGATCACGGGGTCCGCACCGCCCTTCACGTCGATCGTCTCGCGCACGAACGTGGCGGTCTCGAACTGTCCCTTGTATTCATAACGCCGCGGATCGGTCGGGTCCTGACGTTCGACGAAGAGGTCCTGCGTGTCCGTGTACGCGTACGTGAAGGTCCACGCGATGCGGTCGTTGTGTCCGATGACGATCCCGGGAATCCCGGCGAAGGAAAAACCCACGAGCTTGTAGCCCGCGCCCTCGAGGCCGATCTCGTACCAGATCGAAGGATTGCGAACGGCCAGGTGCGGATCGCCAGCGAGGATCGGTTTCCCGGTCGAGGTCCTCGTTCCGGCGAGCGCCCAGCAGTTCGAGCCGGTGCCGTCGCCCGCGCCGGGGAGGAATGCAGAGAGCGCCGCAGCGCCCGGCTGCGACGTGCCGGCCGCGATGTACGGCGCGACCGCCGCCCACGCGCGCTCGTCGACGGAGGCCGCATGACCGGACGGGTCGGGCATCAGCGTCGCGAGCACCCCGGTCCCAAAGCGCGAAGCCAGTCCGGCCCGCAGCAGCTCCTGGTGGAGGTTGTTCGCCGCGTCGTACGCCTGAAGCTTCGCGACTACCAGCGAGTCAAGCGTCGACCAGCGTTCGGGCCGGTAGCCGAGGATGACGAACTCGATCGGCAGCGAGTCGCCGTGACCTTCGAGGAACTTGTTCACGCCCTCGGCGTACGCGGTCAGGTTCTCTCGAGTCTCGTCGCGAAGGAGCGGGAGCTCTTGCGCCGCGACGCGCGCGAGTCCGAAGATGCGGAACTGCTTATCTGAATCGAGCGCCGGCTCTCCGAGCACCTCGGCGAGACGGCCCTCGCCCGCGCGCCGGTAGAGGTCCATCTGGAACAGCCGGTCCTGCGCGGTGACGTAGCCCTGGAGGTAGAAGAGGTCGTGCGCCGACTGCGCGTAGACGTGCGGGACACCGTATGCGTCGCGCAGGACCTCGGCTCGCTGATCGAGCCCGAGCAGGCGGAACTCGCCGTCGAGGGTCGGGAGGGGTCGGTAGACGAGGATGAGCCCGGTCAGAACGACGCTCGCGACCAGCAGCACCGCGATCGTCCCCGCGACGACGCCGGCCTTGCGGCGCCTAGTCACTCGTGATCACGATCAGAACGGCGCCGGCCTCGACCTTCGCGCCCGCGGTCGCGCGTACCTTCGCGATGCGACCCGCCGACGGTGCGAGCAGCTCGTTCTCCATCTTCATCGCTTCGAGCGTCGCGAGCGGAGCGTTGGCGTCGACGCGGTCGCCTTCTTTCACGTGCACGGCCTTGAGCAAACCCGGCATTGGCGCGCGCAGCTCGACGCGGCCTGTCCGCACGCCGACGGCTCCGCGGCTCGCGCGAAGAGCGCGCTCGTCGACGACGGCCGCGCGGATGTCGCGCCCGTCGAGGTCGAGGCGGAGCGGATCGTGCGTGACGACGGTGACCTCGTGGCTCTCGCCGTCGAGGGTGATCGACCACTGCCGTCCGCGCACGGTCTCGCGGACGTCGGCCGCGACGACGCGGTCGCCGACCGTGAAGCGGCCGTCCTCTCCGAGCTCCACGCGAACGCGACGATCGTCGAGCGTGACCTCGTAACGCATCAGCGAAGCGCGTCCTCGCGCCCCGCTCTGCCCCAGGGCGCGTCGGAGGGCGGCAGCACGCGACGTTCGCCGCGCGATCGCATGGCGAGGACGGCCGCGAGCGCGGCCGCGGCGGCGGCGCCGTCGGAGAGGTCCTGCACGTTCTTCGAGTCCCATCGCGCGACGAAGTCCGTGTCGTAGCGCCCAGCGATGAAGTCCTGCTCGAAGAGCGCGGCCCGGTGGAAGGGCAGCGAGGTCGGGATCCCCGCGATGCGCATCTCTTCGAGTGCTCGCCGCATCCGCGCCATCGCCTCCTCGCGGTCGCGGCCGTGAGCGATGACCTTGGCCAAGAGCGAGTCGTACTCGCTGGGCACCGTCATACCGGAAAAGAGCGCCGAATCCACGCGGATCCCGGGGCCGGACGGCTCGCGCACGAGGACGACGCGTCCGCTCGCAGGCACGAAACCCGCGAAGGGATCCTCGGCGGTGATGCGGCACTCGATCGCAGCGCCGTGCGTCGTGATCTCGTCTTGTGTCAGGCGCAACGGCTCGCCGGCTGCGATCCGGAGCTGCATCGTCACAAGGTCGAGCCCGGTGACCATCTCCGTGACCGGATGCTCGACCTGCAGACGCGTGTTCACTTCGAGAAAGTTGAAATAGCCGTTCACGTCGACCAAGAACTCGACGGTGCCGGCGTTCACGTATCCGGCGCGCTCGGCGATGCGAACTGCGGCCGCACCGAGCTTGGCGCGCAGAGAGTCGGTGACACTCGGCCCCGGTGACTCCTCGATCAGCTTCTGGTGGCGCCGCTGGATCGAACAGTCCCGCTCCCCGAGCCACAGGACCTTTCCGTGACCGTCGGCCAGGATCTGCACCTCGACGTGGCGCGCGTTCGTGATCTGCCGCTCCAGATAAAGGGCCGGCGCTCCGAACGCCGCGGTCGCCTCGCCGGTCGCGCCTCGCCAGGCAGCCTCGAACTCCTCGTCGCGGCCGACGACGCGCATGCCTTTGCCGCCCCCACCGCCCGCCGGCTTGAGCAGCACCGGATAGCCGATCTCCTTCGCGGCCGCGCGCGCCGCGGCGGCGTCACGCAGCGGCTCCGTGCCCTCGGCGACCGGGACGTCGGCGGCACGCGCGAGTCGGCGCGCGGCCGTTTTCTCTCCGAGGAGGCGCTGCACCTTCGAGGGCGGGCCCACGAATACGAGTCCGGCGTCTGCGACGGCCTGCGCGAAGTCGGCGTTCTCCGAGAGGAACCCGTAGCCCGGGTGGATCGCGTCGCAGCCGGCGCGTTTGGCGACCTCGATGATCCGAGGGGCGTTGAGGTAGCTCTCGCGCGGCGCCGCGGCTCCGATCGGATACGCGGCATCGGCCGCCCGGACGTGCAGCGCGTCGCGGTCGACATCGCTGTAGACGGCGGTCGCGCGGATGCCGAGGTCGTGACAGGCGCGGATGATGCGGAGCGCGATCTCGCCGCGATTGGCGACGAGGACGGAGGTGAGCGCCGTTCCCCCCTCTTACAGCGGGATGTTGCCGTGCTTGCGACGAGGGTTCGTGTCCCGCTTGCTGGACAGAGAGCGTAGCGCGGCAACGAGGCGCCGCCGCGTCTCGCGTGGCTCGATGACGTCGTCGAGATACCCGCGGGCGGCCGCGACGTAGGGATTGGCGAACCGGGCGACGTACTCGGCGACGAGCTCCGTTCGACGCTGGTCGGGGTCCTTTGCCTTCGCGATCTCCTCGCGATAGATCACATTCACGGCGCCTTCCGGGCCCATGACGGCGATCTCCGCACTGGGCCACGCAACGTTGTAGTCGCCGCGGAGGTGCTTGCTCGACATGACGTCGTACGCGCCGCCGTAGGCCTTGCGCGTGATGACAGTGAGCTTCGGCACCGTGGCTTCCGCGTACGCGTACAGGAGCTTGGCACCGTTACGAATGATTCCGGCGTGCTCCTGCACCGTGCCCGGTAGGAACCCCGGCACGTCGACGAACGTAACGAGGGGGATGTTGAACGCATCGCAGAAACGCACGAAGCGCGCGGCCTTGACCGACGCATCGATGTCGAGAACGCCGGCGAGGATCATCGGCTGCTGCGCGACGACGCCGACGGATCGACCGTCGAGCCGCGCGAACGCGCAGATGATGTTCTGCGCCCAGCTCTCGTGCACCTCGAGCACGTTCTCGTCGTCGACGACGCGGCGGATCACCTCTTTCATGTCGTACGCCTTGTTCGACGCCTCGGGGACGATGTCGTCGAGGGCGGGATCCTCGCGATCCGGCGGGTCCTCGGTCGCGACGACGGGCGCCGGGTCGAGGTTGTTGGACGGCAGGAACCCGACGAGCCGGCGGAGCAGCGCCGCGCAGCTGACCTCGTCGTCCGCCTCGAAGTGAGCGACGCCCGACCGGTGCGCGTGGACGTCCGCGCCGCCGAGCTCGTCGAAGGTCACGTCCTCGTGCGTGACCGTCTTCACCACGTTCGGTCCGGTCACGAACATGTAGCTCGTATCGCGCACCATCACGACGAAGTCGGTGATCGCGGGCGAATAGACCGCGCCGCCCGCGCATGGACCCATGATCGCCGAGATCTGGGGGACGACTCCTGAAGAGAGGACGTTCCGAAGAAAGATGTCGGCGTATCCACCAAGGGAGACGACTCCCTCCTGGATGCGCGCGCCGCCCGAATCGTTGAGGCCGATGATCGGCGCGCCGGTCTTCACCGCGAGATCCATGACCTTGCAGATCTTCTGCGCATG
Source organism: Candidatus Limnocylindria bacterium (assembly GCA_036570125.1). Classification (GTDB taxonomy): domain Bacteria; phylum Chloroflexota; class Limnocylindria; order P2-11E; family P2-11E; genus 3-1-20CM-2-70-9. Next base: position 82,614 of record DATCPK010000161.1, read on the forward strand.
CGCCTCGGCGAGCGATCCGCCGAAGACCGTGAAGTCCTGCGAAAAGATGTACACGGTGCGACCGTCGATGCGGCCAAATCCCGTCACGACCCCGTCGCCCATCACGCGCTCGTCATCCGGGATGAGCTCGGTCGGACGCGCGAGCACGAACGCGTCGAGCTCCGTGAACGAGCCTTCGTCGAGCACGAGATCGACGCGCTCGCGCGCGGTCAGCTTCCCCTTCGCATGCTGCTGGGCGATCCGCTGCTCGCCGCCACCGAGGGCGGCTTTGGCTCGCATCTCCGCGAGCCTCTCGGTTGTTTTCATCGTGGGCAGGATATGCGGCGAAGCGCGCGCCCAGCGCGCCCGACCGAAACCCTCTTTACGCGGCGGCGGACCCCCCGGCCTTCGGCCGGTGCCCCACCGCGCGGGGGCCCTCGGTCGGGCGCGCTCCGCCGCCCTGGCACGACTCTCGCTCTGAGTGGCTCCATGCAGGAAATGCGAGCGAGCGAAGTCGCAAGTCAGTTGATCGACGGCCTGGACTACCCAATCACCAAAGAGCGAATCTTGGAAGCTGCCCGCGAAGCGAGCATCGATGCCACAGTGCTCGACTCGTTGAAGAAGATCCCCGATCGCGAATACTCAGAGCCCGAGGAGCTCACACAGGCGCTGAACGCGGTCGCCTAAGAAACGTCCTCGTAGATCCCTACGCCACAGCTCGCAGGCTGGAAGACGAACAGTCGACGGGTCATCGGATCCCACCCGATCGTGTGCGCGCCCTCCTCGGTCGCGATCGTCTCGAGCTCGCGCCGGCTACGCGTGTCAAACACCGTGACCGTGCCAGGAGAGCCAACGGCGACGTAAGCGCGACCAAGATCGCGGTCGTACATCACGACGTCTGGGACGCCCGGTAGAGGAAGGGTCGCCGATACGGCACCCGATTTCGGTTCGAGCACGACGAGCTGTCCGTCGTCGGCCGCGCACCAGAGCGACGACTTGCCGTGTCCGTTAACCATGGCGAGCCCGTGCGGACCGGCCCCGGGCACGGCGATCGTGCGTGATATCGCCCGCGAGTCGGCATCGATCACGACAATGACGGCCGGGTCGCTGATGTTCGCGTACACGCACCGGGTCTCGACGTCGAACACCGCCCAGCGCGGCCGGCCCGGCAGCCGGAGTGTCGCGACGACTCGCCGTGCGTCGACCGAAACGACTGAGGCGGTGCAGTTCGTGCCAGCCGGCTCGCCGACGTTGAAGCTGTAGAGATTCCGCGCGTTTGGATCGAAGGCGAGGCCATTCGGCCGCGGATCGACCGCGACCTGGCCGAGCATCGCCTCGTCCGATGCGCGGAGGATGCTCACCCGCGCCGCCGCGCGATCCGAGGTGAAGAGCAGATCGTTCGCTCTGTCGATGAGCACTCCCGCCACTCCCGGAAACCCCGCGATCGATCGGAGATACGCCCCGCTCTTGCAATCCAACACGTCGAGCCGATCCGCGCCCGTGTGGGCCACGTAGAGCCGGCTGCCGTCCGGATCGAGGAACGTGTCGGCGTGGTCGAAGCCGGCAGTGGCACCAGGCGGCACCGGCGTGAAGCCGACGTGCCGCAACGTCAAGCGGCCTTGTCCACCTTCGCCTGGCAGTACGCGTAGAGCGCGTCGAGGATCGGCCGAGACGCCTCGCGTTGTTTCTGATCGTTCGGCTGATGAACGAGGCGAATCCCTTCGAGGAGCGCTTCGATCCCTACCGATTCCGGGGTGAGGGTCTTGTCCGCCGTGTCCGCGCCGCGGATGACTTTCGCCATGTAGACCATCGCGGCGTCCGTATCGAGCCCGTACTTGTGGACGAACGCATCGAAGCTGCACTCCGGCCCGTGATGTCCCAACTCCACGTCCTTGATGTCGTACGGAGTTGCACCGCGTTTCTGCGCCTCGGATGCAACCTGATCCGACGGTACGTATAGGAACTCCGCTTGTTTGTCGACGAACTTCTCGATCAGCCAGGGGCAGGCGACCCGGTCGACCCGGGGATGTTCGCGCGTTATCCATTTCACCGGAGTCCTCCCAGCGCTCTGGCCCCAAGCATCGCAGACGATCACGCAGACGTTGCCGGTGCCGAGGGCGGCCTCTATATCTGGGCGCTGAAGATGACGAGCGCGCGCAAAGCGAGAACGCCGAGGAGAGCGAGGACGGGAGCCGCGACCGGCGGCCAGCGGCGTGCGCGCGACGCGAGGAACGGAGCGGCCAGCCCGAGGATCACGAGGATCCAGAGGACGATCCAGACGCCGAGGACCCGGGTGATGGACCCCGCGATCGCGACTGACGCGAGGAAGAGCAGGATCAGGACCGCCTCAAGGATGACGAAGAAGCGATCGGCCGTCGCGAGCCGGACGGTCGTATCGGCATCGACGTCGCGCCGGGACTGCGCGAACAGAAGGAGAAGCGCGGCCGCCCCGGTCAACGCCGAGGCGACGAACATGCCGCCGAGCGCCCATCCGGCGTCGCTCCACACGGGCTGGTTCGAGACCGCGAGCAGCACGCCCGTGTACGCGCAGATGAAGAGTCCAAAGACCGTGCCGATCGCGTTCCAGACGAGACCGACTCCGCCGCGCAGGATGCGCGCGATCGCGCTCGTCGCACGGAACCATCCGACCTCGGCGATCGCCCCGAGGAACGAGACGAACGAGAAGAGCCCGAACACGAGGAGCGCCCAGGAACCGAGACTCATCGGTGAGTCCGGTTTGAACGCGAGCCCACCGCCGGGACTGGTGTCCACGAGCATGTGCCAGAAGAGAAGCGGCTGGCCCAGATCGGCCATGAGGAAGATGGGGCACGGGATGAGCGCGATGAAGCTCGTGATGAACGCGAGCCGGGCCGCGCTCTCGTGGCGCGCGTCACCGGCGAAGCGCAAGAGCGTGCCGAGGGCATAGCTGCCGCCGGCGAGACCACCGAAGAAGAAGTAGCCGAGGATCCACCACTCCCACTGCGGCGGCGACGCGAAGTGTTCGGCTGGCGGCATCAGCGGGGTGCCGTCGTCGTGTCGTTGTTCTTCGCGCTCATCCGGCTGCTGCGGA
>DATCPK010000162.1:0-2052 GCA_036570125.1 Candidatus Limnocylindria bacterium
CCGCGCGGCAACGGCGGAAGCGCTCGCGCGCACCGAGCTCGATCCCGGTCAGATCGACGAGGTGATCTTCGGCAACGTCGCGCGGCCGGTCGCCTATCACAACCTCGCACGAGAGGTGGTGCTCTCGCTTTCGATGCCGACGCGTATCCCGGCGTTCACGGTGGGCCTCGCGTGCGCGTCGGCGTGCGTCGCGATCACGAGCGCCGCCGATCACATCGCCGGCGGCAACGCGGACGTGGTCGTCGCGGGCGGCAGCGAGTCACTCACGAACATCCCGCTCACGCTGACCCCTCGCCTCGCACGCGCGCTCATCGCCGCCTCGCAGGCGAAGACGCTCCCGGCGAAGGCGCAATCCCTTGCACATGTCCGCGCGTCCGACATCGCGCCGGTCGCGCCAGGTATTCGTGAGACCTCTACCGGACTCACGATGGGCGAGTCCGCGGAGCGCATGGCGGCGATCAACGCCATCTCGCGCGAAGACCAGGATGCGTGGGCCCTGCGCAGCCATCGGATGGCCGCGGCGGGCTGGGACGACGGGCGCCTCGCGCATGAGGTCGGACCGGTCTACGTCGATGGACACGCTGTAACCGCCGATAACCACATCCGGCGCGACTCGACGCTCGAGAAGCTCGCCACGCTCCGTCCGGTCTTCGATCGCGAGCACGGGACGATCACCGCGGGTAACGCCAGCCCGCTGACGGACGGCGCTGCGGCCGTCGTCCTCGCGAGCGAGGCGCGCGCAGACGCGCTCGGACTCGAGCCGCTCGCCGCGGTGCGCAGCTATGCGTACGCCGCGGTCGACCCGGCCGACCAGCTCCTGATCGCGCCCGCGTACGCGATCCCGATCGCGCTCCGGCGCGCCGGCATCACCCTGGACGACATCGACGTCTTCGAGATGCACGAGGCGTTCGCCGCTCAGGTGCTGTCGACGCTCGCCGTTCTCGAGCAGAGCGGCGTCGGCCGGATTCCCGTTGAGAAGCTGAACGTCATGGGCGGCTCGATCGCACTCGGTCACCCCTTCGGCGCCACGGGCGCGCGCATCGTGCTGACGCTCGCGCGCGAGATGAAGCGGCGCGGTGCGAGGTACGGCCTGGCCACCGCATGCGCGGCAGGCGGCAACGGCGCAGCGATCATCCTGGAGCGCGCGTGATCGCGTCGGCGCCCGCCGCTAAAGTGGCCCCCGTCGCTGAGGACAATCGACGGGCCGTGACGTTCGTGCCCGCGGACGCCGCGGGCGTCGCGCGGATCGTCATCGATCGTCCGGGAGATCCAGTGAACGCGATCGACGTGCGCCTCATGGAAGACCTCGCCGCCGCCATCGCGGCGGCCCGCAACGCGAAGCCGCGCGGACTCGTCATCTCGAGCGGCAAGGACGGCCAATTCGTCGCGGGCGCCGATCTGTCCCTCCTGCGCGGAGGCACATCGCAGAGCGACATCGAGAAAGCGAGCCGCTCGATGCAGCGCGTGCTGAACGATCTCGCCGCGCTGCCTTTTGTCACCGTCGCGGCGATCAACGGACCGGCGCTCGGCGGTGGCCTCGAGATCGCGCTCGCATGCGACACGCGGATCGCCGCTGACGCGCCGAACGTCCGGGTCGGCCTCACCGAAACGCGCCTCGGCCTCATACCGGCGGCCGGCGGAACGCAGCGGCTGCCTCGCCTCATCGGTCTGCCGCGCGCGCTCGACATGATCCTCACGGCGCGGCAGCTCTCGCCCAAGCGCGCGCTGCGCGCGGGCGTGATCGACGAGGTGGTTCACCCGGCGGCGCTGCTTCGGGCCGCGACCGAGCACGCGGCGCGTGACCCGAAGCGCAAGCCGAGGGGCGGCGCGAGCGCCGTCGAGCGGGCCGCGACTCATTTCGCGCCCGCGCGCGCGGTCGCGCTGCGGCAGGCGCGCTCCCGGACGCTCGCGGAGACGAAGGGCCGCTACCCCGCGCAGCTCGCGGCGATCGACGCGGTCGCCATCGGTCTCGCGAAAGGCATCGAGGCGGGACTCGACGCGGAGGCGCGCGCGTTCGGCGAGCTCGCGATAGGTGAGGCCGGTCGCAGTCTG
>DATCPK010000163.1:0-13358 GCA_036570125.1 Candidatus Limnocylindria bacterium
CGCACGCGTCGGGCAGACTTGACCACAGTGAACTCACCGCTCGCCGTCGAGGCCGTCGGGCTCGAACGCACCTACGCGTCGGGCCACGCGACGGTCGCGGCGCTCGCAGGTGTCACGCTCGGAATCCGGCGCGGCGAATTCGTGGCCGTGATGGGCCCGTCCGGTTCGGGCAAATCGACCCTGCTGAACGTCGTCGCGGGTCTCGAGCGGCCGACCGGCGGAACGGTCCGCGTCGACGGCGAGGACCTCGCCAAGCTGGACGAGGAAGCTCTCGCGCGGCATCGGAGCAAGCGCGTCGGCATGGTGTTCCAGGCGTTCAACCTGCTTCCCCGCTTCCGCGTCGTCGACAACGTCGCGTTGCCGCTCGCGTTCTCGGGCGTGCCGGCCGCAGAACGCACCCGCAGAGCCCGCGCGATGCTCGAGCGCCTCGGCATGAGCTCGCGCGCAGAGCATCGCTCGAACGAGCTCTCGGGCGGAGAGCTTCAACGCGCCGCGGTCGCGCGCGCGCTCATCGGCGAGCCGGCGATCCTGCTCGCGGACGAGCCGACAGGAAATCTCGACAGCGCGAACGGCGCGGCGCTTATCGCGCTCTTTGAGGAGCTCCACGCGCAGGGACAAACGGTGCTGCTCGTGACGCACGACCCGCAGATCGCGGCGCACGCCGAGCGCACGATCCGAATGCGCGACGGTCGGGTGGTGGACGAATGAGGTTCGGGGATCTTCTCGGTATGTCGCTCGGGAATTACGGGCGTGCGCGCCTTCGGTCGGGTCTGACCACAGCCGGCGTTGCGATCGGTACGGCGCTCGTCGTCCTACTGATCGCGCTCGCAACCGGCGCGGAGGACAACGTCCGTCGATCGATCTTCTCCATTGGCGACCTCCGCCTCGTCACCGTGCAGCCGTTCCAGCCCGGCGCGAACGGACTCTCCGCGGTGCCGCGCACGATCACCGACGACACCGTCGCCAAGCTCAAGATGGTGTCGCACGTCGACGGCGTGTACCGGCAGTTCGACGCGCCGCTCGGTATGGTCGTCGAAGGCGGCGACGACGCGACCATCCGTCCGCAGGGCATCGAACCCGGCGCTCCGGTCGATCGCGGCGACCTCCTCGCCGGCCGGCATATCGAAACCGGCGACCGGGCCGTGGCCGTCATACCGGGGAACATCGCGCGGCTCGTCGCGCCGAACGCGGGTGCTGCGATCGGCAGGACGGTGACGATGCGGATCGGCGGCGCGGTCAAGCTCGGCAGCACGCGCATCGGCGGGAGCGGAACGCCGCGCGACTACGCCGTCAAGATCGTTGGCGTCTTCGACGAGCAGGCGTCCCAGACCTCCTTCCGCATCCCGCTCGACGACGCCCTGCTCGCGGGCGCGGAGAATCGCGGGCTCACACCCGACGCGATCCGCGAGACGACCGGCTACAGCGGCCTCGCGGTCGAGGCCGACGATTCGATCAACGTGGCCGACATCGTGAAGGCCGTGCAGGAGCTCGGCTTCTCATCGTTCTCGCTGAAGCAGGTCGTCGAACAGATCGACCAGGGCTTCGGCGTGTTCAAGGGAATCCTCGCAGGGATCGGCGGCGTGGCGCTGCTCGTCGCCGCGATCGGGATCGCGAACACGATGATCATGTCGGTGCTCGAACGAACGCGCGAGATCGGGATCATGAAGGCGGTCGGCGCGTCGCCGCGCGACATTCGCGCTCTCTTCCTCGCCGAGGCCGCGTACGTCGGCGTGTTTGGCGGGATCCTGGGTCTCGCGCTCGGGCTCGCCGGCGGTCAGATCATCGATCGCGTCATCAGGCAGCTAAACCCGAACACGAACCCGGCGGCGATCTTCGTCGTGGGACCCGACCTCGCTCTCGGTGCGCTGGCGCTCGCGCTCGGCGTCGCGTTGCTTGCTGGGTTCCTGCCCGCTCGTCGCGCCATGCGCATGTCGGCCCTGAGCGCGCTCCGGTATGAATGAAGAGAAGCGGCTCAGAGGTCGCTTACGGCAACTAAGAGGTCCCGGGCTCGTCCGACGAGCTCGTTGCAAGTGAAGCAGTGCAAGCGCACGATCGGCTAGTCGACGTCTTGCCATCGGGTCGGACGTAAGGGAGAACCCGCTGGCTGGACGGCTCGCTCGATGGACCGCGATGATCTTCACGCTTGGTCTCGTGGCAGGCGCCTGCACCGCGTCAAACCAGAACGCAGCATCGTCGGATTCCGGTTCGTCTTCTTTGACCGTCCCACTTGCGCCTGTCGATCAAGAGGCGATGCGTGTGGTCGAGGCAAAGCTCCATCGCGATGGTCGGGAAAATGCCGAACTGTCGAAGCTGGACCCGGGTGCACTCGAGCTCGCCGACCTCATGGATCGCACGGCCTCGTTCAGCCTCGGCCAGCTCCCCGCCGCTATGACAAAGTTGAAGTCCCTTGCCCCGGGCGGATATCCCGCGACTGCCGGTTCGATCGCGTCAGCGTCGGGGAAAGGCGCGGCGCCACTCGCGGATCTACCGCCGCCGGGCGCTGAGATTTTCGGAGCGTATGTCGTGACGAGTGCCATATTCGAGTTGGCGATCGAAAAGACCTATGAGCAGGGGGCGCGAACCGGCGAGAGCTACGCGGACGGGAAATGTCCCTGCGCCGGGACGGTCAGCGACGAGAAGAACGATCAAGTCACGATCGACGGCAACAAGGGAATGATCACGACGACCACGACAATGACGCTCGCCTGGGGCGGCGGGAGCAAGGTCAGTCTCGACCTCGTGGTCAAGGTGAGCGGCGAAGTCCGCGACGCAGCCGGCGCGTTCCTCTACAGGATCCAAAACCAGACCACTGGCCACGCCGAGGGCGACGTCTGTCCTGATGCGACCGGATCCGCGCGGGCACAGCTCTCGTTCAATGGGCGCGAGGAGTACTTCCACGCAAACGGGACGAAATCAGGCAAGGGCGTCATCGAAGGTTTCACCGGTGACCTTCGCGTAAAAGCTGACGAGAACGGAACCCTCGCGGGCGTCGACATCATGACGACCGGAGGCCTCGATGCCGGCACGCTCAGTAAGCAACTCGGGTTCGAGCTCGTTCGGTTGACGGCTAACAGGGTCGCCCCGACGTTCGAGAAGGCCTGGCGCTCAGGGATATGTGTTGAGGTCCTCGTCAGCCCGAATGGCGGTGAGGTCGAAAAGGACTCCGAGACGACGGTCACTGCGAAGGTGAAGCACCGGATCGACGGGAACGAGCTGGACAAGCCGGTCGAGGCCACCTTCAGCGGGGTCAAGTCGATCGACCCGGTCCAGAAGAAGCAGAAGGCGCCCGCCACATTCAAGTACACCGCAGGTCCGAAAGACGGCGATAAGGGCATCGTGACATTCGAGACCGTGTCAAACCGCGGGGTCGGGCGGATCACCGTCACCTTCAACGTCGGCGGCGGCTGGACGATCACCTCGACCGGAACGTCGATCGAAACCTACACCAGCGGAATGACGAACAACCTCGCGGTGCTGATCAAGGATCTCAAGGTCACGGCCGGGAAGGACGGGACCCTCACTGGATCCGGGACAATGACCCTAAGTGGCGACTCGACTGTTCCGCTTGGTCCGGCGACGTGCGCCGGGAAGATCCAACCGGAGACAGTCGCTGTCGGCGTGACGGGCACGCTTGTCGGAACCGGTCCAGGTGCCGTGCTTCGGCTGACCTTGGTGACAAATGAGAACCCGGACTCGATGGTCGCTCTGACCTGCTCGGTCCCTGGCGGCGGCGCGTTCACGACGCCGGCGACCCCGCAGGCCCACATTGGGTTCTACCGCCAAGCCGTCGGCACGTTTGACCTGCCCGCCGACGGCGGGACGAAGGCCATCAGCGGTACCGTGGCATTCAGCAGTGTCCTGAGCATCCGCTCAACGGCCACGTTCACCGTCGTTCGCGGCAAAACGTAAGAAAAACTCCGTGACTAATGGAACGGCCCCGTGGTGGATCCCACCACGGGGCCTGTGTATCTAGGTCAGCCGGGCTACGCGGCGAGGCCGCGAGTCTTGGCCGTCGCCTCATCGACTGCTTCGAGGTCGATCTCGATCTTCACTTTCTCGCCGACGAGGACCCCGTTCGGGATCGGCATGTTCCACGTGAGTCCGAAGTCGCTCCGGTCGATGGTGACCGTCGCAGCCGCACCGAGATGCTGGCCGCCCTGCCCGTTCTCCACGACACCGATCAACTCGATGTCGAAGCTCACGGGTCGTGTGACGGCGCGGATCGTGAGATCGCCGCTTGCCGTGTAGTGACCGTTTCCCTTCGGGAAGATCGCGTTGCTCTTGAACGTGACATCCGGGTACTTCTCCGCGTCGAAGAAGTCGGCCGACTGCAGGTGGCCGTCACGCTTCGCGTCGCCCGTCGAGATTCCCTTGACCGATGCCGCCACCTCGAAGTCGCCCTTCTCAGGCTGTTTGGGGTCGAGCTCGATGCGGCCGCTGACCTTGCCGAGGCTCCCGCGGACGGTGCTGAGCATCATGTGCTTGACCGAAAAGTTCACCGCTGTGTGGGATGGGTCGATGTACCAGAACATATGTTTCCTCTCGCCGGTCCAAATCCGGCCTTGTTGCTGATACAATCAACTAGTTGCCTACGCAAGTTATTCCCCTGAAGCCGGCCCGGAAGCGCCGCCTCAAGCCGGCTGAGCTTCACGCTTGGCGTGCGTTCATGCTCGCCTCGGTCGTGGTCGCTCGGGGTTTGGACCGCGATCTACAGCGCCAGGCGGGTCTGACCCTGGCTGAGCATCACCTGCTCGCGATCATCAACGAGGCCGACGCGCAAGGCATCCGACCGACCGACCTCCAGCTCTTGTCAACGCTCACCAAAAGTGGGCTCACTCGGGCCGTCGATCGGCTCGAGGAGCTGGGTCTGATCGCGAGCCGGGTCTGTCCCACCGACGGTCGCGGCCAGCTGCTCGTGCTCACCGCAAAGGGACGGCACAAGATGCGCCGGGCGGCCCCGGACTTCTTCCGCTCGGTCGCAGGTCATTTCGCTGATCACCTGACCGAACGCGACATGGAGACACTCACGACCGCTTTCGAGCGCGTCGCCGCAGCGGACCGCGACTAGAACGGCCCAGCGAGCTCCGGCGGCGCGAACAGCAGCGTGGGCTGCTGCCACCACATATCGGTGAGTGCGCCACGCGCCTGCGTCATCAGCGCGGCGATCGTATCCGGGGGCTGGTCCCCGGCCGCGGCGACCACGACGATCTGCCCTGACTGCAACGCCTTCTTGTAGCGGGTCCTGACGTCCTTCGGGACGCCACCGTTCATCAGCTTCTGCAGGCGCACCAAGAGGCCAGACCATCCCTTGCCCGGAAGCCACGCGCGATCTCCCGCGATCAGCTCCGCGCGCCGTCGGTCGCGCGCGATCACCGAGATGTCCTGCTCGTGCATTCCCGATTCGCGCAGAAGCGTGATCGCCGAGACCGCCGCGTCGTCATCCTCGAACGCAGCGGCGGCGACCATGCCGCCCGCAAGCTCTTGTAAATAGGAAGTCGTGGCCACGGCCGAATCCTAGCGATGGCGCGCGCGATGCGATCCCGCGGCCGGACCGAAACCCTCTTTACGCGGCGGCGGACCCCCCGGCCTCCGGCCGGTGCCCCACCGCGCGGGGGCCCTCGGTCCGGCCGCGGGCAACGCTCCACGTTGCTACGCACGCCAGGCAAGGACTGGGATCTGCATTTCTTGCGGGCTCATTCCTCCATGCGAGCCCCGGTGTCGAAACGTCTGTCCTTCGACTTTGACGATGCTCGCGGCGCGGTCGCCGCCGAGCATGGCGAGGACTTCGCCGATCCGCTGCTTCGCGATGCTGGGATCGCCGCGACCGAAGAGCCCGGCCGCGATCGCCTCGTCGCGATCCATGAAGAAAAAGGTGTCGGGATAGCGGCGTTCGAGATGCTGCTTGACGCGATCGGCCCGATCGGTGTGAAGAAACACGAGACGCGGCTCGCCGGCGATCGGGTTCCGCAAAAGCGAGCGCAGCTGCTCGTCGCCGACGAGATCGATGAGCCTGTCGGGGTCGGTGAAGGAATGACCGTGATCGGCGGTGAGGATGATGAGCGTGTCTCCCGGTTCCCGCGATCCGACCGCGCGCTCCAACGCCTTGTCGAAAAGAGCGGCCTCGGTCGCGTGGTCAGCGGACTGCGGGCCCGAGACGTGCGCGACCGAGTCGATCCCGGACCAGTACGCATACACGTACCCGGGAGCGTCGCCCCACGGTCGCTGCTGCAGAAGGTCACGGAGCCGCACGCTCATCGACGACGGGAGGTAGTAGCCCGCATAGCCGGCCTCGGCAGCGTGCATGCGCGTCATGGCCTCGGCGCGGAAGATCTCAGGCTCGATCACCCACGACTGGCCACCGCGCTGCCGCAGTCGCGCGTGAACGCTCGGCACCTTCACGTACTCGCGCGGATCGATGCGGTGGTCGTCGAAGTACGACCCGCGCCGATTCACGGCCGGTCCCCATCGCAACATTTGCGTGACCTGCGCGAATTCCTCGAGCCAGATGAAGTACGCGAGATTGCCGTGCTCCTGTGGCGTGCGCGCCGTATTCAGAGTCGTGATCGCGGCGGCGGTCGTGGACGGAAAGATCGTCGTCGCCTCGATGAGCTGCGCGCGATCGTGACGCTCGGCACGCTCGAGGATCGACGCGACGAACGGCATGTCGCCCGACGCACGAAGCGCGCGAAGCTGCCCCAGGCCGAGCCCGTCGGCGAGCACGAGGACGACCTGGCGGACGCCCTCACGGAGTGACGGCTCGAGCGCGCGGAGCGGCGGAGGATCGGTCTCGTCGCGAGCGCCGAGGACGTCGAGCACTGTCGCGGCGACGTTGACGAGCCCACCGCCGTCGTAGTCCGGAGGCACGAAGCCGCGCGCGCGAAGTCGATCGATGAGTGCGTTGGGCATCGGCGGACGATACCGCCCCGCAGGGTGCGGCGAGTCTTCGAGGTCACGGATTGTTCGACGGCGCGCGAGTCGTGGCCGTCTAGATCGCTTCTCCGGTTGCCTCGCGGCGGAAGCGCAGCGCGCCGTGCTCCTCGAGGATGCGGCGCGCACGTGTGAGCAGCTCGGGCGGTCCGCTCACGGTGACGAGGGCCTCGCCACGATCGACGGCATCCTCGTAACCCTCGTACTTGCTGCTCTGAAAGAGCCGGGCGCGTCCGACGAGCGCGCCGATGGCGGCGAACGCGATGATGAGGACGGGCGCGCCGAGGACGATCGCCGCAAGGTTCTGACGCATCGTGTCGCCGCCCACGATCACGAAGATCACCGCGATCAGGGCGCCGAAGATGGCGCCACCGATCGTGCCCGCGGGGCTGAACGAACCCGCGGCTTCGCGAGCCTGGCGGACGTTCGCGGCGACGACGCCGACCCGGTCCGGCGGGATCCCTGAAGCGTCGAGTGCGGTCGCGGCTGAAACGGCCGTCTCGTGATCGGGGAACGCCGCGACGAGCGATTCTTCTTTGATGTCCGGCATGGAGGTCGGCGTTCGCAGAGCGCGTGCCTAATCCGGGTGTGTGTGTCTCCTGCTCGCTTCGTCGAGCGCACGCCCGAGCGACGCCTCGTCCGCGATAGGCGCGGAGCAGACCGTGCCGATACAGACGTATGCGGCGAGACGATTCCGAGGGAACCCGAGCCGCTCGAGCATCTCTGCGTCGCGATCTGGTTCGAGTCGATGCAGCGACCTCGCCGGATCGGTCGTCGCGCGAGCACCCCGCCAGAGAGCGACGGCGAGCGCGTCGTCCACGGGGCCGACCACGGTGACCACGAGCGGCTCCGCGAGCGCGCGGGCGACCGTGTTGGCGTAGCTCGCCGCGAACTGGCCCCATTGCCGGTACTCGCCGACGAAGCCACGGAGCGCGCGAAGCGCGAGCTCGCGCCACTCGTCCTCGCCCGAAAGAGCCGCGAGACGCAGGAGTCCCTCGGCCGCGAGCGCGTTCTCCTCGATCGGCCGCTCACGGCGCGCGAGACGTCCGGGCTGCGAGCCACCGGGTTCCGGCGCATCGAAGAATCCGCCGGCGTCGCGATCCTCGAGCCGATCGCGAAGCGTCATCGCCATACGCTTCGCGCCGCCGAGCGCGCCCGGGTGAAGACCGGTCTCATACGCATCGAGGCTCGCCACGAGATCGGTCGCGACATCTCCGAGAAGATCCACGACCTTCGCGCCCTCAATCGCGTCGTGGTGCTGAAGCGACTTTGTCTGCGCGTCCCATAGCCGTCGAGCGATCGCCCCAGTCGCCTCGTGCGCCTGCGTCTCGTATGCGTCGTCACCCGTCGCGCTCCAGGCCGCCCAGTACGCGGACGCGGCGAGCGCGTTCCAACCGGTGTACGCGGTCCGATCGACGAACGGAGTGTCGTGCTTCGCTCGCTCTTCTTGTGAGTCCAACGTGTAGTAGTGCTCGTCGGCGTCCTGCGATCCGGCCCAAAGGCCCTTGTCCGGCTGCCAGAGCACCGCGTCCATCCAGCGGATCACGTCGCGCACCACACGGTCGTACCCAGCGGTCGGGAACGAACGATGGGCTTCCGCGTAGATCGCGAGAAGCTCGGCGTTGTCCTCGAGCATCTTCTCGTAATGAGGGATCTCCCACTGCCGCGTCGTCGAGTAGCGAAAGAAGCCGCCCTCGACGTGGTCGTACATGCCGCCGCCGGCCATCGCGCCCAGGGTGCGGTGCAGCATCGTCGCGATCTCCGGATAGGCGAAACGGCGGTGCTCGTCGAGGAGGAACCGCAACAGCTTCGGTTGCGGGAACTTCGGCTCGCGGCCGAACCCACCGAATTGCGGGTCGTACTGCCCGCGGACCAGCGAGCCCACCTGATCGACGATCTGAAAGCTGAGATCGCCGGCCTTCGGCGCGCGAGCCTCGTTCTCTTTCTCGCGGAGCTCGGCGACGCGCTGCGCGAGCTCCGACCGCTGCGTCGACCAGAGATCGGCGACCTGCGCGAGGTACGACCGCATCGCGTCGGGCGGCACGTACGTCCCGCCGTGCACGATCTCGCCGTCCGGCGTGAGGAAGGCGGTAGTGGGCCAACCGCCCAGGTTGTAGCGGCGATTTACGTCGGGGCGCTCGTCGTTGTCGACGCGGATCGGCACATACCGTTCATTGATCAGCCGAATGACCTCGGGGTCGCTGTAACTCGTCTCGTCCATGACGTGGCACCAGTGGCACCACACAGCGCTGATCGCGAGGAGAACCGGTTTGTCGGCGACCTGCGCTTCCTGGAACGCCTTGTCGCTCCACGGTCGCCAGCCGATCTCGGCCGCTCGGTTCGGTCGCGGCGAAAAGCGGAAGGTCACTCCGGGATCTCATCCAATTCGATCTTGTTGCCGAACGGGTCCATCACGTACGTGCGCCGCCAGCCTGGGATCGGATCGGCGTCTTCAAATCGCGCGCCCGATGCGCGAAGCTTTGCCACAGTCGCGTCGAGATCGTCGACGCGCAACGCGAAATGGCGCCGCGGATGGAGGCCGAGCTCGCGGTCCGCCGAAAGATGGACATGCCCCGGCGGGGCCGCGTACCAAATGCCCGCCCGGTCGCGGAGCGTGATCGGCCGCTCCAGCTCCTCGAGCCCGAGGGCCTCTCCGTAGAACTTCCGAGCGCGCGCTTCCTCCCCAGGCGGATAGAACACCTGGGCGTGATGCAAGGAAATCCCCACAAAATCGAGTCTAGGCGGCCGGAAATTCAGTGTTTCTCGCGTGTTTCGTGGGCTATCATTCATTTAACGCGACGGAGGTGCTGACTTGGCGATCGAACAGACCCCGATGACGACCGAGACCCCACACATTTCCACCCCGCTTGTGTCACTGACGCCAAAAGCGACGGACAAGCTTCGCGAGGTTCTCTCGAAGCAAGACCGTCAAGACCTCGCGCTCCGCGTGTACGTCACGCCGGGTGGTTGCTCGGGGTTCTCCTACGGGATGACGTTCGCCGAGGGCACCGAAGAGGATGACGCGATCATCGAGCAGGACGGCGTTCGCGTCGTCGTGGACCCGATGAGCGCGATGTACCTCAAGGGCTCGGAGATCGACTTCGTCGACGCCCTCATGGGCGGCGGCTTCGCGCTCCGCAACCCGAACGCCGTGTCGAGCTGCGGCTGCGGCCAGTCCTTCAAGACAGCGGACGGGTCCGGCACCGCGAAGGCCTGCGCTCACTAGACCCGCGCGCGTCACCGGTCTCGGCGGTCTCTTCTTTCGCGCTCGTGATGTAAACGCGCTCGCCGAGTGGTACCGCACGCACCTCGGGATCGCGGTCGACAAGACGCCCGGAGCGAAAATCCTCCGCTAGCCGAAAGCAACGCGCGCGGCGAGCGCGAGGATGATGAGCGAGCTAACGACCGCCGTGATCCGCTGAAGCCGTGGCGTCAGACGTCCATGCAGCATCGCTCCAACGAGCGCGAGCAGTTCCTGCCACGACAGCGACGAGAGAAATGCGCCGACGACGAAGGCGGCCCGGCTCGCGAAATCGGCCGACACCTCCGGCAACGCGATCGCCAGCGATACGAAGTAGATGACCGTGGGCGGGTTCAACATGGTCAGTCCGAGGAACAACAGATAGGTGCTGCCAGCGCGAACTCCGCCGGATTCGCGGTCCATCGTTTGCGGCGCGGCGAGGAGACCACGCACCGCGATGACCGCGAGCGCAGCGCCTGCCACAAGACGCGCGGCGGGCAGGACCGGGGCGAGGAAGGCCGACGCCACGGCCCCGAAGAGCATCGCGATCGTCGCGAAGATCAGGTCTGCCGTCGCCGCCCCGGCGCCTGCCGCGGCCGCGGCGCGCAACCCCTGCCGGACGCCGGTCCGCACGATGAGGATGGCGATCGGCCCGAAGGGGATCGCGATGGCGTACCCGGCCGCAACGCCGAGGAGCAACGATTGCTCGATTCCCACTAGACGTTCGTCTTGTTGAAGCGCCTGGCTTTCATCTCGAAGCGCGGCAGCGTTCCCGGCGCGACGGTCTCGACTCTGCATCGGATGCCGAGCTCGCGGTGGATCGCGGACGCGACGCGCTGGGCGACGTCGGTCGGCGCCTCGACGGTGCAGTGCAGCTCGTCCATCTCGCGAACCGTCGAGAGCTCGACGCGATACTCGCCCACCCCATCGAAGCGGCGGATGATCGCCTCTATCGCGCTGGGGAACACGTTGACGCCGCGCACCGTGATCATGTCGTCCACGCGACCAGCGATCCCGCCCGCGAGCTTCACCAGCGTGCGCCCGCACCCACAGGTACCGCGCACTGCGGTGACGCGATCGCCGGTGCGATAGCGGATCACCGGCATTCCCCAGCGACCGAGGTTCGTCAGCACGAGCTCGCCGTCACCCTCTTCTCGCGCGTCGCCGGACTCATCGAGGACCTCGACGATGAACTCGGACTCGTTGATGTGCACGCCGTCGCGAGCCGAGCACGAGAAGCCGTGGGCGCCGACCTCGGTCGCGCCGGTGTGGTCGAACGCCTCGACCCCGAGCTCCTTTTCGATCCGCTCGCGCGTTCCCGGAATCGAGGCGCCGGGCTCTCCCGCGTGGATCGACACGCGCAAGGCAGAGCGGGCGAGATCGACGCCCTCTTCGCGTGCCGCTTCGGCTAACCGCAGCGCGTATGTCGGCGTCGACAGCAATACCGTCGCCTCCGTAGCCATGATCGCGGCGACGCGCTCGGTGGTGGTCATGGCCCCGCCGGTCACAGAAAGCGCGCCGAGACGCTCCGCGCCGCCGAACGCCGACCAGAAGCCGATGAACGGCCCGAACGAGAACGCGAAGAAGATGCGGTCACGCGCCGTGACCCCGGCGGCGCGGTAGACGGACTGCCAGCACTCGCGCCACCAGTCCCAGGACTCAGGCGTGTCCAGAAAGCGGAGTGGGCGGCCCGTCGTGCCGCTCGTCTGATGGAGCCGGACGTATCGCTCGATCGGGTACGTGAGGTTCGTGCCAAACGGCGGATGCGCGGCCTGATCCTCCGAGAGCTCGGCCTTCGTTGTGAACGGAAGCTCGCGGATCTCGTGGGAGGTCGTCGGGAGCTTCGCCTGATAGAAGGGGTTCTTCTCCCGAAGCTCAGGCAGCCGCGCGGCGAGCCGTTCCCACTGGGCCTCTCGCCTCTTTCTGTCGGTCCATGTTTCGAAGCTTTCGAGTCCACTCATCGGTCGCCGGAGTCTACCGAGGAACGTGCCAGAACTTTGTTTCGCAGATCAGTTTGTGATACAAACCATATGCAAGAACTTCGACAAATGGAGGTATCCAGCATGAATGCGGACGAAGCACGTGAGAGCCTCGCATTCTCCGAATACGCGAGAAAGCGCGCCCGAGACGACATGGGGCGCCCGTGGCTCGCGATGGTGCTGCTGGCGAGCCTGTCGGTCGTAAGTCTGTCCCTCACTGACGCCGCCGCGTCGCCTCTTGGCCTCTTCTGGGTATTCGCAGGACCCCTCGGTGCCGGCGCGATCGCCCTCTATGCATATCGCCGCAACCGGTCGAGCGGGATCGGCAGCACTCCGCTTGCATACGCTGCGATCACCGTCGGACTTCTCATCCTCGCATACACCGCGGGCAAGGCCGGCTTCGCTTTTGGGGTCCCGGCAGTTGCTCGCTTCGGTCCGGCGTTCGTCGTGTCCGCCGGATATTTCGCTTTGGCGTGGATCGAACGCAACTGGACGGTCGCCGCGGTCTCGTTCGCACTCCTCACAGTCACCGTCGGAATCATCGGCTTCGATCTCAGCCCGCAGCAGAGCAAGGCCCTCCTCTTCGGACTCTATGGCGTCACGGTCCTCGCGGTGGGGTTCGGGATGCGTGTGGGACGGCAGCAGATCGCGTGACCCACCCGACTTCAGTTCTCGACGACACGATTCACCAGCGCGTTCGGCTTGGGATCCTCTCCGTTCTCTCGGAGTCTCGCCGGGCCGACTTCGGCTACCTCAAGGAGATTCTCGAAGTCACAGCCGGGAACCTATCTCAGCACCTGGCGATCCTGGAAGAGGCGGGTCACGTTCAGATCGCGAAGGGGATCGAGGACAAGCGCTCCCGTACCTGGATCACAGTCACGAGGAAGGGACGCGCCGCCCTGGCAGCGGAGGTCGCTACGATGAAAGCACTCTTGGAGGGAATCACAACCGCGTAGCGCGCCTGAGCCCTCCACCGACGGATGTACCATCCCCCGTACGCGTATGGCAGAGAGTACGACGACCCTTCGCCCTGTCCCAGCCGTCGATAAGGCCGCGCGCGTCCTGCGCGCACTCGCCGACGGCGGACGTCCGATGGGCATCAGCGAGCTGGCTCGCTCGCTGAAGGTCTCGAAGGGAACGCTCCGTGACGTCCTTCTCACCCTCGCTCAATTCGGGTTCGTCGTGCGCGACGCGGACACGCGCTTTCGCCT
>DATCPK010000164.1:0-22984 GCA_036570125.1 Candidatus Limnocylindria bacterium
ATCGACGTGGGCGGTCGACCGCCGGAAAAGCTAGCCCCGCCGCTACCCTAGAGCCGGGCGAGTGGCGAAATGGCAGACGCGCGAGCTTTAGGAGCTCGTACTCGAAAGAGCGTGAGGGTTCGAGTCCCTCCTCGCCCACCGTTTGATGTCTCAGGACAACGAGGACACCTGTCTCGGGTGGCGGATACCCGACCGACACAGAGGTCTGGCTGTCAGACCCCGAGCCGGTTGAGCCGCGGGCTAGTCGAGCGAAATCGGTTTGGTCCTAGATGTCACGACGCCGCCGGCGGGATGGAGTCCCTGGCCGGCGGCGCGTGCGCATTGGGGGAGGTGGGGTGGACTTTTAGAAGCGTCGTTTCGTACAACGTCACTAAATGCGACATGCGGCGGTCTATGTGTCGCAGCGACGTGTCAGTTAACGCCTGCTGAGCAAAAGACCCTGTCGGTACGGCAAACCGCGCGCACAACTTTGGGCGCGGCTTGACCGGTGAGGGCCATCGAACGCGAGCAGGCCGCGCTTTTGGGTGTTTCTAGCGCCTGGCCTTCGCGAGGCTCTTCACGACCGAGCGTGTAACGAGCAGCGCGACGATCGCGATGAGCTGTCCGACCAGGATGGTGCGATTCAGGTCGAAGGCCGGCTGCCACTTCGCCTCGCCGTCCTTGATCACCCATGCGCCCGCGGGCTTGGCGCGCACGCCGAAGCCGGCGCCGCCGTTCCCCGCGGTGTCGCCACCACCGCCGCCGCCTCCGGTGACGTTCGCGGCGGGAATGATCGTCAGACCGTTCTCCTGGTAGGGCTCGCCGTACACGCGGCGAACGTTGATGACGTCCTTGGCCTGGCTCACTGCTTCTAACGCGTTCATCGGTGACCTCCCCTGGGTCGTCCTCCGACGATACGCTCCGTCTCTTCGTTACAGGTCGTCGGTTAGATCGCGAGCTCCATACCTTCGCGGGCCACGACGACCTCGATCCCGGACGCCTTCTCGTTCGTTTGCTTCTGGGCGTCGACGGCGATGCGATCGAGCGCGTCGTCGCTCCGGTCAGGGTCGTGGTGGTACAGGACGAGCCGCTTCACCTTTGCTTTCACGGCAACGTCGATGGCGCTCGAGATCGTGGAGTGCCCCCACGTCGGCTTGAAATCGCTCTCGATGAACTGCGCATCGTGGATGAGCGTGTCCGCGCCGGCCGCGAGCGCGACCACCGGATTTGGTTTACCGGAGAACGGGTCCTCGGTGTCGGTCGCGTAGACCAGCGCACGCTCATCGGCCTCGATACGGAACGCGAGTGCCGGCGCCGGATGAAAGATGCTCGCGGCACGAACGCGGAATCGTCCGATCTGCTCGTCGCTTCCGTCCTGCAGCTCGCCGACGGATAGCTGCGCGGGCAGGTCATCGATGTCGACCGGAAAGAACGGGTCGTCCATCCCGAGGCCGAGAAGCTCGCGCATCGTGCGCGACTGCTTCGGCCCGCGAATGCGTAGCGACGACTTCGGGTCGTACGCCGGCCGGAAGAATGGGATTCCCTGGATGTGGTCCCAGTGAAGGTGCGAGAGCAGGAGATCGACCGAGAACGGCCGGGTGCCGCCGCCGTTCATGAGCGCCGTGCCGAGCTCGCGCAGCCCGGTGCCCGCGTCGAGGATCAGAAGCGATCCGGTGCTGTCGCGGACCTCCACGCACGCGGTGTTGCCCCCGTAGCGCACCGTGAGCGGCCCGGGCGTAGGGATGGATCCGCGCGTGCCCCAGAAGCGGACCTTCACGAGCTCGGCATCTCCTGGTCGCGTTCCGATAGGCCCGTATCCGGCGATTTCGACATCCCTTCGTCGCCGGGCTTCGGCCAGGTGTGCTTCATCGAGTCGAGCGTCCATTCGAGGTCGTGCACGTTCTTGCGCACCGCCGCGACGACCTTCGGATCGAGATGCGGTCCGGCCATGCCGTCCATGATCTCGAGCGTTTTCTCGAGCGTGTACGCGGGCTTGTAGTAGCGCGGCGCGGTGAGCGCGTCGAAGACATCGGCCGCCGCGACGATCCGCGCGCCCAGCAGGATCCGCTCCGCGGGCAGACCGCGCGGGTAGCCCTTGCCGTCCATGCGCTCGTGGTGCTGCGACGCGATCACCGGAACGTCGCGCATGTCCTGCGGGAACACCAGATGCGCGAGGAACTCGCCGGTCTTCTCCGCGTGGGCCTTCATGTACTCGAACTCGGCCTCGTCCAGCTTGCCCGGCTTCAGCAGGAACTGGTCACGGACCGCGATCTTGCCGTAGTCGTGAAGCAGGGCCGCGGCACGCAGCTTCTCGAGCTCGATCCCCTCGAGGCCGAGCGCACGGCCGATCACCTCGGCGTACCGCGTCACGCGCTGGCTGTGACCGGCCGTCTGCTGGTCGCGCGCGTCGATCGTCACGGCGAGGGTCTCGATGAGCGTCGTCCAGAGGCGCCGCTGCTCCGCGACGAGCTGCGCGTTCTCGACCGCGACGGCCGCCGACGCCCCGAGCGAGCTCAGCGTTTCCTCGTCGTCGGCGGTGAATTCGCCTCCGCCGTTCTTGTTGACGACCTGGAAGACGCCGATGACGCGTTCGTTCTGTCCGGTCATCGGGAACGTCAGAAGGCTCTTCGTGCGGTAGCCCGTGCGCTGGTCGGGGTCCGGGTTGAAGCGAGGATCGTCGTACGCGTCGGGAATGTTGATGGTGTCGCCGGTGGCCGCGACCAGACCGGCGATGCCGACGCCGATCGCCTGCCGGATCTCGCCCGCACCCGTCCCGAGGGCGACCCGCGACCAGATCTCGCCCCGCTCGCGATCCACGATGAAGATCGTGGCGCGGTCCGCGTCGAGAAGCTGTGTCGTCACGGTCGCCATGTCGCGAAGCAGGGCGTCCAGGTCGGTGATCGACATGAGCCGGCGGGTGACGTCGAGAATGAGATCGAGCTTCGATCCCGCGGTCACTCTCCGATCGGCTTTGCGGCGCGGCTGGCGGCGTCTTTCGCTCTGCTGTCGACGCTCGTCCGCCATCAGTTGTCGATAGGGATGTGTTCGAGCACTGGCCCGACGGTCTCGGCGATCTGCTCGAGCAGCATCTGGTCGCGCCGTTCGAACGCGCCGTTCCGCTTGTTCAGCGCCTGGATGACACCGACCACGCTTTGGCCGTCGCTCCCCCAGACCGGGACGACGAGCATGTTGAGCGTCCGGAATCCCGTGCGTAGGTCGACGTTCCGGTCGAAGCGCGCATCGGCGTACGCATCGGGAACGTTGATCGTCTCACCGGTGAGCGCGGATTGTCCGGCGAGGCCCTGACCCAGTGGCAGCCGTATCTCGGTCGCAGTGCGCTGCGCGACGCGAGCCCAGAGCTCATTGCGTTTGCCGTTGACGATGTAGACCGTGCAGCGCTCGGCGTCGACCGCTTGCGAACAGAGATCGACGAGTCCGCGGAGATATGCCTCGCGGTCCTTCTGCACGGCGAGGTGCCCGAGCTTAACGAGGACGAGCGCGACCTTGTCGTCCAGCACGGCCTAGTGGTACCCCGCGATGACGGCGCGACCGATGGGGAGATCCGGCGCTGGCGCGGGCTTGGGCGTCGCCAGCTGACCGAGACGATTGATCTGCCAGCACGGCACGGGCTCGGTCCGCCCCTTCACGAGCACGGCACCGAGGTCGACCGCCTCGACGTCGTCGCCGATCTCGCTCAGGGTCTCGCCGGAGACGGCGACCTGGTCGCGGCGCGCGATGTCGGCCGACGTGAGCCGCGACGCGACGTTGGCGGTGTCGCCGATGACCGTGTACTCCATACGTCCCTTCGCGCCGAGAAACCCGGCGACGACGGGACCGGTGTTGATGCCGAACCCGAAGGAGACGTCCGGACCGCCCTTCTCGCGCTCCGAAACGATCCAGCGCTGCATCTCGAGCGCGCACTCGACGGCCTTGCGGGCCTGGTCCTTCACCTCGAGCGGAGCGCCCCAGAGGACCATGATGTTGTCTCCGTTGTACTTGTTCACGGTGCCTTCATAGCGGTTCACGATGTCCACCATACCGTCGAAGTAGCGGTTGAGGTGGCCGAGGAGAATACCTGGAGTCAGACCCTCGGAGATGGTGGTGAACCCGCGGATGTCTCCGAAGAGCACCGTGACGCGCTTTTCCTCTCCGCCGAGGGCGAGCTTTCCGGCCTCCTCGCGATCGATGATGGTGCGCGCGACAGACGGCGTGACGAATCGTCCGAACGTGTTCCGGGTGCGCGCCACCGTGATCTGCTCCTCGACCAGCATGTAGCCCTGAAGGATGATCCACCAGAACACAGCCGGGACAACGTAGGCGATCGACGGCACCTCGACGGGGCCGGCGCCGATGACTCCCTGCGTCTGCAGGGCGAAGAGGACGTACGCGCCCACGACGTACACGACGAGGAGCGCGAGCGCGCCGATGAATCCAGCAAGGCGCCAACGAAGGACGAAGAGAAGACCGGCGAGCGTGACGGCGAGAAGCTGGACCTCGGTCGCGAGGTCGCTCTGCTTGAGGACCGGATACCTGTTGGTCAGGATCGACTGGGCGGCGTTGGCCCAGATCTCCACGCCGAACATCTTGTCGCCGCGAGAGTTCGGGACGGGGTAGCTGTCGGGCACGCCGGAGAGCGAGTGCGCTCCGATAAAGATCGCGCGACCCGTGATGAGCTCGCGCGGGACCTGACCGGCGATGACGTCCTTCATCGACACGACGCAAAAGAGGGTCTTGTCGGTGCAGCCTGATGCTGCCGGCGCGGGCGGTGCGGCGTAGTAGATGGCCATCCCGCCGCGACGGTCGATCGGCATCACGCGGTCGCCGAGAGGGGCGGGGACGGTGAAGATGTCCCCCGCGCGGCGCGCGCTCCCGAGATCAGCACGGACTTTCTTCGCGGCGCTCACGAGCGGGAGCGAGTAGTAGGTCGTTCCATCCGGCCCCTCGATGAGGAGCTGGCTGTACCGGACCCGACCATCCGGATCGGGGTGGATGTTCACCGCGGCGACGCCCGCGGCCGCGTCACGCAGGACCGGGATCGGGAGAAGGACGCCGGGATACCGCTCGACGTGGTCGCCGAGCGTCGCCTCGCCGGTGCCCTGCATCGCGAGGATCACGTTGCCGGCATCCCGCATGGCCGCCGCGAGGGCACGGTCGTCCTCGGGATTCTGGGCGGCGTCATAGAACGCAATGTCGAACGCGATGACGCTCGGGCTCTGCGGCTTGAGCGCTCGCAAGAGGTCGGTGTAAGCCTGGTGCGGCAACGGATATCGGTACTGATCCACGGTCTTGTCATCGAGCGCGATGATCGTCACCTGGTTCGCGATGGGTGGATTCCCGATGTCGATCGCCTCGTCGTACACGATCGATTGAAGGGTCGTGTCGAGGAACTCAGTGCGCAAAAGGAGCGCGCCGACCAGCAGGGCGGCGAACGTCAGGCCCGCGACGACGAGCCGTTGGCGCGTGTGGCGCTTTCTGAACACCGAGCGCGCCTCCTTCTGCCAGTCGGCGTCAGATTATGCGGTCGCTCGCTCGGCTAAGTACCCCCTTTAGGACGTGAATGGAGCGTCCAAAGTCGCCAATCGAGAGCCTTTCGATAGGCGTGTGGTCGTAGCGGCTGTCGCCCGGACCGTAGGCGACCATCGGACAGCCCCACGCCGGAAACAGGATGTTCATGTCGCTCGTCCCGCTCTTCTCCTTGAACGTCGTCTGGCCGCCCGCGGTGGCGATCGCTCGTGCGAATGCGCGAGCGAGCGGACTCGTGCGCGGCGTGCGGACCGGGTCTTCCCTGCCCTGCGTCGTCACGACGACGCGAGTGCCTCCGTCCTTACTCGCGAGGCCTGTGGCGGCAGTCTCGAGATCACCGGGATCCATCTCCGGCGGAACGCGGTAACCGATGCGGAGCCGCGCGCGTTCTATCAGGCCGTCGCCGTTGCCTGCATCGATCCCCTCGAGCCGGCAGTCGAGCCGGTCGAACGAACGAGGCGCGGTCGCCTGCGCGATCGCAGAATCCCGCACGCGCTCCCACAGTGCGAGCGCTTCCTCCGCGACCGTCGGGCCGGGTGCCGCCCCATGACGAGCCTCGCGAGAGAGAGCGACGTCGAGTGTCAGCCGTCCCTTGTACGCCACCGTCACCGCGTCCCATCCCGATGGCTCGCCGATCACGCACCAGTCCGGCGCCGCGAGCGTCGCGCGATGGCGCGCGCCCGCGCTCGTCGGCGACTCTTCCTCGACCGCACCGACGACCGTGACACGCACGCCGGCGACCGGCGTCGTCGCCGCGGCGACGAACGCGGCGAGCGGACCCTTCGCATCGACCGCACCGCGACCGACAAGCTCGTCTCCCTCGATGCACACCGCGATCTCACCCGGGACCGTGTCGATGTGACCGAGGAGCACGACGTGGACGGGGCCGTCGCCGATCTCGCCGACCGCGTTGCCGGCATCGTCGACGCTCGCGCGAAAGCCGCGCTCGGCCATCCGCGCGACGAGCCACTCGACGGCGTCGCCTTCTCGGCGGGAGACGCTTGGGATCTCGACGAGACCGCGGACGAGCGCGAGGTCGGATTCGCTCGGCCTCACCCGAGGGCCTTTGCCGATGCGGCGAGGACGCGATCGATCTCGCTCTCTGAGATGACGAGCGGCGGCAGGAAGCGCACCACGGTCGGTCCGGCGCCGAGGGCGAGGACCCCTTCGTCCTGGAGCGCCCGAAGCGCGGTCGCCGCGTTCTCCTTGAGCTCCACTCCGACGAGCAGGCCCAGTCCACGCACCTCGCGAACTCGGTCGCTCCGGATCGCGCGGAGACCATCTTGCAGCTGCGCGCCGCGCTCGCGTGCGTTGCGCGAGAGGTCAAGCCGCTTGATCTCGCCGATCGCCGCGATGGCCGCGGCGCAGGCCAGCGGATTTCCTCCGAACGTCGTCGAGTGCGATCGCTTGGCGAGCTCTCCGACACTGCGTGAGAACGCGATCGCGCCCATGGGCATGCCGCCGGCTATCGACTTCGCGAGGCAGAGGATGTCCGGCATCAGTTCGTACTGCTCGATGGCGAAGAGGGTGCCGGTCCGTCCGAAGCCGGTCTGCACCTCGTCGACGATGAGGAGCGCGCCGCGCTCGGCGCAGAGACGTGCCGCCTCCTGGGCGAACTCGGCCGTCGCCGGGCGCACTCCGCCCTCGCCCTGCACGAGCTCGAAGATGAAAGCCGCGGTCTCGTCGGTGATCGCCGCGTCGAGCGCCTCCGGCTTGTTGAAGGGGACGTGCGAGAAACCGGGGACGAGCGGACCGAAGAGTTCGCGGTACTCGGGTCCCCACGTTGCAGAGAGTGCGCCCATGGTCTTGCCGTGAAAGCCGCGCATCGTCGCGACGATGCCGGTCCGCTTCGTCGCGGCGCGCGCGAACTTGAGCGCGCCCTCGACGGCTTCGGTCCCGCTGTTGCAGAGAAAGAAACGATCGAGCGCCGCGGGCAGAATATCGGCGAGCACGTCGTAGAGCTCGGCCCGGCGGTCGTTGTAGAAGAGCTCGGTGCACGAGGCGAGCGTCCGCGCCTGCTGTGCGATCGCATCGGCGACCGCGGCGTTTCCGTGGCCGAGATTCGCGATGCCCTGACCGCCGACGCAATCGATGTACGCGCGCCCCTCGCTGTCGAAGACCGTCGCGCCTTCGCCCCGCACGAGCACGACCGCGCGCTTGGTGTAGAGCCCCGACGTGTGCGCATCCTCGGCTGCGATGAGATCGGCGGTCGACCGAAGCGTCGTGCTCACGAACGGATCACGGTGCGGATGCTCGGGTCTCCGCTGGCCGATCGAATGACGACCTCGTCGACGCCGCCGGCGATCGCCTCGCGTGCCGCGAGGATCTTCACCTTCATGCGCCCGCGCGCGAGCGAGTCCGCTTCTTCGACGGTCGTCTCGGCGACGAGCGTTCGCGGATCATCGGGGTCGCGAAGCAGTCCGGGAACGCTCGTCAGGATGATGAGGGCATCCGCGTCGATCGCGACGGCGATCGCGGCCGCGACGCGGTCCCCGTCGACGTTCAGCGCCTGCTGCTCGGTCGAGAGGGCGAGCGGAGCGATGACCGGCACGCGTCCGGCGCCGATGAACTGCGTGAGGAGCGGAAGATTCACGGCCTCGACCTTTCCGGTGTAGTCGTCGCGAAGGAGGATGGTCTTCCCATCGCGCACCGAGCGCACGTCCTTCTTCCGCGCGACGAGGAGCCGGCCGGAGATGCCGGAGAGCCCGACCGCGTCGACGCCGCGCTGCTGGAGCTTCTCCACGTAGAGGAAGTTCTCGACGCCCAGGGCGGCCATCGCGAATATCTCGAGCGTCCGCCGATCGGTGCGGCGGCTTTCGTGTCCCGATGGCGAGACGACCGTCTCCTGCGGGTGGCCGAGCGCCGCCGCGAGCTTGTTCGTCTCTCCGGATGCGCCGTGGACGAGCACGATCTCATCGGAGCGCGAAATATCGGCGACGAGGTCCGCGACGGCGTCTCGATCGACTCCTGCGCTGCCTCCGGCTTTCACGACCGCCCGGAGCGTCATGGATGGAGGCCCATAAAGGAGAGTCCGGCCTGCTCGTCGAGTCCGAGAGCGACGTTCATCGCCTGGACGCCGTTGCCGGACGCGCCCTTGGTCAGGTTGTCGATCGCGCAGATGGCGACGATGCGATCTCCCCGAGGATCCAGCGCGAATCCGACGTCCGCGAAGTTCGTTCCGGCGAGAAGCTTCGGCTCGGGATAACGCCAGATCCCGGTGCGCTCCTTGACGATACGAACGAAGGGCTCGGCCGCGTAGGTGTCGCGATAGATCTTCCAGAGCGCCTTCTCGTCGATCGCGGCGGTCGTGTAGACGTGCGCCGTCGCGAGAACGCCGCGCACGAGCTCGACCGACGTCACCGAGAGATCGACGCGCAGGCTGTCTCCGCCGAGGCGTAGCTCCTGCTCGATCTCCGGCGTGTGGCGATGCCCGACCGGCCGGAACGACCGGACGACGCCCGAACGCTCCGGATGGTGACTGTCCTCGCTCGGCTCGCGACCGCCTTCGCTCGACCCGACCTTGCACTCGATCACGACCGGGCGCGTGCGGTCGACGACCCCGGCGCGGTAGAGAGGAAGGAGCGCGAGGATCGACGCGGTCGCATTGCAGCCCGCGCCGGTGATGCGCGTCGCGCGGCGGATCTCGTCTCGGTGCAGCTCGGGGATGCCGTACGTCCAGCGCTCGAGGAGCGTCGGCCTGGGGTGGGGCGAGCCGTACCAGCGGTCGTAGTCGGCGGGATCGCGCAGCCGATGGTCGCTCGACAGGTCGATGATGACCGTCGCTCGGTCCTCGAATTCGTGCGCCCGGTGCGCTCCGTTCGGGAGCGCGAGGAACAAGACGTCGCACTTGCTCACGTCCTCGTAATGGACAAAAGAAAGGCTCGTGCGCTTGCGGAGATTGGGGTGCGCAGCGCTCACCGGCTTCCCGGCGAGCGACTCGCTGCCGGCGACGATCTCGTCGACCTTCGGGTGACCTAGCAGGAGACGCAGGAGCTCGCCGCCCGCGTACCCGGCGGCACCGATCACACCTACCTTCACCGCGAGGCTCGCGCCACCTCGAGCACGTAGTCGACGACCTTCGCGGGGATGTTGACGCCGGTCGTGTCGATGGAATTACGGAACTCCATCGTGTAGTTCACCTCGTTGACGAGGAGACCCTCGGCCGCCTCGAGAAGGTCGATCGCGACGACGCCGCCGCCGACGGCGCGGGCCGCGCGCACGCACAGCTCGTCGAGCTCCGGCGTCACCGGGCAGTTCGACGCCTGCCCCCCGCGCGCGGTGTTCGTGATCCAGTGGTCGCTAGCGCGGTAGATCGCGGCGATGGTCTCGCTTCCGACAACGAACGCACGGATGTCGCGGCCGGGCTTCTGGATGTACTCCTGGATGTAATAGATGGAGTGGAGGTAGTTGCCGAGGACATCCTTGTGTTCCACGATCGCCTCGGCCGCCTCGCGGTCGTTCACCTTGGAGATGAGGCGCCCCCACGATCCGATGAGCGGCTTCAGCACGACGGGATAACCGAGCTCCTCGATGGCCGCGAGCGCCGATTCGGGGGTGAACGCAACGCGCGTCCGCGGGCTGGGCACACCGTCGCGAATCAGCCGCATCGTCGTGAGCAGCTTGTTTCCGCAGATCTCGGCGACCTCGTAGCGGTTGACGGTGGGCACGCCCCATGCGTCGAACACCGAGAGGGCATACAGAGCGGTCCCGTGCTGGATGCAGCGCTCGAGGATCACGTCGACCCCGAGCTCGGGGCGATGCTCGACGGCCAGGACCAGCTCGCGGTCGTCGATGACCTTCGTCTCGATCCCCCGCGACTCGAGCTCGCCGAGAAGGAGCTTCTCCTCGACCCGCACGCGGGAGAGGAGGACGCCGACTCGGGGCTTGTTATTCACCCCAGTCCTCTTGCGCCTCCGGCGCGAGGGCGAGCGCGACCGGCGCTGTCTCTTTCACCTCGAGCTCGGCGCCGCAGTCGGGGCAGGACACGATCTCGCCTTTGACGGCGTCGGAGCCGACGGTGACCTCAGCATCGCACTCGGGGCACTTCGCCAATGGTTCCCTCCTCCCAGGACGTGAGAAGGGAAGCCTAGCGAATCAGTCGGCGCTCGCGGCGGCCGCGACGCGCATCGTTCGCGCCCCCGCCTTGTCTTCGTACATCCGCGCATCGGCCGTGCTGATGAGCGAATCGGCATCGCGGCCATCGATGGGGAACCACGCGATCCCGAACGAGGCACGAGGCAGCTCGTTGGCGTGGCCGGCCCACATATAGCGCTCTTCGCGCAGTCGTGCCGCGATCCGGCCGACGATCGCCTGCGCCGGGAGCGGACCGGTGCGAGGTAGGAGAAGCATGAACTCGTCGCCGCCGAAGCGCGCGACCACGTCTTCCGAACGCGTCGCCTGACGCATCGCGCGCGCGAGCGTTCGAAGGACCTCGTTCCCGACGAGATGGCCGGCCGAGTCGTTGACGGCCTTGAGGCCGTCGACGTCGCACATGACCACACCGAACGTTTCGCCGTGCCGCGTCGCCTCGGCGATCTGGACCTCGAGGCGCTCGAGGAGGCTGCGACGGTTGAGCACGCCGGTCAGGTCATCGTCGCGAGCGAGCCGCCGTGTCTCGGCAAGAAGCGCGGCGTTCGCGATCGCGATCGCGGCCTGCGCCGCATACAGACGAACGAGGCGCCGCGTCTCTTCGGAGAACGCACGCGGGCGCGAGATATACGCGGTGAGCGTTCCGACGACCTCGCCGTGCGCGACGAGCGGCGCGGCGATCGCCGACGAGATGAGCCCGTGGAGCGCCGGGTTGCTGTCGGGGTGGCTGCGGTAGTCGTCCGCGGCGACGACGTCGCGCGTGCGCAGGCTCTCGAGCGCGATGCCGCGAAGATCCTCGCCGACGGACGAGCGCAGCCCAAGCGCCGGCGCGTTGTGGACGGCGCGGACGATGAACCCCTGACCCTTTTCGGCAAGCGCGACCATCGCGCCATCCGTGCCCGTGAGCCCGGTGGCTTCACGCGCGATCAGACTCGCGAGCTCTTCGAGCGAGAGCTCGCCCGCGGTCGCGAGGCCGACGTCGTAAAGAATGGCGAGCTCCTCGGCGCGGCTACGCTCGCGCTCGCCGAGCTGCCAGTTCGTGTAGAGGGCGAGTCCGGCGCGCGTCGCGAGGACCAGCACGGTCAGAGCGACCGCGCCGTCGATGAAGTCGGCGAAGCGTCCGGGAACCCGCTGAACATCCGTGTAGACGAGCAGGAACGAGCAGGCCGCCGCGACGACGCCCGGAAGCACCATGCGCGAAAGATGGGTGGCCGCCCCGGAGAGGCGGCTGTTCCGGCCGTCCTCGCGTTCCTCGACCCACTGGGCGCCGGCGATGCCGATCGCGCCGATGCCGACGAGCCAGAGCGCGTCGACCGGGGTCCCGGCCTTGAACGTCCCCGCGACGTTCGCCGGCAGGTAGAGCACGAACGCAAGCGCGTTCAGACCGAGCCCGAGGAACAGCGACGTGACCGCGCCACGCGGCTCGGGCTGCGGCATTCCCCACACGGCCGAGATTGCAGCCGCCGTTGCCGCGACATACAGGAGCGGGTACAGCACCGCGACCGCTGAGGCCTGCGGGTCGCGAGCGACATCGCTCGCGAGGGTCGTCGCCAGGAAAAGCGTGACCGCGGCGATCAGCGTCAGGACGACTGCACCGACATCGAGGACGAGCGCGTAGAGCGTGAGCTTTTGACCGTGCCGCCGTAGGAGCAGCACGAGCGCGATGGTCCACACCGGCGCGGCGGTCATGAAACCGAGGTCCGAGAGGAGAGGCGACGGCAGAGCGAGCCCACCGACCTCCGCTGCGTCGCGCAGGAGCTGGCCGAGGAGCCAGGACACCGAACCCGCGCAGAAGAGCAGCCAGACCATCCGATCGTTGCCGCGGGAACCGCGCACCGCGCGAGCGGTGCCGAAGATCGCACCCACGGCCGCCGCGGTCCATGCAAAGTCGGCGATGGCACAGCGTACGAAGTCGTCGGTGATGAATTGTTCGACGGCGTAGACGAACGCAGCGCCGATGACGGCCGCGGCGTACCGCGGCGTCGCGCCACGCGGGTGTGCGGCGAGGAGTTTTCGTATCACGCTGAAGACGCTAGGGACCGCGGGCGTGCGCGGGAACGCCCAGAACGTACTGATCGCGGGCTCTGCGGGGGACGCGAACGGGGGAATTCGCGCGGGTCACTCCCCCACTCGGATGAGTACCCAGACGAGTGGGCTAGCTTGAGGTGGTGACTCCGCCGCTCCTGCTCACGATCTTCGACGCGCTCGTTTTCGCCGTGGTCGTCGTGCCGTTCCTGCTGCTCATCCGACACCGGGGCGCGGTCCCGAAGCTGCCGCGTCTAACGGGAACGCCGCCGCTGCCGCCCCTTTCGGTGGTCGTTCCCGCGCGCGACGAAGGCTCGACCATCGGGCACGCCGTCGGATCGCTGCTCGCGCAGGACTATCCGGGCCTCGAGATCATCGCCGTCGACGATCGCTCGAGCGACGCGACGGGCGCCGTCCTCCGAGACCTCGCCTCGAGGGACCAGCGACTGCTGGTGCTTCGCGTCGACGAGCTGCCGGCGGGGTGGCTCGGCAAGAACCACGCGTTGTGGCGAGGCGCCGAGCGCGCGACCGGCGAGTGGCTGCTCTTCACCGACGCGGACGTCGTGTTCGCGCAGGGCGCGCTGCGTCAAGCCGCCGCGTACGCCGTGGGCGAGGGCCTCGACCACCTCACGCTCGCGCCGAGGCTGGTCGCCCACGGGCTCGCGCTGCGCGCCTTCATCGCTTTTTTCGCCTACGCGTTCGTCGCCCTTTGGGGCGCGTACCTCGCGAACGATCCGAAGAGCAAGCGCGGTGTGGGGATCGGTGCGTTCAACCTGGTGCGCCGCTCCGCCTACGAGCGCATCGGCACGATGCGCGCGCTTTCGCTCCGACCCGACGACGACATCCGCCTCGGGCGGCGTCTCCGCGGGTTCGGCTTTCGGCAGCGCGTTCTGAACGGCAACGAGATCCTGTCCGTCGAGTGGTACCCCTCGCTCGGCGCCGCCATCTCGGGTCTGGAAAAGAGCATGTACTCGGGGCTGGAGTACCGCGCCGTCGACGCGATCGCAGTGCTCCTGTACCTGGGCGCCACGATGGTGTGGCCATTCGTGGGGGTCATCCTTCTTGCCGGGATCGATCGGGTGCTCCTCGCGATCGTCGTCGCGTGCCTCACGGCGGCGCTGCTCGAGACCTATCGGCAGTCGATGTCGTCGCGACTGGGACCCGCAGCGGTCGCGGTCGCGGTGCTGCTGCCGTTCTCAGCCGCCTGTTTTGGGTGGGCCATCGCGCGATCGGTGTTCGTGGCCGAGACGCGCGGCGTGCGCTGGCGCGGAACGACCTATCCGCTCTCGCTTCTACGGGCTCAGTCGGGACTGGAGGGGATCGCGGCGAATCGCAGCAGGTAGGTCTCGAGGTCGGCGAGCTCGGCGTCGCTGATCACATCTTGTCCGTACGCTGGCATTCCGCGGTCGTCACCACGGCGCACGATCTGCGTTTCGATGCGTCCGCGGATCGAGAGGTCGCCCGGCGCGTCGCCCTCGGGTCCGTGGCACAGATGGCAGCCCAGCGCGAAGTAGATCGCGGCGCCACGCGTTTGGCGGCTGACGGACGGATCGGCGGCGGCGAGCTGTGCAGAGCTGGGCTCGGGAATCGAGAGTGCGGTCGCCGTGCCGCGCTGTAGCGCGCGGATGTACGCGACCATCGCCCAGATCTCCGTGTCCGTGTACTGGCCGCCGAATGCCGGCATAGCGGTGAAGCCGAGACCGTTCTTCGCGATCCAAAAGAGCTGCGCGTCGGACTTGCTTTTCGCGACCTCGCTCGTGAAATCGGTGGCGTCCGGATACGTCGTCCGGCCGAATGCGCCGCGCCCATCGCCCTTGGCGCCGTGGCAGACCGCGCACGAACCGGTGTAGGCCGTGCGGCCGGTGGTGAGGGCGCGCTGATCGTTCGCCACCGGATTCTTCGCGTCGCCACCGAGAACCTGCGAGACGACGGAAACCGCCGCGTCTCCGTAGACCCGTTCGAGCGGCAGGTCCTGACGGTGCGTCAGGGCGAACGGCAGGGCCACCACGAAGACGAGGACGAGCGCGGCCACGGCGCCGAACGCGGCGACAACGAGGGACCGGCGCTTACTCAACCTGCCAGAAAGTACGCGTCGCGGGCCTGCGCGGATGCGATGGGCTAGCTGGCGCGCTCCAGAACGACGACCGGGATCTCGCGCGAGGTCTTCTTCTCGTACTCCTTGAACGCGGGCATACGCGCAGCCTGTAGGTCGTAGAGGCGCCGGCGCTCGGCGCCTTTCGCGACGCTCGCCGTTGCCTCGAACCGCTCCGGTCCCACCTCGACGGTCACGCGGGGGTATTTGAGCAGATTCCGGTACCAGTCAGGATCGGTCGGGGCGCCGCCCTTCGATGCGATCACAACAAAGCGATCGCCGTCACGGGAGTACGCCAGTGGGTTCGTGCGCTCGCGTCCGGTCTTTGCGCCGCGCGTAGTGAGGAGCAGGAGCGAACGCCCGGTAAATAGGCCCTTCGTGATCTGGCCGTGGTGCGCGCGAAAGTCTTCGATTACGCCGTCGTTGAATCCGCCGGCCGGGCGAGGCCGGCGCTCATCGCTCACGTCAGGGCCAACAGCAACGTCTGATTCGCTTTTCCGGTCGCCTGCTTCACCACTTGCGGGAGTTTTGGGGCTGGCTGAAATCGAAGCAACATCGCGCGGAGCGTTCGGCACGACGTGTGAGCCAGCAGGGATTCGAACCCTGGACCAAGAGATTAAGAGTCTCCTGCTCTACCGCTGAGCTACTGGCCCGCTCCGAAATGGTACCGACGGGCCAGCAGCACCATCAACCGAGTTGTCCACGAATTGCTATCCGCTCGCGTGCGAACCTCGGCCGCCTTTGGACGCGCTGATCTCCTTGATCGTCTCGCCCAGCTCGCGCTCGTTGCCGGCACGCGCGATCTGCGCGGTCACGATCAGCCCCACGAGCTTGCCACCTTCGACTACAGGGAGTCGCCGGATCTGGCGGTCGGCCATTTTCTTTTCGGCATCGGTGACGTCATCGTCCGGACCGACGGTGACAGGGTCCGAGGACATCACCTTGCTGGCGCGCTGCGTTCTCGGATCCGCGCCCGCCGCGATGCCGCGAACGACGATGTCGCGATCGGTGACGATGCCGACGAGGCGACCGCCTTCGACGACCGGGATCGAGCCGCAGTCCTCCTGCTTCATGAGCGTCGCGACCTCACCGAGCGTCGCGTCGGGCTCGACGGTCGTCGGCTGCTTGGTCATGAGCTCGCGAACCTTCATTTGCGCACCGCGGTCAGAGGAGTGGCAGGACGCGCGCAGCCGCTTATGTCGACGCGCCGATCTTGAAGATCTTGGTCCCGCATACGGGGCACGTCCCCTGGGTCGCGGGGCGCCCGTTCTTCATCGTGATCTGCTGCGGGTCCTTTATCTCGCGCGAGGCCTTGCACTTGACGCAATAGCCGCTGGCCAACGCAGCACCTCCAGAGTGTCTGTCGTCGCAGCGTACCCTAGCCCCCTGACTCCGCCGCGCGGCCCCACAGAACCACAAAACCCCAGCCCTGCGGCCGGGGTTCGTGGTGAGGAAGGGAAGGGTTGGGATTTCTTGTTGTCGAATCCCACACGCAGCAAGCGTCATGCCAATCGGGCCGGTAACCGAGCATCGGAGGCGCGATCTCACCCATGAAAGCCGAGCTTTTGTCGATCGGAACCGAGCTGCTGCTTGGCCAGATCGTCGATACGAACGCGAATTACCTCGCCGGCCGGCTCGCGCTCCTGGGGATCGATTGCCTCCA
This sequence comes from Candidatus Limnocylindria bacterium, assembly GCA_036570125.1. Taxonomy (GTDB): domain Bacteria; phylum Chloroflexota; class Limnocylindria; order P2-11E; family P2-11E; genus 3-1-20CM-2-70-9. The sequence continues at coordinate 16,371 of DATCPK010000164.1, forward strand.
CATGCAGACCGTGGGCGACAACCTGGGCCGCGCCAAGCAAGCGTTCGAACGGGCACTGTCGCGAAGCGACCTGGTCGTCGCCACGGGAGGTCTCGGGCCGACCGAGGACGACCTCACGCGCGAGGCGATAGCCGCCGCGCTCGGCGAGACTCCGGCGGTCGACCCCGGGCTCGAGGCCGATCTGGGTGCGTGGTTTTCGGGACGCGGCATCGTGATGCCCGAGCGCAACCGCAAACAAGCGTGGCTCATCCCGTCGGCGCGCGCGCTCCCCAATCCGAACGGGACCGCGCCTGGCTGGGACGTTCGGAAAGATGGCAAGCGGATCGTCGCGATGCCCGGCGTGCCGCGGGAGATGACGCCGATGTGGGAGTCCGTCGAGCCTTCGCTCACCGGAGGCGGTGCGCTGCGTTGGCGAACGCTGAAGCTCCTCGGCATCGGCGAGAGCGCCGTCGAGGAGAAGCTCGCGGAGCTCGTGCGCTCGACCAGCCCAACGGTCGCCACGTACGCGAAGAACGATGGGGTCCACGTGCGCGTGGCCGATAAGGCGTCGACCTCGGCGGAGGCCGACGAGCACGTCGCTGCGATGGAGCGAACGATCCGCGAGCGGCTCGGCGAGTACGTGTGGGGCACGGACGACGAGACGCTTCCCGGGGTCATCGGCCGCCGACTCGAGGAGCGAACGTGGCGCCTCGCGGTGGCGGAGGCGCTCTCGGCCGGCGACATCGCGCGCGCGTTCGCAGACGCGTCCGGTGCCGAGCGCTGGTTCGCGGGCGCGATCGTGCGTCCCACGGCCGATTCCGAAACGCTGGAAAGCGAAGCGGGGCGGCTCGGCGGGGAGGTCCTGCTCGTGACGCCCTATGGAACCGAGACGAGCCAGCTGCGCGTGATCCTTCCCGGACGAACACGACGCCTCGACATTCGCTTCCGTTCGCCTGCCGACGGTCGGCGGCGCGCTCTTCTAAGCGGGCTGGACCTGCTGCGCAGAGCTCTCGCGGACTAGCGCGCCACGCCGGTAGGGCCACAGAGACCACGCGATCGCGACGAACAGCGCGACGGGCACCGCGATGCTGAATGTCTCGTCGTGGCGCGCGACTCCGATCCCGTAAAAGATCGGCGAGACCAGAAGGAACGTCAGCGCTCCACCGATCGCGAGACGCCTCGCCGCTCGTTCCCGCGCGGCAGCGGCGAGAACACCTGATGCGATCACGAGCGGAACGAAGAGCAGCACGTGGTCGTACGACCAGCTGTAGATGGCGCCGGCTCCCGAGAGCGCGAGCCACATCGCGAGCCATGGATCGCTGCCCGGAACGAACCGCGACGCGAGCACGAGACCCGCGCCGATCACCGCGATGGCGATCACACGGCCGGGCGTACCGAGGACCTGGCCGAACGCCGATAGGAGGACCGCCGACCGGCCCGTGCGGCGCGCCGGGATGTCCGAGATCCACGCGGGGAACCACTCCGGGAACGCGAGCCACGCCGACACGACCAGCGCGCCCGCGAGGACGATCGCGAACGCGACGAAGCGGCGATACCGCGCGTCGAAGAGGGCCGGGATCGCGAGCCCGAGCGCGGTCCAGACGAAGAGCTGCGGCTTCGCGAGTAACGCGAGCGCCGCGAATCCCGCGCGGCGCGCGTGACCCGCGCGCACGGCGAGGGCGATCGCCGCGACGGCCGCCATGAGCAGCAGTGCCCACTGCCCGAGCACGATCGTGAGAATTCCCGGCTGTCCAGCGAAGAGCGCGAGCCCGAGCATCCCGTGCACCACGGCGCGGCCCGGCATGAACTCGCGCAGCAGCGCGCGCAACGCGATGGCCGCACAGATCATCGAGAGCGCCATCCAGATCCACGCTGCGGCATCCAGAGGCAGAAGACCGAGCGGCAGGAGCGCGATCACAGTCCAGGGCATGTAGTTGAGGACCGACGCGTCGTCGCGCTGCGTGTCGAAGGCGATGCGCGCCGCAGGGTAGTGCGCGGGGTCCCATGGGCTCACCCCGGCAAGGACGGCTCGAGGCCCGGCCCAGAAACCGGAGAAGTCGTTGATGTGAAGGATCTCGAGACGGCGGTCGAGCGGCCCGAGGAACAAGACGAAGAGGACGCCGATCAAGATCGCGACGAGGTACGCGAGATCGGCACGTCGTTGAGGGGTCACGTGGTGACCGAGACTAGGGGTTAGCTAGTCGTCTCGGCTGTTGGATTCGTCTCGTTTATTCGGTGCCGGCGTGCGGCGGCTTCCTTCTTTCGCCTTCTTCGCCGCGGCCTTCGCTTCGTCGGCCGCCTTGCGCGCCGCACCGGCCGCGCGCTCCTTCCTGGAGGTGCCAGTTTGAGCGCTCTCATTGCCCGCTGCCGAGCCGATCGCGGTCGTGTCGCGCACGACCGCCGTCGGCACCTGGTCGGTCGTGCCAGAGGTCGGGGGCGTACCGGTCTCGCGCCCTGGTGTGGCTTTGCGCTCGGCGACGGCGGCCGCTTCGTCCGCCGTGTCCGCCGCGTCCTGTGCGATCGCCGCGGCCGGGCTGAGGTCCGGCGCCGGAGAGCTGCGCGAGGCGATCACAGAGAGGGCGGTCGACGTCGCGGACCGGTTGGGGTCCTCGGCGAGCCGGGCCAGGACCGCGACGGCCGTCGCGCGATGTTCGTCGATTCGCTGCTGGAGCTGGACCACGAGCGTGGCCGTCTCCGGCTGGAGCGACTCCACCTGCGCGAGTTCGGCAGCGGCGATCGCCATGTGCTCGCCGTACTCGCTCGTCGCAACGAGGGCGTTGTCCTCGTCGCCGAGCGTCGCGAGCGCGGTCGCCTCCGCGAGCCGGTGTTCCGCGATGGACAGCTCGACGACCGCCCGATCCTCCGGCGATGTGGCGAGCGCGAGCCTCATCTGTTCGGAGGTGATCTTCACCGAGTACAGAGGGTCGTCGGCGACCGTCCCGGCGCTCACGACCGCGGTGCTCGCTCCGATGGCGACGACGATGAGCCCGACGGCGAGAACGCGCATCGCGTATGGCGTCGGTCGGCCGAGCAGCTCGAACGCGACCGCGACGCGATCGAACAACGTCGCGTTGCGCGGCTGCAGCCCAAAAAGGACGCGCGACCGAATTCGAGAGCGCGTGCGAGCGTCGGGTCCGCTGAACGGGTCCTTGTGAAGTCGAAGCGCGAGCCGCACGGTCTCCCGAAGCTGCGGATCCTTGATGTCCTCGAGCAGTCGGTCGCCGCGCGCGACGTCTTCGATCAGCTTCGCGGTGTCCTTCGCGCTGCGGCGTCCCACCACGCGTCTAACGGCCTGCCTGCTAGGCCGTTATCCCGACCGCTTTCAGGCCGGTCTCTGGCCCCCGCTTAGGGCTTTGGAGGGTCCGGCGCGACCAGCGGGCCGCCCCAAACCGGGGCGTAGTGGCTGGCGAAGAAGTCCTGGTGCAGAACCTTGCCGTTCTCGTAGACCGTGCGCGTCTTGAAGACATCACGGCCGGCGACGGTGACGCCCTTCGGGAACGCCGGGTCGGCGGGCTGATCGGCGGCAGGCTGCACGAAGTTCTTCTGCGTCGCCGCACTTACCACGACCTCGCGTCCCGTCGGAATCCCCCAGACATCGATCGTGAGTGACGTCCAGTCGCTCCACGACCAGATGAACACGGGATTCGCCGTGTCGTTCTTCCATTTGAAGTCGACGCCCGGGTCGAAGACCGCTGCGTCGTAGCCGACCGGATAGCGATCGATGTAATAGCCGTGCGCGTGCCGCTCGACGATCTCGTATCCCTGCGCCGCGACCGCGTTGAAGATCGTGGTCGAGACCTGGCAGAGGCCGCCACCGATGACGTTCTCGTCGGAACGGTTGTTGATGATGGCGCCGGCGTACGCGTAGCCGCGCTCGACGCTCACCGGTCCGAGCAGCTCCCAGAACGAGAAGGTCTGGCCGGGGAGGATGACGATGCCGTCGAACTGCGCCGCGCCGGTCGAGATGTTCGCGTGACGCGATGCGCTCGGCGGGTAGGACGTCGTGAACGTCGACGTCCGCACGAGGTTCGGGAGAAGTGCCTTCGCCTGTTCGGTGGTGAAGGAGGAGGCATCGACGACGGCCGGGGCCGCGAGTTCGCGCGTCGCGCCGCCGGCGGGACGGACGAGCTCGTCGAGCACCATCGCGCGGAGCTTGTCCTGGTCGACCTTCACTCCGCTCTCGGACGGGATGATCGACGGAACGTGATCGGCGTTCAGGCTGAACTTCGCGCTCTTGCCTGGATGATCGAGGACCACGCCGAGCGCGGTGGCCCAGCTCGCGACACGCTCGTTCACGAGCGAGACCTGATAGCGATAGCGAACCGCGGGCGAGATCGCATCTTGCGGGATCGCCGCGAGCTCACCCGGCTTCGCGACGACGCGATCGATCGCCAGAAGGCTCGCGAGATAGGTCGAGTTCTCCGTGAAGGTCCGGTCCTCGACACGGACCGTTACCGGCGTGACCGCAGCGGCCGCGCGCGCATACGCCTCGTCGAATCCGGAGGCGTCGACCGCGGGGTACGACGTGCGAACGCGAAGAGCGACCTCACGATCCCCGAGCGAGTCTGCGGAGAGAAGGGCGGCGACCGTTCCAGCACGATCGACCTCGCGCCCGAGTGCGGGCTGCGTCACCTCGAGGCCGGCCGTCCCGATACGAAGTTCGCCGGACACCGATGCGCGATCCGTGTCGCGAGCCGCGGCCGCGACCCACCGATCGAGCGCGTCGCCATGGGCTTGCATCGCGAATGGGACGTTCGCCTGGCCGCGCACCGCATCGATCCAGGCGCCGAGACGATCGACGACGCTTCCCGACTTGCCGTACGCGACCGCGGCCGTCACGGCCGCGTCGATGTCGGGCGCGATGCCGAGGTCGGCATTGGTGGTCTGCCACGTGCGCGATCCGTCGACGAGGGCCACCGTGGACGCCGCCCACGGCGCTGCAAGCTGGGCCGCGAGACGCTCGCGGATCGCGCTCGCCTCGAGCGAGCTGATGTCGACTCCGCCGACGGTCATGCCCGGAAGCGCGCGATGCGCGTATGCGGCGTCCGCCGCGTAGGCGGCGCCGACCGCAAGAGCGACCGCAGCGATGGGGGCGATAGCAAGCATCCAGACGCCACGACGTGACGTCCGCGTTTGCTCGCCGCTTCGCGCGAATACCGCCATCTTTCGGTGCCCTCTCCCCGAGCGCTCGAATGCGCTCCCCCTAAACTCGAGCAACTTGCGTGCCTTACAGCGGTCGCATGCTCGCTCGTCTTGAATCGTCCACTTACCTAGACGAACGAAGTGTCATCCCCGTTCCGGTCGCCGGGCGACTGATTTGAGACGTTACCAACTACTACGTCTGTTTCCCAAGCGACATACGGAACAGCCCGCCTATTTCATTCGGATTAGTTAGCACTGAGTAAATGAGCCGAAGCCGGCGTCGGATCGCTGGCCCTAGGCACCCATAGGTGTGCGGGTCCTGTCCCGGCTACACGGGCCTCTTCCTCAGCGCACCCCCCGCCTTGCAACTCACTGCGTTCGCTGCGGCGGGGCCCCGGGGACCCGCGCTTCGTAAGAGACCCGCTGCGCCGTGCCACCCGCACACAACCCACTGCCGGACAGCGACCCTCCTTGGTTTCGTGGAAGGGATTCGCAGCGCGCCGAATCGCAGAGACGCAGACAGTTGCCACATGCCATTCGGAAGCGCGACAGATCGCAGAGGACGCGGCACAGCGGCGTGCGGGTTCGGATCAGCGGCGGTGTGCGGGTGGCACGGCGCGACGAAGTGTGCGGGTGGCACGGGGGAGCGGGTTGTGCGCGAGCCGCTGACCGGCCGCGTCACTAGGGGGCGGCGTGCAGCGCGAGAGGAGCGGACCGGTAGGCGAGCGCGCGACCCCGACCCCGGGACAGGACCCGCACGTGCCATCACGACTGAGACGGGACCCGCACACACCCGGACCGAGGCCGCACAGCCGCTGAGATCCGTCCGCGATCTAGGCAAGAAAAAGCCCGGGCACCCCAGGGGAGCAGGGAGTGCCCGGGCAGTAGGCAGAACTGGCCAGCGGGCGGGCCGGCCAGGGCCTGACGGAGTAGGTCAGCTACACCCGGTGGTCTCTCCGCAGTTCTCGCATTTGTGGCAGGTGCCGCTACGAACGGTCAGCCAGCCGCAACGCGGACAGGGGGGCGCGTCGGGTGTGGAATTGAGACGACGATAAGTGGGTGCTTCGGCGACGGGGGCTGTCGCGTGCCCGTTGCCGTTCGTTGCCGGCACTTCCGGCATCGCGAGCTGCACGACGCGGTTCAGAAGCTCGAGCTGTGGCGCGGCGTCGGCGACCTCGGTCGTGCGAATGAGGCCGAGCGACGCACGCTCGGGCTCGGAGAGGAAACGATTTCCCAACCAGCGGAAGACGTAGTCGACGATCGACTTCGCGAAGCCGATCTCGGGATTGCCGGTCCAACCGGCGGGCTCGAAGCGCATGTGACCGAACTTCTCGACAAGGTGCGACAGCGGAACGCCGTACTGGAACAGCAGCGAAACGCTCGTGGCGAACGCGTCCATCATCCCGGAGAGCGTCGAGCCTTCCTTCGCCATGGTCACGAAGAGCTCGCCGGGCGTGTTGTCCTCGAAGAGACCGACGGTGATGTAGCCCTCG
>DATCPK010000165.1:0-2215 GCA_036570125.1 Candidatus Limnocylindria bacterium
GGCTTCGAGTTCTCGGCGCACTGCAATCGCGTTCCGGTCCGCGACGGCCACACCGAGACGGTGAGCATCAGGTTGCGCGGGTCGCCCTCGCCCGACGCGGTGAAGGACGCGATGCGCGAATTCCGCGGCCGACCCCAGGAGCTCAAGCTCCCCATGGCGCCGGAGCGGCCGATCCACGTCCGCGACGATCGCGATCGTCCGCAGCCGATCCTCGATCGCGACACGGAGCGCGGCATGGCCGCGGTCGTGGGGCGCGTTCGCGAAGATCCGGCGATGGGCATCAAGTACGTCGTGCTCACCCACAACACGATCCGCGGCGCCGCTGGCGCGTCACTCCTAAACGCGGAGCTGCTCGCCGCAGAGGGGTGCCTCGGGAGTTGAGCGCAGCGGCCGAAACGTTCGTCGCGCGTCTCGATCGCGTTCCGCTCAACCGATTCCATTGGCGCCTGTTGATCCTGTCGGGCCTTGGATGGATGTTCGACGCGATGGACGTCCTGATGCTGAGCTTCCTCCTCACGCCCATCCGCGGCGAGTTCAAGCTCGACGCCACGGGAGTCGGCCTCGTCGCGAGCGCGACGTTCGTCGGCATGTTCATCGGGGCCGCCGCGGCCGGACGCCTCGCCGATCGCTACGGCCGGCGCGCGGTTTTCACGGTGACGCTGGTGATCTTCTCGATCGGGAGCCTGCTCTCTGCGCTCGCACCGACGTTCGAGACGCTCCTCGCGGCCCGCATCATCGCCGGACTCGGACTCGGCGGAGAGCTGCCCGTCGCGGCGACATTGGTCAGCGAGCTGTCGCCGCGCGCGCAGCGTGGCCGAATGATCGTGCTGCTCGAGTCCTTCTGGGCGTATGGGACGATCCTCGCGGGGATCGTCGCGATCACCGTCGTCGCGAACTACGGATGGCGCTGGGGCTTCGCGGTCGGCGCCCTGCCCGCGCTGTACGTCGCGTATCTCCGCCGCGCGTTGCCGGAGTCGCCCCGGTTCCTCGCCGAAAAGGGACGCGCGCCCGAGGCGGACGCGGTCGTCCGGCGTGTCGAGCGCGCGGGTGGGGGAGCGCTCCTCACGCTCGCGCCGGCGGTCGCGCCGATGCGGGCAGGCCGCACGCGGCTCTCGGAGCTTTTCAGCGGACGGTACGTCCGTCGGACGGTGATGCTCTGGATCCTCTGGTTCGGCGTGGTCCTCACGTACTACGGCATCTTCCTATGGATCCCGTCGATCCTGGCGACCCGGGGCCTGTCAGAGGTGCGGAGCAACGAGTTCTTCTTCCTTTCGACGCTCGCGCAGGTGCCGGGTTACTTCAGCGCGGCATGGCTCGTGGAACGCATCGGGCGCAAGCCGACGCTCGTCGCGTATCTGCTCGGGTCCGCCGCCTCCGCGTTCATGTTCGGCAACGCGGGGACCGGAACGGACGCGTTCATCTGGGCCGCGCTGCTCTCGTTCTTCAACCTCGGAGCGTGGGGCGTCGTCTATACGATCACGCCGGAGCTCTACCCGACCTCGGTGCGCGCGACCGGCTCTGGCGTCGCGGCGGCGGTCGGACGCATCGGCGGGATCATCGGCCCGTACCTCACGCCAGTGCTCGTCACCGGGGTCGCCGTCAACGGCACGTTCGCGGTCTTCATGGGCCTCCTCGTAATAACCGCGGCAGCCGTCGCCGTGCTCGGCGAGGAAACCCGCGGGCGATCGCTCGAGGAGATCGCTCCGGAGGCCGAAGCCGCCTAGTTCTCGAGGGTCGCCTCGAAGACGATCACCGAACTGACAGGAATTCCGTCGACCTGGTACGCGTAGCAACCCGGCGCGCGTACGCGGGTGTACGACGGCTGATGACGCCAACCATCACCGAGGGGATTACCGTCAAAGCGAAGCTCGAGCGGCGGATCGGAGCCGTTCTCAAAACGCACTTCGTTCGGGCCGTCGATCTGGTGGCCTCGGATCAGTGCACGGCCCGTGTAGCTCGGACTCGCGACCCAGAGCACCTTCGCGAAGTACCAGCCACCCTCGGGAGATCCCCGAACGGAATCGTCCCGTCCACGCGTGCACCGGCTGGATAGAGGGGACCGCTCCCCAGAGCCAGTCCGACATTGGAGTTGACGGTCGCGCCCGTCGCGCGCGGGCATGCCTGCCCAGGTGCCAGGACCGGAAGATTCAGCGGCCGCGCCGCCAGCGATGCCCAGATCGCCGCGTCCGTCGACGCCACGGGTGTGGCGCTCGGT
>DATCPK010000166.1:0-3881 GCA_036570125.1 Candidatus Limnocylindria bacterium
CTCACGAAGCTCGCGGATCCGCTTCCCCACCTTGCGGAGGAGCCGCGGCTCGCCAGGGACGTCCGGATTCACCCGCGCCGGCATACGAACTCCACGATCTCACCAAGCGCCTCGTCCCCGTACGCAGCGCTGAACATCGCGCGCGAGTGTTCGCGCCCTCCGAAGAGGACGAGCTTCTTGGGCGCGGTCGCCGCAGTGAAGCAGGCGAGGACGTTCGGCGTCGCGCGCAGCGAGTCGCGGTCCGCACAGACGAAGAGCTTGCGGCCGGTGATCTTCTTGGAGAGCTCGTCGGGGACCGCGGCCACTGGAGCGGAGATCGCGACGACACATTCGATGTCGCCCTCGAAGCTCGACGCGAGCACCGCGCTCCCGCCCATCGACGATCCGACGACAGCGATCTCTTTGGTGCCGCGGGCGCGTAGTGCTGCCTTCGCGGCACGGAGATCGGCCACCGGCGTCCACGGCTTGTCCGGGCGATAGCGGTTCGTTTTTCCCGTCGATCCAGCGTAGCCGCGGAGGTTCACAGCAAGCGCGGACACGCCTCGTGCGACGAACAGCGGCGCGACGCCCCGCCAGCCGGACGCGTCCCAGTTCTGTCCATGCACGAGGATCGCGACGCGCGCCGCCGGCAGCCTGCCGTAGAGATCGGCCTCGAGCGTCTCGTCATCGCTCGAAAGGCTAAGACGCTCCTGTGGCGGGATGCCCGTCGCCGTCGCCATCAAGGAACCGGGTCGAGGAGCGGCTTGCCGTCGATGAACGCGCGGATGTTCTCCGCGGCCCGGACGGCCATGCGCGTCCGCGTACGCACGGACGCCGATGCGATGTGCGGGAGCAGCACCGCGTTTTCGAGCTCGAGCAGCGCGGGCTCGACCGTGGGTTCGCGCTCGTACACATCGAGACCGGCGCCGGCGATGACGCCTTCCTTCAACGCTTGCGCGAGCGCCTTCTCGTCGACGACAGGACCGCGCGAGGTGTTGATCAAGATCCCGGTTGGCTTCATCTTGCGCAGACGTTCCGCGTCCATCAGGTGGCGCGTCTCGGCGAGCAGCGGAACGTGAAGCGAGACGATGTCGCTTCGCGCGAGCAGGTCGTCGAGGTTTTCGACGTAGGTCGCGCCGATCTCCTGTTCCGCGCCCATGTTGCGGCGGGCGTCGTGATACAGGATGTGCATCGCAAAGCCGCGAGCGCGCCTCGCGACGGCGAGGCCGATCCGGCCCATGCCAACGATGCCAAGCGTGGCGCCGTGAACGTCCTGCCCCGTGAACATGAACGGCGTCCAGCCGCGGTACTTCCCGGCGCGAAGGAAGCGCTCGGCCTCGCCGAGCCGGCGCGCCGTGGCGAGGAGGAGCGCGAAAGCGCCGTCAGCGGTCGTCTCGTCGAGGATTCCGGGAGCGAAGGTGACCGGTATGCCGCGCTCCCTGGCGGCGGCCACGTCGATGTTGTCGTAGCCCGTGCCCATCGTGGCGATCATGCGCAGCTTCTTCGCCCCGCGGATCGCATCGCCGTTCACCGGATTCGCCGGAAGCGTGTACACGACGTCGGCGTCGGCGATGAGGCGCACGACCTCGTCAGCGGTCGGGATCGGCGGCTCCTCCGGACCAACGGCCACATCGCCTTTGGAGCGCAAGATCAAGAGCGCTTCCTCAGCGATCGGCCGCGTCACCACGATCTTCACGAGCGCGAGCGAGTCTATGCCGCCACAATTTCGGCGTGCCCAAGCCCGTCGCGGTCGACGAAGTCGGCGCGCACAACGAACGCATGTGGGAGCGGCTCGCGAAGGCGGGCATCCCGTACACGCGCCCACAGGGCACGCCGCCGCGCGACCGGGCCGGAAAGCGGCGATTCCTCGATGGGATCACGAACGGCACGCTGTCAGGGGTCGAGCTCGAAGGAAAACGCGTGCTTTCTCTCGCGGGCGGCGGGGGCTGGGACGCGGTCCTCTTCGCCGAGCTCGGCGCGGCGACCACGTTGGTGGACATCAGCAGCACGCAGCTCGCGACGGTCCGGCGTCTCGCGCGACGCCGCGGTACCGAGCTCACCTACCTGCGAACGGACATGCGCGACCTGAGTGCGCTCGGGAACGGCGAGTTCGACATCGTCTTTCACCAGCACTCGCTCGTATTCGTTCCCGACGCTGCTCGCGTCATCGCCGAGGTGGCACGCGTCCTCTCCCCCGGCGGCGTGTACGTCTTCTCGACGATGCACCCCGTGACTTTCCTATTTTACGAGTCGTGGACGGGCACCGGATGGCGCCCGAAGAAGACCTACTTCAGCGACCGGCCGGTGCCGGTGCTCGACCCGACCTGGGATTTCGGGCGCGTGAAGGTCCGCGCGCCGACGTACGAGTACGCGCATCGCACGGCAGACCTCGTGAACGCGTGCGTACGGGCGGGCTTTCTGGTCGACGGTCTCTGGGAGTGGTCGCCGCATCGCGAAGGCGGGCCGGCGGGATCCGACGACGCGCTGGAGCAAAAGCTCCCCGCGTTCATTCAGATTCGCGCGAGGAAATCCTCTTCTTCGGGCTCTTCGAGCCGCCGCGGAGCGAACGGCTCGCGTCCGCGTACTGATCCACCAGCGCCGCCACCCTTTTCGCGGCCACCGGGATATTCACTGCCCAGCCCACGCCGAACACGCGCTCGCTGAAGATCTGATCGGATTCCGGATTCCAGTAAGCCTCGCGAAGCCGCTCGAAGGTCGGCAGGCGGAAGTCGTACGGCACCGCGCCCGCGACCTTTCCATGCCAGGTCCGCTCGGCGTCGGGCTTCCTCAGCTCCTGATAGACCGCGCCGAAGAACGCGAGCCAGACGGCCGTCCGCGCGAGGCGATACAGGTCCTTCATGTCGTGACCCCCACAGGAGCAGGAGTGGTGCCGGGATGCGCTGCTGGGATGCCTTTCGCGCAAAGCGGACACTCGGCGGGCGCGTATGAGGGGATCTCCAGGCGCCACAGGGACTGGATGGGGACATCAAGCCGGGTCGCACCCCCTGATCGATCGACCAGGACCGACGCTCCGGCCACGGTCCCGCCGGCGGAGCGGACCGCATCAATGGTCTCCTGGACGGATCCGCCGGTCGTCATGATGTCGTCGACGACGAGCACCCGCTCGCCAGGCCTGAGCGCGAATCCCCGGCGGAACTCCCGACCCGTGCCGTTCTCACGGCGCTCTGCGTAGATCGCGCGCGCACCGAGCTGCCGGGCGACTTCGTGGGCGAGGATGATGCCGCCGGTCGTTGGGCCGGCCACGGTTGCGATATCGAGGCCTTTGGCCCATGACGCGATCGCGGCGCAGAGCCGCTCCGTTTCGGCTGGGTGCTGAAGCACTTGGAACTTCTCTAGATACAAGGAAGAGTGGCGGCCGGACGCGAGGATGAAGTGCCCTTCGCGGAGGGCGCCCGACTCGCGGAACACTCGCTCGACCTCGCCTGAGGTGATGGTCATCACGACTATTCTGCGGGAGTGAAGATCCACGATGTTTCGCTCGTCCTGCGTCCGGACATGGTGACCTGGCCCGGCGAGCCGAGCCCGAGGATCGAGCCGCTCAAGCGGATCTCAAAAGGAGACGGGAACAACGTCTCGATCATCACGCTCGGGGATCACACCGGGACCCACGTCGACCCACCGCTCCACTTCATCGAGGGCGGGAACACCGTCGATAAGCTGCCGCTCGACGCTCTCGTCGGTCCCTCTGTCGTCGTTGCGTTCGACGGACCGGGCCATGTCTCCGGCGAATGGCTGGACCACGCGAAGCTTCCGGCGGGGACCGAGCGGATCCTCTTCAAGACCCCAAATAGCGCGCGCTGGGGCGACACAACCGCGGGCTTCACCCGCGACTTCACGACGATCAACGCGAGCGCCGCGCGATGGTGCGTCGCGCACCGCGT
>DATCPK010000167.1:0-8803 GCA_036570125.1 Candidatus Limnocylindria bacterium
GCGGCACGGGTCAGGACGGCGTCATCGGCGACGACGGCCGCATCTTCACGAGCCGCAACAACACGACCGTCGGCGAGCCGATCTACGGCATCGCCCCGCTGCTCGCGGCCGACCCAGACGCGAGCTTCAGCAACGGCAACGTGATGAACGAGTTCATCTACACGCCCGGCCAGGTGCAGACCGCGACGATCAACGTCGGCGGCGAGCTCAACAAGGCTGTTGACCTGACGCCGTTCAACCAGACTCCGAACGCGCTCGGCGCCGACCAGCCGCTGTACGACGCCAACAACTCGGACGACGTCATCTTCGGCGGCTGGGACAACGACTTCCTGCACGGCGGCTCGGGCGACGACGCGATCGGCGGCAACGAAGCTCTGATCACGTCGTACATCCAGATGTACGGCAGCAACCCCGCGCAGTGCCAGCAGCAGGTGAACTGCGCGATCGGCCTCGTAGAGACCGACTTCTTCCACCCGTTCAACCCCGGCGACATCCTGCACTTCGGTGCCGATAGCAACACGTGGCACGTCGCTCACGGCGGTCGCGGCGGCGAGTTCCTGCTCTACGACGAGTACGACCCGCGTCGCACCATCCTGTTCAACGCCGACGGGAGCGTGTGGAAGACCGGCGCCGCCCCGACGCAGTTCCAGTACTTCCTGAACTTCGACGCGACCGACGGCCGCGTCACGGCTCCCGGCTGCGTCCAGCCGACGAACCAGGGCTGCTCGCTCATGGCCACCGTAAATACGGACGGCGACGACGCGATCTTCGGCGACCTCGGCAACGACTGGATGGTCGGTGGCACCGGCAAGGACACGATCTGGGCCGGTTGGGGCAACGACCTGTCCAACGCGGACGACGACCTGCGCACGAACGCCTGGATGAACGACGCGCCGGATACGCACCCGACCTACGAGGACCGGGTCTACGGTGGCGCGGGCCTCGACATCCTCATCGGCAACACTGGCGGCGACCGTCTCATCGACTGGGTCGGTGAGTTCAACTCGTACCTCGTACCGTTCGCGCCGTTCGGCATCGCGACGGTGAGCCGACAGGTCGAGCCGCAGCTCCCCGAGTTCCTGTACGCGCTGTCACGCTCCCAGGGCGTGGACATGACCCGCATCGTCGAGACCGGCAACAGCGCCGCGCGCAACGGCGAGCCCGACGGCGAGCTCGGCCTCATCACACAGAAGGACCACGGCCTGTGGCAGACCCAGACCGGCGGCCCGAGCGACCCGCAGCCCGGCAACATCCCGGGTGGCCCGCGCGACGTCCTGCGGTCGGCCGACTTCAACAACGGCGCTCTGCAGGGCTTCGCGGTCGATAGCGGAACGTTCGCGGTGCAGAACGGCGCGCTCTCCGTGACGTCGACGAACAGCGGCGACTCGGCCGCGGTCTTCTATGCCGATGCGTACCTGCCGATCTACTACGAGGTCGCCGCGGACGTCACCGTGGTGAAGCCGACCGGCGGCTTCAAGGCGAACTCGTACGTCATCTTCGACTACTGGTCGCCGACCGACTTCAAGTTCGCGGGCATCGATGTGTCCACGAACAAGCTCGTGGTCGGGCACCGCGCGAGCTACGGCTGGGCGATCGACAACTTCTCTCCGTTCCAGGCCAAGGCGGACACGACGTACAACCTGCTCATCCAGGTGAACGGCACGAACGTCATCGTGAACGCGGGCAACCGCTCGTTCTCGTACCTGTACGGCCCGCGCGTCGTCGACGGCGAGGACCAGGGTCTGAACAAGGGCCTCCTGGGCTTCGGCTCCGACCAATCACGCGGGACGCTCGACAACATCAAGATCCAGGTCGTTCCGCCACAGATCACGCTCGACACCACCGAGGACTTCAACGACGGCGCCGCGAACCTCATGACCGGCACGACGACGGGTACGTGGGCGGTCACGCCGGCAGACGGGCGCTACACCGGGACGCCGGCGGCTGGCGCGACGACCGCCATGGTCGGCATCGACCTCGGCGCGCACGTGCAGCCGGAGTCCTACGTCGAGATCACGACGCAGGTGAAGACCGCGCAGACGGCCGGCATCGTGTTCGATCAGTACGCGGTGAACGACTACAAGTTCGTCGCGATCGACGTCGCGGGCCAGCGCGTACTTGTCGGCCACGTCGACCCGACGCGCGGGATGGTCATCGACCAGACGATCGCGAAGGTGCTCTCCGCGGTCACCGACTACACGCTGTCGCTCTCGCTGAAGGCGACCTCGGTCGCGGTCACCCTGAACGGCGCGTACGTGACGACCTGGGCATACAACGCGCCCGTCGTCGACGGCTCGCTCGGCCTCTTCACCAAGGGTGGGTCGGCCTCGTTCGACAACGTGCGGGTGCGGACCAACGACCCGGTCTTCAACGCGCCGGGCAACGTTCTGCGCGGTGCCACGAGCACGGGCCAGCCGATCGCCACGGAGCTGATGCTGCCGCCGCCTCTCGCGCAGGCGAAGAGCTACTGGTCGACGCAGCTGGGTATTGCGCTCGCGTCGATGAACGACATACGGATAGCGATCGCCGATCTACCCGGTGACGCGATCGCCATGACCGTCGGGCGAACGATCTACATCGATCGCGACGGCGCCGGCGGCGGGTGGACGAGCGCCACGCTCTACGACGCGATCAAGAAGGAGCTCGGCCACATCCTCGGCGTCCCCTGATACTCGTAGCGTGTACGCGCTCTACCTTGAATCAGGTCCGCAGCGAAAGAAGACGCTGGTGCACGTCCTGGACCTGCTCGGCTGCGTGGTGCAGGGAGACACCACCGACGAGGCGGTCGCCGCCGCGCCCGAGGCGATCCGGGCTTACCTGCGCTACCTCGCTCGCCACGGCGAAAAGGTCGACCAGGCATCAAAGATCGGGACCGAGATCGCCGGGCACAACACCGAGGGTCTCTTCTCGGGACAGGCGCTGTGGCCGCAGGACCTGAGGCCGCTCTCGCCGTCCGCACTCGCGCGATACGTGCGGTGGCTCGAGTGGTCGCGTGCTGATCTGCTATCGCTCGTGATGGGCATCGACGACAAGGCCCTGCGCGCGAAGCCCGCGAAGGGCCGAGCGCTGCGCGACATCCTCCTGCACGTCCTCGGCGCCGACAAGTCGTACGTGTACGCGCTCGTCGGTCCGCTGAAGACGATGGGCGAGCCGACGAACGCCGCCGATCGCGGCGATCTCGATCTGCGCATCGCGTTGCAGGTGGCTCGCGCGGCTGCGATTGATCGGTTGAAGACGCTCACCCCGGCGGAACGCGCCAGAATCCGCAAGGCGGGTCAGTCGACGTACTCCGCGTATCGCGTGATCCGCCGGATGCTCGAGCACGAGTGGGAGCACCGCAGCGAGATCGCGGCGCGCCTCGGACGCGAGGTCTAGGCCCGGACCGGTACTCGGCCGAACGCACTCGCGACGGCGTCGGCGAGCGGGGCTGCGAGCGCGTGATCCTGATCCGCGCGCGCGTCGTACCCGCAGATCGAGATTCCCCTGACGTCAGCGACGGCGAACACCTGACGCAGGACGAACGCGAAATCTTTCATCGGCGGACCGCCCACGGCCGCGAACGCCACCGCGGGGAACTCGCGCGGGTCGATGACGTCGACGTCCACGTGCAGCCAGACCGAGCGGCGTCGTGTCCACGCGACCAGACCCGGCGCCTCAGGATGCTCGCGGTCGAATGCGATCCGCAGCACGCGCGACCGGTCGAGGTTCGCGATCTCGCCGCTATCGAGCGCGCGGGCGCCCACGAGCGCCACGCGATCGTCGGCGATCTTGCGGGCACCGGGGAAGAGCAGCGGTGCGACGGATCGCCCGCAGAGATGGGCGAGGACCATTCCCGAGATGTAGTGCGAGGGCGTCGTCGCCATCGTGTTGAAGTCCCCGTGCGCGTCGAAGTACACGAGCGAGAGCAGAGGCTCCGCGGTGAGCGCGCCCGACAGAGCGCCCGCGATGACCGTGCACTCGCCGCCGATGACCGCGGCCGTCGCGCCGTCGCGCATCGACGCCAGCACACCATCGGCAAGCCCCCGACACGCCTCGCGCGCGGCGCTCAGCCAGCGTTCGCGAGGGTTGAACGGAATGCGCACGCGCTTGTCCGCCCCGAGCCGGTCCGCAAGGAGTCGGCCGAGGGCCGCCGGCGCTTCCTGCAGCCCCATGAATCGCTGCTCCGTGACGACGCCGGCCTCGAAAAGATGGAGCGGGCGAGCCGCCATTTCTGGACGCATGCTAGCCATGCCAACAGGCAGGCGACCCGCCCGCGGGCCGCGGCTATTTCGTGATGAGACCGGTCTGATTGAGCGCCAAGCAGATGATCGCGATCGCGGCTAGCGGATAACGAGACCAACGTCCGGAAACGAGCATAAGGATCCCGCAGATGAGCGCGATGAGCGCGAGGATGAATCCGATCGTGAGCGCCGGCATGTGCACCTCCCGAGCGCACGAGGTCGCCGGTCGCCTGACCGACGCCGCCGTCAGTCTATGGTCGTGAGCAAACGGTCGATCGCCGCGAGTCCCGCATGCAGCACTCGGGAGGGCATTCCGAAGCCGATCCGCAGATGGCGTTCGGCGCGGAACTGGACACCCGGGACGATCATCGTGCCGTATTCGCGAATGAGGCGGTCGACGAGCGGCATCGAGTCGATCGGGTACTGGTAGCTGAAGAAACAGATCGCGCCTGCGGCCGGCGGCGTCCAGTGGAGCACCCGCGAATGGCCCGCCGCCCAGTCTTCGAGAAGCGGCCACCTTTCGTTGATGAGAAACCGCGCGCGCTCGAGGAGCTGCTTGCGCCGCTCGAGCGCGATCTCAGCGAGCGACTCGGAGAGCGTCGCCGGCGCGATCGTCGTGTAGTCCTTTATCTCGAGCGCCGCGTCGATGCGCTCGCGCGGTCCCACAAGCCATCCGAGGCGCAGCCCCGGAAGTCCATAGACCTTCGAGAGCCCACCCGTCACGAGGATCCGCTCGCCGCGGCCACTGAACGACGGACTCTCCTCCGCGGAGCGCTCGGCACCGCGGTAGACCTCGTCGGCGAGGATCCACGCGCCGTGCTGATCGGCGATGCGCACCACCGCCTGGACCTCCGCCTGCGAGAGGACCTGGCCGGTCGGGTTGTTGGGCTGGCACACGCAGATGAGGCGAGTGCGCGGATTCACCGCGGCCGCGAGCGCGTCGAGGTCGATCGTCCACGCGCGCTCTTCGCGTAGCCAGACCTCCCGCACGCGCGCGCCGAACGCCGTCGCGAGGCCGTGCAGCTGCATGTAGTTCGGCATCACGACCACGACCTCGTCGCCCGCGTTCACGAGCGACGCGAGCGCGAGGAAGTTCGCCTCGCTCGTTCCGGTCGTGATCATCACGTCGTCGGCGTCGTGCCCGGAATGGATCCCGGCTATGAGGACCCGCGTGGCTTCGCGGCCGACGCCCTCGGCGTAGCCGAGCTTCGTCTTCAGGAGGTCCTTCGGATCGCGCGTGATCTCCTGGAGCTCGAGGGCCTCGACCCCGGATTCGGAGAGGTCGTATTTGACCTTGTGCTCCCACTGGGACTGCATGCGCTCCATGTCGAAGCGGGGGAACTTCATATGGGTCACATCATCCCTCTTCTGACAAACCGATATCGTCGGTTCCCGTGCGCATAGGCGTTCAGTTACCCGAGGTCGAGCGCGAGGTGCGCTGGCCGGAGGTCGCCGCGATCGCGCGGGCCGCCGAGGAATCGAAGTTCGATTCGATCTGGGTCGGCGACCACCTTCTCTACCGGGGCGGCGGACGGCCCGAGCGAGGACCGTGGGACGCGTGGACCGAGCTCGCTGCGCTCGCGGTGCTGACGACCCGCGTGCGCCTCGGCCCGCTGGTCGCGGCCACGGCGTTCCACGCGCCGGGTCTCATCGCGCGAATGGCCGCATCCATCGACGAGATTTCTGGTGGACGTTTCACACTCGGGCTCGGCGCCGGATGGAACGAGACGGAGTTCCGCGCGTTCGGCTTTCCCTTCGATCACACGGTCTCGCGCTTCGAGGAATCCTTCGAGATCGTGCGGCGCCTTCTCGCCGGCGAGCACGTCACATTCAAAGGAGATTTCCACAATGTCGACGACGCGGTCCTGCTGCCGCCGCCTCGCCGTCGTGTGCCGATCATGCTCGGCTCGAACGGCGCGCGAATGCTCGGCATCGCGTTGCCCTACGTCGAGGCTTGGAACACGTGGTTCACCTCGTACGGCAACACCGTTGAGGGGTTCGCGAACCTTCGCGGGGACATCGACGGCGCGTGCGTCAAAGCCGGTCGCGATCCGGCCGAGCTCATCCACAGCGCGTGCGTGCTCGTCAGAGCCGGCGACGGACCGGGTGAGCGGCCGAACGACATCCCGCCGGTCGCTTTGAAGGACCTCCCCTCGCATCTGCGCCTCCTGACCGAGGCTGGCGCCGATGAGGCCATCCTGGTCCTGGACCCGATCGACGAGCGCTCCACGCGTCAGGTCGCGAACGCTATCGTTGACTTCACATAAGCGACCGATGCCCCGTCTTAGGTGGACGGGGCCTTTCGGCGTCTGGGAGTGCAGTTGGCGAGATTCGCGAAGCTGTTCGGCAGAGCCGGCACGGAGAAGGCGCCACCGCGTGTCGATCGCGTCGTCGTCGGGCTCGGGAATCCCGGCGAGGGCTATGCCGGCACGCGCCATAACGTCGGCTTCCAGGTCGCCTCGCGTTTGGCGAAGCGCGCGCGCGCCGAGTTCGCCACCAAGGCGGCCGACTCGCGCATAGCCGAGGGTTCGATCGACGGCGTGCGTGTGGCGATCGCGCGGCCGCAGACCTTCATGAACGATTCCGGCCGCGCCGTGCGCAAGCTCCTCGACCGGTACCGCATCCAGCCATCCGATCTGCTCGTCGTTTTCGACGAGGTCGATCTTCCACTCGGCAAGATCCGGTTGCGCGAAAAGGGCGGACCGGGCACGCATAACGGGATGCGCTCGATCGTCGCCGCGATCGGCGAGGACTTCCCGCGCCTGCGCGTCGGCGTCGCTCCGGCGGATCCGCTCCGCGAGATCGGCGACCTCGCGCAATACGTGCTCGACCCGTTCGACGCTGACGAGCGCGCCACGGCGGAGACGTCGCTCACGCGCGCCGCGGAGGCAGCGGAGGTCGTGCTTCGCCAGGGGATCCAGCCGGCGATGACGAAGTTCAATGGTTAGCGCCGTCCGCGTCGCGCGCGCTCGCCTCGGCGGTGTCCTCGAGCTCGCGGACCGAAGCGTCACGTATCGCGAGCTCGCGGCGCGCTTGGAAGAGAGGCAGCGCCTCAAGGTCACCGATGCCACAGCCGGCGCACGCGCATTCGCGTGGTCCGCGCTCGTAGCGCAGAACGGGCGCACCGTCGCCCTGATCGCGCCCAGCGAAGACCGTGCGCGGCGCTGGCGAGCGGAGCTCGCCGGATGGCTCGGCGAGGACCGCGTGCTCTCGTTCCCAGAACGCGAGACGATGCCCTTCGAGGCGAGCGCGCCCTCAGGCACCTCGGTGCATCAGCGGCTCCTCACGCTCTGGCGACTCGCGACCGCGCAAGCCCCGGTCGCCGTCGTCACGAGCTTGCGCGCGCTTCTCGAGCACACCATCCCGCCGGAGGAGCTTTCACGGCGCGGTCGCACGCTCCGCGCCGGCGACCGGCTCTCGTGGGCTGAGACCGCGGCGTGGCTCTTCGATCTCGGGTACGAGCCGGTCACCGAGGTCAGCGAGCCCGGGACATTCTCACGTCGCGGCGGGATCATCGACATCTACCCGGCGTCCGCGGAGCAGCCCGCGCGCGTAGAGCTCTTCGGCGATGAGATCGAGACGCTCCGCGCGTTCGACCCGGTGACACAGCGCTCGCAGTCGCCCCTCGACGAACTGATCGTCCTTCCGGCGCGCGAGTTCGCTCTCGAGACCGCTCCGTCGCTCGCCGAGAAGCTCGTGCGCGCGGGATGGGAACGGCTGGCGCGCGCCGACGACGAGGAGGGCGCGGATCTCTCGCCGTACGCGAAGCTCGTCGATGCGCTGCGCGAGGGCGGCTACGCACCCGGCGTGGACGCGTTCGCGCCGGCGCTCGGCGCCACCGCCTCGCTCCTCGACCACCTCGGCGGGCGCGCGACGGTCGTCTTCGAGGACACAGTCGAGCTCGACCTCGCGCACGACGCCCTCGAGGCGCAGGCGGAGGAGCGGCGCGGCGAGCTCGCCGATCAGGGTCTCCCCGTCGCGGTCTTTCCACCGCCGTACGTGCCGCGTTCGCGGATCGAATCGCTCGCGGCGGAGCACGGCAGCGCCCGCATGGGCACGGGAACGGACGCCGTCCGGCTCGGGTGGGGCGGCACGACGAGCTACGCGGGCAGGCTCAACGATTTCATCGGCCAGCTCGCCACGACCCGCGGCGAAGGCATCACGCTGATCGCGACTCCACAGGCGGCGCGCCTCTCGGAGCTTCTCGCCGACCGCGACGTGACCGCGGTGGCCCGCGAGAC
Organism: Candidatus Limnocylindria bacterium; assembly: GCA_036570125.1. Taxonomy (GTDB): domain Bacteria; phylum Chloroflexota; class Limnocylindria; order P2-11E; family P2-11E; genus 3-1-20CM-2-70-9. The sequence continues at coordinate 8,462 of DATCPK010000167.1, forward strand.
CGTCGAGGAGATACCGGAATCGGGATCGCTGGTGGTCGCGCGCGTGCCCCTGGCCGAAGGGTTCGCCATAACCGAGCTCGGGCTCCGCGTCTTCACCGACGCCGAGGTCTTCGGCTTCCGGAAGCCGCGCCACCCCGAGCAGCGCCGCAGGCGTGTCCAGATCGGCTCGTTCCTCTCCGACCTCAAGCCCGGCGACCACATCGTCCACGAGGACCACGGGATCGGGCGATTCGAGCGGTTCATCACCCGCGAGATCGCCGGGGTCGTGCGCGAGTACCTCGAGCTGCAGTTCGCGGGGACCGACGTCGTGTCCCTTCCCACCGAGCGCGTCGACAAGGTCAC
>DATCPK010000168.1:0-3009 GCA_036570125.1 Candidatus Limnocylindria bacterium
GTTCTACCCGGACCCGACCGAAGCTCTGCTCGCACTCTCTCGCGGCGAGATCGACGGCGTCGGCGGCCTTTCGAGCCAGGACGCCGAGCGCGCCCGGTCGCTCAAAAGCGCAGTCCTCTACAGCCTTCCGACCGACAACTTCGTATCCCTCTTCCTGAACGTCCGTCCCGACAAGGTCGTCTTCCGTGACCGCGCGGTCCGATAGGCGATCGCGTCGGCGATCGACAGGGGTCGCGTTCTGCGGCTTGCCGCGGATGGACGCGGAACGGTCGCCGATGAGTTCGTTCCATCGAGCTCGTGGGCATATGTGAAGGACGTCACCAAGTACGCGTTCTCGACCGAAGACGCGACCGCCCTTCTCGATCAAGCCGACTGGAAGGACCACGACGGGGACGGCATCCGTGACAAAGGCGGGCAGAAGCTCGCGTTCACGATCTCGACGTCGGACGAGCCGGCCCGCATGGCGGCCGCGACCGAGATCCAGCGCGACCTGAACGCCGTGGGGATGAGCGTGACGGTCCAGTCGATGCCCTTCGGCCAGCTCGTCGACAGCGTCGCGCGCCAGCGGTCCTTCGATGCGCTCCTGGTCGAGATCGCCGTGTCAGGCGATCCCGACCCGTACACGTTCTTTCACTCGACCGAGGTGAACGACCCCGGGCACAACTTCTCGGGTTACTCGACGCTCCCGATCGACCGGAATCTCGAGGCGGCGCGCCGGACGTTCGACGAGGCCGCGCGGCGCGAGCTGTACGCGCCGGTGTTTCAGGCGATCTCGAAAGAGGTGCCCGTCGTGTTCCTGTATTTCAGCGACTACCTCTACGCCCAGAGCCGGCTGGTCCAGGGACTGCGGATCGCACCGCTGACCGACCCGCGCGAGCGTTTTTGGAATGTCGAAGACTGGTACGTGCGAACACAGCCCAAGCGCTGATGCGTCTGTCGTCAATTTTGACGACACCTCTCACGCGCTCGTCGTCATTTTTGACGACAGCTTCGCACGATCTAGGACCTTCCTATCACGTCACACATGTGCGTAGATGGGCTCGTGGGCAAAGGCTGGGCGAAGGGGCTAACAGCGGCGACGGATCCTCGAGTGGCGAGAGCGGCTGCTGCGCACCGAGGAAAGATCTACCAGCGCAGGACGCCGTTCGAGGAGTGCCGCTGGCCGAACGCGGGACGTACGACCCTTCCGCTCGAGTGGTCGGACGAGATGGCCTACATCGTGGGGTTGACGGCCACCGACGGCTGCCTTTACACGGGCAGGCGAAAGATCAACTTCAAGTCCGAAGACCGGCAGCTTGTGGAGACCTACCTCTCCACACTCGGCCGAACCAATCGCGTGAAACAAGAGCGAACCCGAGCAGACGGAGTTGTCTACTTCACGGAGTTTCATGACTCGCGGTTGTACGAGTGGTTTCGTTGTGTCGGCCTTACGCCGCGCAAGAGTTTGACACTGGGAGCCATCGACGTGCCAGACGCCAATCTAGCCCCACTCGCTCGCGGGCTCATGGATGGCGACGGCGGAATCGCAAACTTTGTTCACGCACCGACTCTCGCCACCTACCCGGATTATCGGTACGAACGGTTCATCGTGAGCTTCAATTCCGCAAGTAGGCTGCACCTTGAATGGCTGCGGGTGCGGCTCGAGAAGCTCATCGGGGTACCCGGAAGCCTGAATCCCCAGCGTGCAGAAGGTCGCCGCGATATGTTCCGTCTTCAGTACGGCAAGTACGCAAGCATCGAACTGCTGCAACGCTTCTATGCCGACCCGGACGCTCCGCGGTTGATGCGGAAGTGGCGTATCTGGAGCACGTACGTCGAACGGCATCAAAACGCATAGGGTTGACCGAGCGAAGCGATTGCTAGAATCGTGATCTCGCCGAAGTGGTGAAACGGTAAACACAGCAGCTCCAGGGGCTGCCGCTCGCAAGGGCTTGGGGGTTCGATTCCCCCCTTCGGCACAGCCCCTTCGGCACAGTCGCCGCCGTCCTTGACGAGTCCGTACCATCGCCACGATGCGTCGCACAGCCGATGTGGTGATTGTTGGTGGCGGGATCATCGGCGCTTCCATCGCGCACCACCTGACAAAGAAGGGTGTGCGCGACATCCTCGTTCTCGAACGCGATCGCCTCGGATCCGGATCGACAGGCAAGAACGCGGGCGGCATCCGTCTCCAATTCTCCAGTGAGATCAATGTCAAGCTCTCGCAGCGCTCGCTGCCGCACATCGAGCGCTTCAAGGACGAGATCGGTACCGACCCGCACTTCCATCAGGTCGGCTACCTCTTTCTCATCACCGAGGATCGCGATGTCGCGGCGTTCGAGCGTTCGCTCGCGATGTGGTCGCGCCTCGGCGTCCCGGCGCATCGAGTCACGGCTGCTGAGGCGAAAGCGCTCTTCAAGCACGCGCGGACAGACGACGTTCGGTTCGGCACCTTCTGCGCCAAGGACGGCTATGCGGATCCCTCGAGCATGCTGAACGGCTACGTGGCGCGCGCGCGGGAGGCCGGCGTCACATTCGCGGAGAACGCGGCGGTCACGGCGATCTCATCCAGCCGCGGCCGCGTCAGTGGCGTGCGCACGAAGACCGAAGAGATCGACGCTCGCACCGTCGTGAACGCAGCGGGACCGTGGGCGGGCCAGGTCGCGAAACTTGCGGGCATCGACCTGCCCATCGAGCCATTGCGTCGGCATATCTTCGTGACCGAAGCCGTGCCCGGCCTCGACGAGGACTTCCCGCTCACGATCGAGTTCGCGTCCGGCCTCTACGCGCACCGAGAATCCGGGGGCGTGCTTCTCGGGATGGCCGACCAGAAAGAGAAGCCCGGCTTCGACGACACCGTGAACCAGGACTTCATGCCGGCCGTCGTCGAACGCGCGCTCGCGCGGTTTCCGATCCTCGAACGGACCTCGATCAAGACCGGCTGGGCCGGGTTGTACGAGGACACACCGGACAAACATCCAATACTCGGCAAGGTCGATGGCGCCGAAGGCTTCATCAACGCCGCGGGAT
>DATCPK010000169.1:0-7447 GCA_036570125.1 Candidatus Limnocylindria bacterium
CGGCGCGTGCCCGATGTGACTCGGGCGCGGGAGATCCTGGGCTTCGAGGCGCGGGTCGAGCTCGCGGACGGACTCGCGCGTACCCTCGACTGGTGCCGGCAGAACTACGAGTTGGCGGTCCCGCAATGAACGCGGAGGCCCTTCGGAAGGCCATCGCCGATCGATCCGCGTGCGTGGGGGTGATCGGCTGCGGTTACGTCGGCCTTCCCCTCGCGGTGGGTTTTGCGAAAGCGGGATACGGCGTCGTCGCCGTCGACGTCGACGCGGAGCGCGTGCGGAAGCTGCAGGCGGGGGAGAGCTACATCCAGGACGTGTCGTCGATGGCGCTCGCGGAACAGGTGAAGGCGCGCCGCTTCAAAGCGACGACAGATTACGGCGCTCTTCGTGATGCCCACGTCATCTTCGTCGCCGTTCCGACGCCGTTCGATCGCGCGAAGCAGCCCGACCTGAGCTACATCATCAATGCCGCCGAGAGCATCGCGACCGTGCTCCAGAAGGGTCAGCTCGTTGTCCTCGAAAGCACGACCTACCCGGGAACGACCGACGAGGTAATGCGCCCGATCCTCGAGCGGTCAGGCTTGCGCGCTGGAACCGATTTCTACCTCGCGTTCTCACCCGAGCGCATCGACCCGGGCAACAAGTCATTCGGCATTGAGAACACTCCGAAGGTCGTCGGCGGGATCGACCCCGAGAGCACCGCCCTTGCCGCGGCGGCGCTGCAGCAGATCACCCAGGGAGGCATTCACACCGTTTCGTCCGCACGCGTTGCGGAGCTCACGAAGCTCCTCGAGAACACGTTCCGCGCGGTGAATATCGCTCTGGTGAACGAGCTCGCGATGCTCTGCGATCGCATGGGCATCGACATCTGGGAAGTGATCGACGCCGCCGCGACGAAGCCGTATGGATTCATGCCGTTCTATCCAGGCCCGGGCGTCGGAGGACATTGCCTCGGGCCGGACGAATACGTGTATGCGCGCGAGGGCGATCTTGCCGGTCCGCGTGGGATCGCCGACCTGTGGCGCCAGTCCGCCGAAGCTGGTCGCGTCGAGAACATCGGCGATGTCGAGGCCATCAGAGACCCAGGATTCATGACACTTGGCGTCGGTGTCGATGGGCCGCCTCAGTGGGAGCGGGCCACTTGGCTTTTCAGGCGGCCCTTCTCTGGCGACATGATCACGATCGCGACGGCCGATGGGGGACGGATCGAGGTTAGCGACCGACACCCGATGCTGGTCGTAAGCGACGCAGGCGTTGTGGTGCGCCCAGCCGCGGAGGTGCGCGTCGACGATCTTCTCCCACTGTTCACGGAGAACATCCAAGGACTGAGTCACGACTTGTCCATCGACCTGATTCCCTACTTGGGCACGGCGCAGCGGGCGCGGACGCGCGTTCGGATCGTTGGCGACAGCTGGGCTGCTCACGCCGCGCTTCTACGTGCACAGTTCGGGGCCTCTCTCGCGCGCGACTGGGTTCGCGGCAATTACCTGCCCCTCGACCGATATCTCGATCTCGAGACCGCAAGGGCAGCTGTGCCGTCCCGCGAACGTCTCGACCTCTGGACCGGACGCGGACCCGCAACCTCGCGATTATCTGCGGTCACGCGGCTCACACCCGACGTTGCCCGACTCGTCGGCTACTACGCAACGGAAGGTTGCATCAGCGTCGACGGTGGAAACCCCCGCGTGCGCTTCACGTTCCACGTCGAAGAGCACCAGACCGTGGCGGATCTGATCTCGATCCTCGATGGTCTCGGCCTCCGACACTCGATCGCGCACGATCGCGACTGCGCCAACGTTCAGATCAAGGTGTCGTCAGCACTCTTCGCGGCCTTTCTTCGAGACGCTTTGCGCTGCGGTGTGAACTCCTACGACGCAGCCGTCCCAGCCACCCTTCTCGCGGCGAGCGAAGGTCACCGGATGGAGCTCCTGACGGGACTGATGCGCGGCGATGGGTCCGTCGATGCCCGGAGCGGGCCGCGGGCGTACCGCAAGAATGGCCGCGTCTACGTGCACCAGAATGCGGCCGCCAGCCTCAGCTTTTGGACGTCCAGTCCGACGCTCGAGCGTCAGTTCCTTTTCCTTTTGCAGAGCCTCGGGATCAGGTCAAGCATTCAGCGCCGTCGCAAGCAGGTTGGCGCGGACATTCATCTCTTGGGCACTGAAACCGTCCGGCGGCTCGCGCCCTTGTTCGCGGATGCCAAGCGCGAGCGCCTCGCCAGCTGCCTCGAGAGAAAGCAGCGGTGGCCGCGAAGCCGCGGCGTCACCGCCGTCGCCGGGCAACCGGTGGTGAGGGTGACGGGAGTCGAACGACGGCTGGCGAACACGACCGTGTATTCGCTCGAATCAGCCGTGACGCACACATTCGCGATGGGCCGCGGCATCTTCGTCCACAACTGCATTCCCGTCGATCCGTACTACCTCGCGTGGAAAGCGCGCGAGTACGACTTCCACACGAAGTTCATCGAGCTCGCGGCGGAAACGAACCTGGCCATGCCGTTCTTCACCGTCGGTCGGATCCGAAAGCAGTTGAACGACGCGGGCCGTCCACTCCGCGGGTCTCGCGTACTCGTGCTTGGCGCGTCGTTCAAGAAGGACATCGACGACGCGCGGGAGTCCCCCGCGATCCGGGTCATGGAGATCCTTCACGACGAGGGCGCCATCCTCGAGTACCACGATCCGCATGTGCCGACGGTGAAGCTCGCATCGCCCGTATTCGCAAGCAACGGACACCACGAGACGCTTCGCTCTGTCCCACTCGATGCGGAAAGGCTCCGGAAGGCCGACTGCGTCGTGATCCTCGTGGCACATACCGCCGTCGACTACGCGGCGATCCTTCGTGAGGCGCCCCGCGTCTTCGACGCGGTGAACGCGACGCGCGGCCAAGACAGTCGAGCACAGGTCGAACGGCTCTAACGTCCACGGTTGCCATGCATAGACAGAAATGGGGTACGCGGCTCCTCGCCGCCGGCACCGGGCTGTGCTCGGGCATCTCGGCGGGCTTCCTGATCACGGAAGGGGATCTGCTTGGGCTGGTGGCCGCCGGGTCGTGTGTCGCGGCCGCGCTCGGCTTGTCCTACGCCGTCCTTTCGCCTGCCTCTCGGCGCCAAGTGCTTCCCCTGGTCACGTTCGCCACCCTTCTTCGCGTGATGGCTGCGGTCGTCCTGTACGACGGCCTACTGGCGGCGGGGCGCGGCGGCTTCGTGACGGGCGACGACGCGGGCTACTTCGATCTCTCATCACGGCTCGCGCAAATACTGCATGGCGGAACGGCCGCCTTCGACTACAAAGGCGAGTCGTACCTGCTCGGCACGTTCGTGTACTTGGAGACGGCGGTGTTTTACATCTTCGGACCGAAGGTGCTGCTCGTAGAACTCTTAAACGCGGCGATGGGCGGTCTTCTCGTCGCCTTCGCATTCGAGATTGCGCGCAGGCTCTTCGAAGCGACAGCAGGCGTCGTCGCGGCGGTCCTCGTCGCGATCTATCCATCGCTCGTTCTGTGGTCTGCGCTGAATCTCAAGGACTCGCTTACCCTCGCGCTGATCGCCCTTGTGCTCTGGACTGTCCTGCTGTTCCAAGAGAAGAGAGCGATGTGGCTCATTCCCGCTGCCTTCGCACCTCTCGTTCTCATGGAGAGCCTTCGGAACTACATATTCGTCGGGCTCATCCTTGTGATCCCGGCGGCGATCGCGTTTACGCCGCGCCTCCGTCTCAAAGATCGCGCCATCGCCGGCTTCCTCGCGGTCGGGCTCGCCGTGTTGCTCCTGGTGACCGGACCGACCGGCACGCGTGGCGGAATTCCGTCACTCGCTGAACTCGAGGCGGAGAGGGCGGCGATGGGAGTTGGCGCGAATACAAGCTTCGCGGAACCTTTGCCAACTCCTCCCACAGCTGGGAGCCAGCGGACGCCGGGTGAGTCCGCAGGCAGCGACGAAGTCGTCGTGAGGACTTTTCGCTACCTGCCGCGGGCTGCGGCGTACGTCTTGTTCGCTCCTTTTCCGTGGAGCGCGCGACGTACGCTCGACCTGGCCGTTCTGCCCGAAATGCTGATCTGGTATCTGGCTCTAGGAGGGGCATTGTTCGTCCTGGTCTGGCACCGGCGGACGTGGGGCGCCCTCGTGCCGCTGATTTTCTTCGTCGGTGGGACCCTGCTCGTCCTCGCGCTGGCAGAAGGGAACGTCGGCACGCTCTTCCGGCATCGAGCCATGGTCATTCCGTTCGTATTGATCCTCGCGTCTCCCGCGTTCGCTCTGTTGTTCTCGCGGTCCGCGGCCCGCTCCCCGGACGTCGCGCGCGCACGCGTCTGGACGGCAGGCGATGGTCGAACCGGAAGGATCGGCTAGGTCATGTGCGGGATAGCCGGGATCGCCGGTAGGGATGGTGGCGCGGCCGAGGGTCGAGTTAAAGCGATGCTCGATCGTCTCGTGCACCGCGGCCCGGATGACGAAGGGATCGGAGTATCCGAGGGTGCGACGATCGGCGCGCGCCGTCTCGCGATCATCGATCTCGTTCACGGCAACCAGCCCATGCCGAACGAAGATGGTTCCGTTCTCGCGGTCCAGAACGGCGAGATCTACAACTTTCTCGAGCTGAAGGCGGATCTCGAGCAACGTGGTCATCGCTTCACGACCCATAACGACACGGAGGTGTTGCCGCACGCCTACGAGGAATTCGGCGACGACTTCGTGGAGCGACTGCGGGGCATGTTCGCGATCGCTCTGTGGGACAAGAAACGCCGGCGGCTGCTGCTGGCACGCGATCGTTTGGGGAAGAAACCCCTCGTCTATGCGGAGATTCCTGGAGGCGTCGCATTCGCGAGCGAGATCCAAGCGCTTCTAACCCTCGGCCTCGATCGCGGGGTGGACGAGACCGCGATCGCGCAATACCTGTGCCTTGGGTATGTCCCTCCACCGCGAACCGGATTCGAGAGCATCTCGAGTCTGTCCCCGGGCAGTTTCATTACGTTCGAGGCCGGCCGGCTCAGCGAGCAGCGTCGCTATTGGCGTTTGTCGTACGAGCCCAAGCTCGAGCTCTCGGAGCCCGAAGCGTTGGAGCGCTTGCGGGTCGAGGTCGACGAAGCCGTTCGTGTGCGGTTGATGAGCGATGTGCCTCTCGGTGCCTTCCTCTCTGGAGGCCTCGACTCGAGCGCCGTGGTCGCGTTCATGGCCGCCAACTCGAGCGATGTCCGAACGTTCTCGATCGGGTTCGGCGAAAGCGACTTCAGCGAGCTGAAGTACGCCCGTCTCGTCGCGGAGCGATTCGGAACGCGCCACGAGGAATTCATCGTCGAGCCTTCGGCGCTCGAGGTCCTGCCGCGACTCGTGCGCCACCTCGGCAATCCGTTCGCTGATTCCTCCGTCATCCCGACGTACTACGTGGCCAAGGTCGCGCGCGAGCGCGTCACGGTGGCGTTGAATGGCGACGGGGGCGATGAGCTCTTCGCGGGATACGACCGATACCGAGCAGCGCGAGTCGCATACGCGTTCGACGCCATTCCTGGACCGATCCGCTCGCTCGCCGGAGGCCTGACCGACCTTCTTCCGCAGGCGCCGTGGGTTCCGCGCGCGATCCGTCGCGCCCGCCGTCTCGGTGCGATGGTGCGTCTGCCGAAAGACGAGCGTTATCTCGCTTTGGTCGGGTACTTCACCGCGCGCGATGGCCAGTTCGGGGAGCTCGTGCAGTCTCGCGCCGACCCGATCGGCATTTTCAATAGCGCCGTCGCCGAGGCGCAGCCGACGAACGATCTCGAACGGACGCTGGCGATCGACACACTGACATATCTGCCGGGCGATCTCCTGGTGAAGATGGATATCGCGACGATGGCGTCGTCGCTCGAAGGACGCTCGCCGTTCCTCGACCATCGGCTCGTCGAGTTCGTCAGCCACCTGCCGCCGCGGATGAAATTCCGCGACGGCGTCTCGAAATACCTTCTGCGGACCCTGATGAAGGGCACTCTCCCCGACGAGATCCTCAACCGTCCGAAGATGGGCTTCGGCGTGCCCGTGGGGCGTTGGATGAGGGGACCCATGCGGAGCCTCGTGGAGGATGCCCTGCTCGGGATGCCCGAGAGGCCGCTCGTCGATCGGGCTGCGGTCCGACGACTTGTCGAGGATCACCTGTCAGGTCGAAGCGATCAAACCCCGCGGGTATGGGCGCTCCTCATGCTCGAGCTCTGGTTCAGGTACGTTGTCGAAGAAGGACCATCTGGCACATCGGCCAAGCCACCGTACGAAGTCACGAGTTCAAGAGGGAGGACTCTGGCGTGAAGGTCGCGATCATCGGGGCCGGCGCGGTAGGACGCGGCATGGCCCAGCTTTTCCCGGATGCCGTCCTGTTCGACGAACCGAAAGGCATCGGCACGCGCGAGCAGGTGAACGCGTGCGATGTCGCATTCGTGTGTGTCCCGACGCCTCGCAAGGACGACGGCACCTGCGATACCTCGATCGTGGAGGACGTCGTCGCGTGGGTCGAGGCGCCGCTCATCGTCATCCGCTCTACGGTCTCAGTCGGCACCACCGCGCGTCTTGCCGCGAAGCATCCGAAGAAGAGCATCGTGTTCCAGCCCGAGTACGGCCCGGCCGAAACACCCGACCACCCCTTCAACGACCTGCGCAAAGTCCGGTGGATCATCCTCGGCGGGCATCGCACTGCGACGTCCAAAGCGGTGCGCGTCTGGCAGGACGTGTACAACGCCGACGTCGTGATCCAGCAGACGAACGCCGAAACGGCCGAGCTCTGCAAGTACATGGAGAACGCGTTCCTCGCGACTAAAGTGACCTTCTGCAATGAGTTCTTCGACATCGCTCAGCGACTGGGCATCGACTACAACGAGCTTCGAGAGCTCTGGCTCCTCGATCCTCGGATCGGGAAGAGCCACACCTTCGTCTTTCCAGACAAGCGCGGCTACGCCGGCAAGTGCCTTCCGAAGGACATGGACGCGGTGATCGCCGCGGCCGAGGACGCCGGACACGATCCCCAGTTCCTCAAAGCGGTCGCATCATCAAATGAGCGCATGCGGTCGCAGGCTCCTAAACCTCGCGATCGGGCAGGGTCCAGGAAGATCTAATTTCCCTTCGCGTCGGCGCGCATGTACCAGGCGGCCACCTTTGCAGCTGAAGACTCGAGGCTGAAGTGCCGTTCGATGCGCTCGCGGTTCGCAGCTCCCATTTGGGGTAGCGCCGTGCGTCTACCCGCTAGATCGATGATCGCTGCGGCCAACGCCGTGCCATCCCGAGGCGGAACGATGCGCCCCCCGACGCCGTCCTCCAGCGCCTCGGCATTCCCGCCGACGTCCGTCGCGACCACAGGAAGGCCGCTGGCCATCGCCTCGAGGAGCGCATTCGAGAATCCTTCCTGGCGTGAGGGCAGGACGAACAGGTCGGACTTCGTCAGGAACGGCCGCGGATCGTTGGAGAGGCCGGCGAACACGACATGGGCCGATACGCCGCGCC